>NZ_AP024871.1:2212142-2528163 GCF_024346875.1 Vibrio gallicus
TACTAGGAGCAGCCCCCTTCAATCTTCCAACGCCCACGGCAGATAGGGACCGAACTGTCTCACGACGTTCTAAACCCAGCTCGCGTACCACTTTAAATGGCGAACAGCCATACCCTTGGGACCGACTTCAGCCCCAGGATGTGATGAGCCGACATCGAGGTGCCAAACACCGCCGTCGATATGAACTCTTGGGCGGTATCAGCCTGTTATCCCCGGAGTACCTTTTATCCGTTGAGCGATGGCCCTTCCATTCAGAACCACCGGATCACTATGACCTGCTTTCGCACCTGCTCGAATTGTCATTCTCGCAGTCAAGCGGGCTTATGCCATTGCACTAACCACACGATGTCCAACCGTGTTTAGCCCACCTTCGTGCTCCTCCGTTACTCTTTGGGAGGAGACCGCCCCAGTCAAACTACCCACCAGGCACTGTCCTCATCCCCGATAAGGGGACTAAGTTAGAACATCAACACTACAAGGGTGGTATTTCAAGGACGGCTCCAACGATACTAGCGTACCGTCTTCAAAGCCTCCCACCTATCCTACACATGTAGGGTCAATGTTCAGTGCCAAGCTGTAGTAAAGGTTCACGGGGTCTTTCCGTCTAGCCGCGGGTACACTGCATCTTCACAGCGATTTCAATTTCACTGAGTCTCGGGTGGAGACAGCGTGGCCATCATTACGCCATTCGTGCAGGTCGGAACTTACCCGACAAGGAATTTCGCTACCTTAGGACCGTTATAGTTACGGCCGCCGTTTACCGGGGCTTCGATCAAGAGCTTCGACCGAAGTCTAACCCCATCAATTAACCTTCCGGCACCGGGCAGGCGTCACACCGTATACGTCATCTTACGATTTTGCACAGTGCTGTGTTTTTAATAAACAGTTGCAGCCACCTGGTATCTGCGACTCCTAGTAGCTCCATCCGCAAGGGACTTCACCGCCAAGAGCGTACCTTCTCCCGAAGTTACGGTACCATTTTGCCTAGTTCCTTCACCCGAGTTCTCTCAAGCGCCTTGGTATTCTCTACCCGACCACCTGTGTCGGTTTGGGGTACGATTTCTTATAATCTGAAGCTTAGAGGCTTTTCCTGGAAGCATGGCATCAATGACTTCACTGCACGTAGCAGCTCGACATCGTATCTCAGCGTTAAGAAAGTCCGGATTTACCTAAACCTTCCGCCTACATACTTGAACCTGGACAACCATCGCCAGGCCCACCTAGCCTTCTCCGTCCCCCCATCGCAATTATAAGAAGTACGGGAATATTAACCCGTTTCCCATCGACTACGCCTTTCGGCCTCGCCTTAGGGGTCGACTTACCCTGCCCCGATTAACGTTGGACAGGAACCCTTGGTCTTCCGGCGAGGGGGTTTTTCACCCCCTTTATCGTTACTCATGTCAGCATTCGCACTTCTGATACGTCCAGCAGCCCTTACAGACCACCTTCAACCGCTTACAGAACGCTCCCCTACCCCGCATACAAAAGTATGCAGCCGCAGCTTCGGTGTATAGCTTAGCCCCGTTACATCTTCCGCGCAGGCCGACTCGACCAGTGAGCTATTACGCTTTCTTTAAATGATGGCTGCTTCTAAGCCAACATCCTGGCTGTCTGAGCCTTCCCACATCGTTTCCCACTTAGCTATACTTTGGGACCTTAGCTGGCGGTCTGGGTTGTTTCCCTCTCCACGACGGACGTTAGCACCCGCCGTGTGTCTCCCGGATAGTACTCAATGGTATTCGGAGTTTGCAAAGGGTTGGTAAGTCGGGATGACCCCCTAGCCTTAACAGTGCTCTACCCCCATTGGTATTCGTCCGAGGCGCTACCTAAATAGCTTTCGGGGAGAACCAGCTATCTCCAGGTTTGATTGGCCTTTCACCCCTAGCCACAAGTCATCCGCTAATTTTTCAACATTAGTCGGTTCGGTCCTCCAGTTGATGTTACTCAACCTTCAACCTGCCCATGGCTAGATCACCTGGTTTCGGGTCTAATTCTAGCAACTCGACGCCCAGTTAAGACTCGGTTTCCCTACGGCTCCCCTATACGGTTAACCTTGCTACTAAAATTAAGTCGCTGACCCATTATACAAAAGGTACGCAGTCACGCTTCGAGGCGCTCCTACTGCTTGTACGTACACGGTTTCAGGTTCTATTTCACTCCCCTCACAGGGGTTCTTTTCGCCTTTCCCTCACGGTACTGGTTCACTATCGGTCAGTCAGTAGTATTTAGCCTTGGAGGATGGTCCCCCCATGTTCAAACAGGATATCACGTGTCCCGCCTTACTCGTTTTCACTTAAAATGCGTTGTCGGTTACGGGGCTATCACCCTATATTGCGAGACTTTCCAGACTCTTCACCTGACGCATTAAAAGCTTAAGGGCTAATCCAATTTCGCTCGCCGCTACTTTCGGAATCTCGGTTGATTTCTCTTCCTTCGGGTACTTAGATGTTTCAGTTCCCCGAGTTTGCCTCATTAACCTATGTATTCAGTTAATGATACGTGCTTATGCACGTGGGTTTCCCCATTCAGAAATCCCAGACTCAAATGGTTATTACTACCTAATCTGGGCTTATCGCAAGTTATTACGTCTTTCATCGCCTCTGACTGCCAAGGCATCCACCGTGTACGCTTAGTCACTTAACCATACAACCCCAAAGGGTCTTGCTTAACGCAATGCGTTTGCTACAACGCAGTATGACGTTTCCAAGGTGCGTTATCTCTTTATTATGAGCGAGATAACATTCGATTTTGCCGGACTCAAATTTGAATGCACTCTGGCAAGAGTACATTCCCAAGAACACTTGAATGTGTGTTGGTACCTACATCAATAAAGACATAGGATTTGAGAACTTTTAAATTTGATTAGTAATGAAATCACATTACTAATCGTCAGCTTTCCAAATTGTTAAAGAGCGAGATTCAAACAAATGAACCATTTTTAAACACACTCGAAAGAGCGCTTAAAGATGGTGGGCGATACCGGGCTCGAACCAGTGACCCCCTCCTTGTAAGGGAGGTGCTCTCCCAACTGAGCTAATCGCCCACATTGTTTGCTATTTGCTTTCACTATAAAAGTGAATTCAAACAACTTCCTTTGTGGAAAGGAAATGGTGGGTCGTGCAGGATTCGAACCTGCGACCAATTGATTAAAAGTCAACTGCTCTACCAGCTGAGCTAACGACCCAATGGTATCCCGTAGGGGAGTCGAACCCCTGTTACCGCCGTGAAAGGGCGGTGTCCTAGGCCTCTAGACGAACGGGACACTAGATTCACATTTACTCCAAAGAGCAAACGCAAATTGTTGAAGCGCCTTGGGGGGCACTTCAAAATCTCTTTACTTTCTAAACCATATCAATCTGTGTGGACACTCATCGTGAATAATCATCGTATAAGGAGGTGATCCAGCCCCAGGTTCCCCTAGGGCTACCTTGTTACGACTTCACCCCAGTCATGAACCACAAAGTGGTAAGCGTTCTCCCGAAGGTTAAACTACCTACTTCTTTTGCAGCCCACTCCCATGGTGTGACGGGCGGTGTGTACAAGGCCCGGGAACGTATTCACCGTAGCATTCTGATCTACGATTACTAGCGATTCCGACTTCATGGAGTCGAGTTGCAGACTCCAATCCGGACTACGACGCACTTTTTGGGATTCGCTCACCATCGCTGGCTCGCCGCCCTCTGTATGCGCCATTGTAGCACGTGTGTAGCCCTACTCGTAAGGGCCATGATGACTTGACGTCGTCCCCACCTTCCTCCGGTTTATCACCGGCAGTCTCCCTGGAGTTCCCACCATTACGTGCTGGCAAACAAGGATAGGGGTTGCGCTCGTTGCGGGACTTAACCCAACATTTCACAACACGAGCTGACGACAGCCATGCAGCACCTGTCTCAGAGTTCCCGAAGGCACTAAGCTATCTCTAGCGAATTCTCTGGATGTCAAGAGTAGGTAAGGTTCTTCGCGTTGCATCGAATTAAACCACATGCTCCACCGCTTGTGCGGGCCCCCGTCAATTCATTTGAGTTTTAATCTTGCGACCGTACTCCCCAGGCGGTCTACTTAACGCGTTAGCTCCGAAAGCCACGGCTCAAGGCCACAACCTCCAAGTAGACATCGTTTACGGCGTGGACTACCAGGGTATCTAATCCTGTTTGCTCCCCACGCTTTCGCATCTGAGTGTCAGTATCTGTCCAGGGGGCCGCCTTCGCCACTGGTATTCCTTCAGATCTCTACGCATTTCACCGCTACACCTGAAATTCTACCCCCCTCTACAGTACTCTAGCCTGCCAGTTTCAAATGCGGTTCCGAGGTTGAGCCCCGGGCTTTCACATCTGACTTAACAAACCACCTGCATGCGCTTTACGCCCAGTAATTCCGATTAACGCTCGCACCCTCCGTATTACCGCGGCTGCTGGCACGGAGTTAGCCGGTGCTTCTTCTGTCGCTAACGTCAAACGATGCAGCTATTAACTACAACGCCTTCCTCACGACTGAAAGTACTTTACAACCCGAAGGCCTTCTTCATACACGCGGCATGGCTGCATCAGGCTTGCGCCCATTGTGCAATATTCCCCACTGCTGCCTCCCGTAGGAGTCTGGACCGTGTCTCAGTTCCAGTGTGGCTGATCATCCTCTCAGACCAGCTAGGGATCGTCGCCTTGGTGAGCCATTACCTCACCAACTAGCTAATCCCACCTGGGCTAATCTTGACGCGAGAGGTCCGAAGATCCCCCTCTTTGGCCCGTAGGCATTATGCGGTATTAGCTATCGTTTCCAATAGTTATCCCCCACATCAAGGCATATACCCAGGCATTACTCACCCGTCCGCCGCTCGACGCCCAACAAATCACCCGAAGGGTCAATGTTGTCGTTTCCGCTCGACTTGCATGTGTTAGGCCTGCCGCCAGCGTTCAATCTGAGCCATGATCAAACTCTTCAATTAAAGTTTTGTTGCATCTAAGATGCGGCTCAATGAATACTGACTTCAAAACTGTTCCTTACTCGAAAGTAAGAAGTAATTTTAAAGCTATTATCGTTCCAACAGAACGATAATGAATTGACTGTGCCAATGACTAAAAGTCATCGTTTTGGTCACTCAGTTCATTGATAAATCTTTTCGATTATCATCAACGAGTGCCCACACAGATTGATAGGTTTAAATTGTTAAAGAGCGCTGCTTTGAATGCCTTAGCACTTAAGCAAGACGCGTATAATACGCGACTAACTGTTAAAGTCAACATAAAACTCTAAATAAATTAGAACTTTATGGTGACTCGCTTCATTAGAAGCAAGTCTAACCTTTTGTCTTCACTTTTTAAAAAGTGAAAATAAATAGGAGCCTGGCGATGTCCTACTCTCACATGGGGAAACCCCACACTACCATCGGCGCTACTGTGTTTCACTTCTGAGTTCGGCATGGAATCAGGTGGGTCCACAACGCTATGGTCGCCAAGCAAATTTCTTATTTGTCTTCAGCTTTTTCAAAAAAAGCTAAAAGCAAAAATTAATAATTCGGAAAGCTATATTTAAAAGTTATTGTCACACATTCAAAGTTCTTACTTTGAGTCCACAAAACCCCTTGGGTGTTGTATGGTTAAGCCTCACGGGCAATTAGTACAGGTTAGCTCAATGCCTCGCAGCACTTACACACCCTGCCTATCAACGTTCTAGTCTCGAACAACCCTTCAGGACACTTAAAGTGCCAGGGAAGACTCATCTCAGGGCTCGCTTCCCGCTTAGATGCTTTCAGCGGTTATCGATTCCGAACTTAGCTACCGGGCAATGCCATTGGCATGACAACCCGAACACCAGAGGTTCGTCCACTCCGGTCCTCTCGTACTAGGAGCAGCCCCCTTCAATCTTCCAACGCCCACGGCAGATAGGGACCGAACTGTCTCACGACGTTCTAAACCCAGCTCGCGTACCACTTTAAATGGCGAACAGCCATACCCTTGGGACCGACTTCAGCCCCAGGATGTGATGAGCCGACATCGAGGTGCCAAACACCGCCGTCGATATGAACTCTTGGGCGGTATCAGCCTGTTATCCCCGGAGTACCTTTTATCCGTTGAGCGATGGCCCTTCCATTCAGAACCACCGGATCACTATGACCTGCTTTCGCACCTGCTCGAATTGTCATTCTCGCAGTCAAGCGGGCTTATGCCATTGCACTAACCACACGATGTCCAACCGTGTTTAGCCCACCTTCGTGCTCCTCCGTTACTCTTTGGGAGGAGACCGCCCCAGTCAAACTACCCACCAGGCACTGTCCTCATCCCCGATAAGGGGACTAAGTTAGAACATCAACACTACAAGGGTGGTATTTCAAGGACGGCTCCAACGATACTAGCGTACCGTCTTCAAAGCCTCCCACCTATCCTACACATGTAGGGTCAATGTTCAGTGCCAAGCTGTAGTAAAGGTTCACGGGGTCTTTCCGTCTAGCCGCGGGTACACTGCATCTTCACAGCGATTTCAATTTCACTGAGTCTCGGGTGGAGACAGCGTGGCCATCATTACGCCATTCGTGCAGGTCGGAACTTACCCGACAAGGAATTTCGCTACCTTAGGACCGTTATAGTTACGGCCGCCGTTTACCGGGGCTTCGATCAAGAGCTTCGACCGAAGTCTAACCCCATCAATTAACCTTCCGGCACCGGGCAGGCGTCACACCGTATACGTCATCTTACGATTTTGCACAGTGCTGTGTTTTTAATAAACAGTTGCAGCCACCTGGTATCTGCGACTCCTAGTAGCTCCATCCGCAAGGGACTTCACCGCCAAGAGCGTACCTTCTCCCGAAGTTACGGTACCATTTTGCCTAGTTCCTTCACCCGAGTTCTCTCAAGCGCCTTGGTATTCTCTACCCGACCACCTGTGTCGGTTTGGGGTACGATTTCTTATAATCTGAAGCTTAGAGGCTTTTCCTGGAAGCATGGCATCAATGACTTCACTGCACGTAGCAGCTCGACATCGTATCTCAGCGTTAAGAAAGTCCGGATTTACCTAAACCTTCCGCCTACATACTTGAACCTGGACAACCATCGCCAGGCCCACCTAGCCTTCTCCGTCCCCCCATCGCAATTATAAGAAGTACGGGAATATTAACCCGTTTCCCATCGACTACGCCTTTCGGCCTCGCCTTAGGGGTCGACTTACCCTGCCCCGATTAACGTTGGACAGGAACCCTTGGTCTTCCGGCGAGGGGGTTTTTCACCCCCTTTATCGTTACTCATGTCAGCATTCGCACTTCTGATACGTCCAGCAGCCCTTACAGACCACCTTCAACCGCTTACAGAACGCTCCCCTACCCCGCATACAAAAGTATGCAGCCGCAGCTTCGGTGTATAGCTTAGCCCCGTTACATCTTCCGCGCAGGCCGACTCGACCAGTGAGCTATTACGCTTTCTTTAAATGATGGCTGCTTCTAAGCCAACATCCTGGCTGTCTGAGCCTTCCCACATCGTTTCCCACTTAGCTATACTTTGGGACCTTAGCTGGCGGTCTGGGTTGTTTCCCTCTCCACGACGGACGTTAGCACCCGCCGTGTGTCTCCCGGATAGTACTCAATGGTATTCGGAGTTTGCAAAGGGTTGGTAAGTCGGGATGACCCCCTAGCCTTAACAGTGCTCTACCCCCATTGGTATTCGTCCGAGGCGCTACCTAAATAGCTTTCGGGGAGAACCAGCTATCTCCAGGTTTGATTGGCCTTTCACCCCTAGCCACAAGTCATCCGCTAATTTTTCAACATTAGTCGGTTCGGTCCTCCAGTTGATGTTACTCAACCTTCAACCTGCCCATGGCTAGATCACCTGGTTTCGGGTCTAATTCTAGCAACTCGACGCCCAGTTAAGACTCGGTTTCCCTACGGCTCCCCTATACGGTTAACCTTGCTACTAAAATTAAGTCGCTGACCCATTATACAAAAGGTACGCAGTCACGCTTCGAGGCGCTCCTACTGCTTGTACGTACACGGTTTCAGGTTCTATTTCACTCCCCTCACAGGGGTTCTTTTCGCCTTTCCCTCACGGTACTGGTTCACTATCGGTCAGTCAGTAGTATTTAGCCTTGGAGGATGGTCCCCCCATGTTCAAACAGGATATCACGTGTCCCGCCTTACTCGTTTTCACTTAAAATGCGTTGTCGGTTACGGGGCTATCACCCTATATTGCGAGACTTTCCAGACTCTTCACCTGACGCATTAAAAGCTTAAGGGCTAATCCAATTTCGCTCGCCGCTACTTTCGGAATCTCGGTTGATTTCTCTTCCTTCGGGTACTTAGATGTTTCAGTTCCCCGAGTTTGCCTCATTAACCTATGTATTCAGTTAATGATACGTGCTTATGCACGTGGGTTTCCCCATTCAGAAATCCCAGACTCAAATGGTTATTACTACCTAATCTGGGCTTATCGCAAGTTATTACGTCTTTCATCGCCTCTGACTGCCAAGGCATCCACCGTGTACGCTTAGTCACTTAACCATACAACCCCAAAGGGTCTTGCTTAACGCAATGCGTTTGCTACAACGCAGTATGACGTTTCCAAGGTGCGTTATCTCTTTATTATGAGCGAGATAACATTCGATTTTGCCGGACTCAAATTTGAATGCACTCTGGCAAGAGTACATTCCCAAGAACACTTGAATGTGTGTTGGTACCTACATCAATAAAGATATAGGATTTGAGAACTTTTAAATTTGAAAAATAATGAAATCACATTATTTATCGTCAGCTTTCCAAATTGTTAAAGAGCATGTATTTCTAAGCAATAAAGCTTTTGAAACCATTTTTAAAGACACTTAAAGCAAATGTACTTAAAGATGGTGGAGCTATGCGGGATCGAACCGCAGACCTCCTGCGTGCAAGGCAGGCGCTCTCCCAGCTGAGCTATAGCCCCATCTTGGTATTTTTTCTTAGACAAGGCAGATTTTGAGGCCGTGTACATCAGTACACAACGAAGAATCTAACGCAGTATAAGGAAAAATTGGTGGGTCTGAGTGGACTTGAACCACCGACCTCCCGCTTATCAGGCGAGCGCTCTAACCAGCTGAGCTACAGACCCAATTTTTCACAAAACAACACAAGTGTCATTTCGCAAAATACTCTCTTCACTTTCTAAACCATATCAATCTGTGTGGACACTCATCGTGAATAATCATCGTATAAGGAGGTGATCCAGCCCCAGGTTCCCCTAGGGCTACCTTGTTACGACTTCACCCCAGTCATGAACCACAAAGTGGTAAGCGTTCTCCCGAAGGTTAAACTACCTACTTCTTTTGCAGCCCACTCCCATGGTGTGACGGGCGGTGTGTACAAGGCCCGGGAACGTATTCACCGTAGCATTCTGATCTACGATTACTAGCGATTCCGACTTCATGGAGTCGAGTTGCAGACTCCAATCCGGACTACGACGCACTTTTTGGGATTCGCTCACCATCGCTGGCTCGCCGCCCTCTGTATGCGCCATTGTAGCACGTGTGTAGCCCTACTCGTAAGGGCCATGATGACTTGACGTCGTCCCCACCTTCCTCCGGTTTATCACCGGCAGTCTCCCTGGAGTTCCCACCATTACGTGCTGGCAAACAAGGATAGGGGTTGCGCTCGTTGCGGGACTTAACCCAACATTTCACAACACGAGCTGACGACAGCCATGCAGCACCTGTCTCAGAGTTCCCGAAGGCACTAAGCTATCTCTAGCGAATTCTCTGGATGTCAAGAGTAGGTAAGGTTCTTCGCGTTGCATCGAATTAAACCACATGCTCCACCGCTTGTGCGGGCCCCCGTCAATTCATTTGAGTTTTAATCTTGCGACCGTACTCCCCAGGCGGTCTACTTAACGCGTTAGCTCCGAAAGCCACGGCTCAAGGCCACAACCTCCAAGTAGACATCGTTTACGGCGTGGACTACCAGGGTATCTAATCCTGTTTGCTCCCCACGCTTTCGCATCTGAGTGTCAGTATCTGTCCAGGGGGCCGCCTTCGCCACTGGTATTCCTTCAGATCTCTACGCATTTCACCGCTACACCTGAAATTCTACCCCCCTCTACAGTACTCTAGCCTGCCAGTTTCAAATGCGGTTCCGAGGTTGAGCCCCGGGCTTTCACATCTGACTTAACAAACCACCTGCATGCGCTTTACGCCCAGTAATTCCGATTAACGCTCGCACCCTCCGTATTACCGCGGCTGCTGGCACGGAGTTAGCCGGTGCTTCTTCTGTCGCTAACGTCAAACGATGCAGCTATTAACTACAACGCCTTCCTCACGACTGAAAGTACTTTACAACCCGAAGGCCTTCTTCATACACGCGGCATGGCTGCATCAGGCTTGCGCCCATTGTGCAATATTCCCCACTGCTGCCTCCCGTAGGAGTCTGGACCGTGTCTCAGTTCCAGTGTGGCTGATCATCCTCTCAGACCAGCTAGGGATCGTCGCCTTGGTGAGCCATTACCTCACCAACTAGCTAATCCCACCTGGGCTAATCTTGACGCGAGAGGTCCGAAGATCCCCCTCTTTGGCCCGTAGGCATTATGCGGTATTAGCTATCGTTTCCAATAGTTATCCCCCACATCAAGGCATATACCCAGGCATTACTCACCCGTCCGCCGCTCGACGCCCAATAAATCACCCGAAGGGTCAATGTTGTCGTTTCCGCTCGACTTGCATGTGTTAGGCCTGCCGCCAGCGTTCAATCTGAGCCATGATCAAACTCTTCAATTAAAGTTTTGTTGCATCTAAGATGCGGCTCAATGAATACTGACTTCAAAACTGTTCCTTACTCGAAAGTAAGAAGTAATTTTAAAGCTATTATCGTTCCAACAGAACGATAATGAATTGACTGTGCCAATGACTAAAAGTCATCGTTTTGGTCACTCAGTTCATTGATAAATCTTTTCGATTATCATCAACGAGTGCCCACACAGATTGATAGGTTTAAATTGTTAAAGAGCGCTGCTTTGAATGCCTTAGCACTTAAGCAGGACGCGTATAATACGCGACTGACTATTAAAGTCAACATAAAACTCTAAATAAATTAGAACTTTATGGTGACTCGCTTCATTAGAAGCAAGTCTAAAATTAAAGCCTGGCGATGTCCTACTCTCACATGGGGAAACCCCACACTACCATCGGCGCTACTGTGTTTCACTTCTGAGTTCGGCATGGAATCAGGTGGGTCCACAACGCTATGGTCGCCAAGCAAATTTCTTATTTGTCTTCAGCTTTTTCAAAAAAAGCTAAAAGCAAAAATTAATAATTCGGAAAGCTATATTTAAAAGTTATTGTCACACATTCAAAGTTCTTACTTTGAGTCCACAAAACCCCTTGGGTGTTGTATGGTTAAGCCTCACGGGCAATTAGTACAGGTTAGCTCAATGCCTCGCAGCACTTACACACCCTGCCTATCAACGTTCTAGTCTCGAACAACCCTTCAGGACACTTAAAGTGCCAGGGAAGACTCATCTCAGGGCTCGCTTCCCGCTTAGATGCTTTCAGCGGTTATCGATTCCGAACTTAGCTACCGGGCAATGCCATTGGCATGACAACCCGAACACCAGAGGTTCGTCCACTCCGGTCCTCTCGTACTAGGAGCAGCCCCCTTCAATCTTCCAACGCCCACGGCAGATAGGGACCGAACTGTCTCACGACGTTCTAAACCCAGCTCGCGTACCACTTTAAATGGCGAACAGCCATACCCTTGGGACCGACTTCAGCCCCAGGATGTGATGAGCCGACATCGAGGTGCCAAACACCGCCGTCGATATGAACTCTTGGGCGGTATCAGCCTGTTATCCCCGGAGTACCTTTTATCCGTTGAGCGATGGCCCTTCCATTCAGAACCACCGGATCACTATGACCTGCTTTCGCACCTGCTCGAATTGTCATTCTCGCAGTCAAGCGGGCTTATGCCATTGCACTAACCACACGATGTCCAACCGTGTTTAGCCCACCTTCGTGCTCCTCCGTTACTCTTTGGGAGGAGACCGCCCCAGTCAAACTACCCACCAGGCACTGTCCTCATCCCCGATAAGGGGACTAAGTTAGAACATCAACACTACAAGGGTGGTATTTCAAGGACGGCTCCAACGATACTAGCGTACCGTCTTCAAAGCCTCCCACCTATCCTACACATGTAGGGTCAATGTTCAGTGCCAAGCTGTAGTAAAGGTTCACGGGGTCTTTCCGTCTAGCCGCGGGTACACTGCATCTTCACAGCGATTTCAATTTCACTGAGTCTCGGGTGGAGACAGCGTGGCCATCATTACGCCATTCGTGCAGGTCGGAACTTACCCGACAAGGAATTTCGCTACCTTAGGACCGTTATAGTTACGGCCGCCGTTTACCGGGGCTTCGATCAAGAGCTTCGACCGAAGTCTAACCCCATCAATTAACCTTCCGGCACCGGGCAGGCGTCACACCGTATACGTCATCTTACGATTTTGCACAGTGCTGTGTTTTTAATAAACAGTTGCAGCCACCTGGTATCTGCGACTCCTAGTAGCTCCATCCGCAAGGGACTTCACCGCCAAGAGCGTACCTTCTCCCGAAGTTACGGTACCATTTTGCCTAGTTCCTTCACCCGAGTTCTCTCAAGCGCCTTGGTATTCTCTACCCGACCACCTGTGTCGGTTTGGGGTACGATTTCTTATAATCTGAAGCTTAGAGGCTTTTCCTGGAAGCATGGCATCAATGACTTCACTGCACGTAGCAGCTCGACATCGTATCTCAGCGTTAAGAAAGTCCGGATTTACCTAAACCTTCCGCCTACATACTTGAACCTGGACAACCATCGCCAGGCCCACCTAGCCTTCTCCGTCCCCCCATCGCAATTATAAGAAGTACGGGAATATTAACCCGTTTCCCATCGACTACGCCTTTCGGCCTCGCCTTAGGGGTCGACTTACCCTGCCCCGATTAACGTTGGACAGGAACCCTTGGTCTTCCGGCGAGGGGGTTTTTCACCCCCTTTATCGTTACTCATGTCAGCATTCGCACTTCTGATACGTCCAGCAGCCCTTACAGACCACCTTCAACCGCTTACAGAACGCTCCCCTACCCCGCATACAAAAGTATGCAGCCGCAGCTTCGGTGTATAGCTTAGCCCCGTTACATCTTCCGCGCAGGCCGACTCGACCAGTGAGCTATTACGCTTTCTTTAAATGATGGCTGCTTCTAAGCCAACATCCTGGCTGTCTGAGCCTTCCCACATCGTTTCCCACTTAGCTATACTTTGGGACCTTAGCTGGCGGTCTGGGTTGTTTCCCTCTCCACGACGGACGTTAGCACCCGCCGTGTGTCTCCCGGATAGTACTCAATGGTATTCGGAGTTTGCAAAGGGTTGGTAAGTCGGGATGACCCCCTAGCCTTAACAGTGCTCTACCCCCATTGGTATTCGTCCGAGGCGCTACCTAAATAGCTTTCGGGGAGAACCAGCTATCTCCAGGTTTGATTGGCCTTTCACCCCTAGCCACAAGTCATCCGCTAATTTTTCAACATTAGTCGGTTCGGTCCTCCAGTTGATGTTACTCAACCTTCAACCTGCCCATGGCTAGATCACCTGGTTTCGGGTCTAATTCTAGCAACTCGACGCCCAGTTAAGACTCGGTTTCCCTACGGCTCCCCTATACGGTTAACCTTGCTACTAAAATTAAGTCGCTGACCCATTATACAAAAGGTACGCAGTCACGCTTCGAGGCGCTCCTACTGCTTGTACGTACACGGTTTCAGGTTCTATTTCACTCCCCTCACAGGGGTTCTTTTCGCCTTTCCCTCACGGTACTGGTTCACTATCGGTCAGTCAGTAGTATTTAGCCTTGGAGGATGGTCCCCCCATGTTCAAACAGGATATCACGTGTCCCGCCTTACTCGTTTTCACTTAAAATGCGTTGTCGGTTACGGGGCTATCACCCTATATTGCGAGACTTTCCAGACTCTTCACCTGACGCATTAAAAGCTTAAGGGCTAATCCAATTTCGCTCGCCGCTACTTTCGGAATCTCGGTTGATTTCTCTTCCTTCGGGTACTTAGATGTTTCAGTTCCCCGAGTTTGCCTCATTAACCTATGTATTCAGTTAATGATACGTGCTTATGCACGTGGGTTTCCCCATTCAGAAATCCCAGACTCAAATGGTTATTACTACCTAATCTGGGCTTATCGCAAGTTATTACGTCTTTCATCGCCTCTGACTGCCAAGGCATCCACCGTGTACGCTTAGTCACTTAACCATACAACCCCAAAGGGTCTTGCTTAACGCAATGCGTTTGCTACAACGCAGTATGACGTTTCCAAGGTGCGTTATCTCTTTATTATGAGCGAGATAACATTCGATTTTGCCGGACTCAAATTTGAATGCACTCTGGCAAGAGTACATTCCCAAGAACACTTGAATGTGTGTTGGTACCTACATCAATAAAGACATAGGATTTGAGAACTTTTAAATTTGATTAGTAATGAAATCACATTACTAATCGTCAGCTTTCCAAATTGTTAAAGAGCATGTATTTCTAAGCAATAAAGCTTTTGAAACCATTTTTAAATATTCTCTATATCTTTCTAGAGAAAAGAACAAAAATACTTAAAGATGGTGGAGCTATGCGGGATCGAACCGCAGACCTCCTCGCTGCCAGCGAGGCGCTCTCCCAGCTGAGCTATAGCCCCATCTGGAAGTTTTTCCTGCTCTAACTTTCTAAACCATATCAATCTGTGTGGACACTCATCGTGAATAATCATCGTATAAGGAGGTGATCCAGCCCCAGGTTCCCCTAGGGCTACCTTGTTACGACTTCACCCCAGTCATGAACCACAAAGTGGTAAGCGTTCTCCCGAAGGTTAAACTACCTACTTCTTTTGCAGCCCACTCCCATGGTGTGACGGGCGGTGTGTACAAGGCCCGGGAACGTATTCACCGTAGCATTCTGATCTACGATTACTAGCGATTCCGACTTCATGGAGTCGAGTTGCAGACTCCAATCCGGACTACGACGCACTTTTTGGGATTCGCTCACCATCGCTGGCTCGCCGCCCTCTGTATGCGCCATTGTAGCACGTGTGTAGCCCTACTCGTAAGGGCCATGATGACTTGACGTCGTCCCCACCTTCCTCCGGTTTATCACCGGCAGTCTCCCTGGAGTTCCCACCATTACGTGCTGGCAAACAAGGATAGGGGTTGCGCTCGTTGCGGGACTTAACCCAACATTTCACAACACGAGCTGACGACAGCCATGCAGCACCTGTCTCAGAGTTCCCGAAGGCACTAAGCTATCTCTAGCGAATTCTCTGGATGTCAAGAGTAGGTAAGGTTCTTCGCGTTGCATCGAATTAAACCACATGCTCCACCGCTTGTGCGGGCCCCCGTCAATTCATTTGAGTTTTAATCTTGCGACCGTACTCCCCAGGCGGTCTACTTAACGCGTTAGCTCCGAAAGCCACGGCTCAAGGCCACAACCTCCAAGTAGACATCGTTTACGGCGTGGACTACCAGGGTATCTAATCCTGTTTGCTCCCCACGCTTTCGCATCTGAGTGTCAGTATCTGTCCAGGGGGCCGCCTTCGCCACTGGTATTCCTTCAGATCTCTACGCATTTCACCGCTACACCTGAAATTCTACCCCCCTCTACAGTACTCTAGCCTGCCAGTTTCAAATGCGGTTCCGAGGTTGAGCCCCGGGCTTTCACATCTGACTTAACAAACCACCTGCATGCGCTTTACGCCCAGTAATTCCGATTAACGCTCGCACCCTCCGTATTACCGCGGCTGCTGGCACGGAGTTAGCCGGTGCTTCTTCTGTCGCTAACGTCAAACGATGCAGCTATTAACTACAACGCCTTCCTCACGACTGAAAGTACTTTACAACCCGAAGGCCTTCTTCATACACGCGGCATGGCTGCATCAGGCTTGCGCCCATTGTGCAATATTCCCCACTGCTGCCTCCCGTAGGAGTCTGGACCGTGTCTCAGTTCCAGTGTGGCTGATCATCCTCTCAGACCAGCTAGGGATCGTCGCCTTGGTGAGCCATTACCTCACCAACTAGCTAATCCCACCTGGGCTAATCTTGACGCGAGAGGTCCGAAGATCCCCCTCTTTGGC
Source organism: Vibrio gallicus (assembly GCF_024346875.1). Taxonomy (NCBI): domain Bacteria; kingdom Pseudomonadati; phylum Pseudomonadota; class Gammaproteobacteria; order Vibrionales; family Vibrionaceae; genus Vibrio; species Vibrio gallicus. Next base: position 2,228,221 of record NZ_AP024871.1, read on the forward strand.
CCGTAGGCATTATGCGGTATTAGCTATCGTTTCCAATAGTTATCCCCCACATCAAGGCATATACCCAGGCATTACTCACCCGTCCGCCGCTCGACGCCCAACAAATCACCCGAAGGGTCAATGTTGTCGTTTCCGCTCGACTTGCATGTGTTAGGCCTGCCGCCAGCGTTCAATCTGAGCCATGATCAAACTCTTCAATTAAAGTTTTGTTGCATCTAAGATGCGGCTCAATGAATACTGACTTCAAAACTGTTCCTTACTCGAAAGTAAGAAGTAATTTTAAAGCTATTATCGTTCCAACAGAACGATAATGAATTGACTGTGCCAATGACTAAAAGTCATCGTTTTGGTCACTCAGTTCATTGATAAATCTTTTCGATTATCATCAACGAGTGCCCACACAGATTGATAGGTTTAAATTGTTAAAGAGCGTTACTTTCGAGGCTTACCTCTCAAGTGGACGGCCATTCTAGCGATTTGAGCCTCAGTGTCAAACACTTTTTGAATTTAATTTCGAAGAGAACCTAAACTCAAATGACTCGGCCAGTTAGCCTACTGAATCACGTTGAAGCGTTGTGCGCTCTACCGTGTCAGTGAGGCGGCATTATAGAGACTTTCATCACACTGGCAAGTGCTTTTTTGAAAAAAATCAGAAAAAAATGCATTTGAGCCAATTTTTACCTGAAAGCTCTATTTATCCATGTTTACACTCAGATTAACTACAAGTTATCCACAGAGTTATTCAAAACGGCCACTAAATATACCGTTCTAAATTCCGGAACCGTCGGCTTCATCGCTGTCCTCATGTAAACCACACTCTCTTTTTAGTCCAAAGAAACGAGTATCTTGTTGCTCCATCCCTTTTTCGAGTTTACTGGTAGTGTGTATATCTCCAATCGACACATACCCCTGTTCTTTCAATGGATGCACAGGCAAGGCGTGTTGCGCTAGATATTCTTCCACCAGCTCATCGCTCCAATCCAGTATTGGCAAGAACTTAAAGACACCATGTTGAACCGATAACACAGGTAAGCCACTTCTTGAACTCGACTGCGCTCGTCTTAATCCAGAGAACCAAGTACCAACATTCAGTTCCGTCAATGCTCTGCGCATCGGTTCAACCTTATTGAGCTGATTATATTGTGTTATGCCTTCAACTCCTTTTTCCCACAACTTGCCAAATCTGGACTCTTGCCATGCAGGGCTGATAGGACTTCGAAATATTTTCAAGTTAAGGTCTAATAACAGCGTAAGCTCATCAATAAACTGGTACGTCTCTTTGAACAAGTAGCCTGTATCAGTAAGTATTACTGGTGTATTTGCTCTGTGTTGAGTTACCAAGTGAAGCATCACTGCCGCCTGAGCACCAAAACTTGACGAAACTGCAAAATCCGACTCTAAATGATCAAATGCCCACGCAACCCTTTGCTGTGCGCTCATATCTTCTAGTTCCGCATTAATTTCTGCTAACGCAATACTCTGCTCAACCTTATTCAGTTTTAAGATATTCTGCAGATCTATTTGTTTTACTAATTCAAGCATGGAAATCCCTCTTCGATACCAACACTTCTGCAACGATACCGGCACGAATGACGTAGTCACCAAATGCTTCACTGTCATTTCGATTGCTGTGCCATTGTGCTAACAGTTCATCCAAAATCGCCAAGATGTCCTTGGAAGATATATTCTCTTTATATATCTTTGGAATTCGTGTTCCTGCCTTATTGCCTCCAAGGTAAAGGTTATACTTATCTGGAGCTTTACCCACTAAGCCAACTTCTGCCAACATAGCTCGCCCACAGCCATTTGGACAACCCGTCACTCGCAAGATGATATTTTCTTGCTCGTCAAAACCGTTTTTCAGTAGCAGGCCTTCAACCTCGCTAACAAACTCTGGAAGAAAACGTTCTGCCTCTGCCATCGCAAGTGGACATGTTGGGAAAGAAACACAGGCCATCGAGTTAATTCTTTGCTGTGATGTCTTTTTATCAATCAGGCCATGTTTATACGCTATGTCTTCTATTTGTTGTTTATATTGAGTAGGTACTCCGGCAACGATTAGGTTTTGATTGGCCGTCATACGAAAATCGCCCTGGTGAATCTTTGCGATTTCAGCCACACCGCTCTTTAATGGTTTAGTGGGAGCGTCTAATAGTCGGCCATTCTCAATAAACAGGGTAAGGTGATGCTTGCCATCAATACCCTCTATCCAACCTACCTTGTCTCCACGATGAGTAAACTCATACGGTTTTATCTGCTCAAACGTGAAATTGGCTCGCTTCTCTACTTCTTTCTTGAAAACATCGATGCCGACACGGTCCAATGTATATTTGGTCTTGGCATTCTTACGATTAGAACGGTTTCCCCAGTCACGTTGCGTTGTTACTACGGCCGCAGCTACATCTAGTGTTTTATCAAGAGGGATATAGCCAAATTCATCCGCCTTTCTTGGATAGGTAGAAGTATCCCCATGTGTCATGGCTAATCCACCACCCACAAGGACATTAAACCCAACCAGCTTGCCGTCTTGTGCAATTGCGACAAAGTTAAGGTCGTTAGCATGTAGATCAACATCATTATCCGGCGGTACTACCACAGTGGTTTTAAACTTACGTGGTAGATAGTTACTCCCTAGAATCGGTTCTTCATCGGTAGTTTCGAGCTTTTCACCATCTAGCCATATCTCGGCATAAGCTCTTGTCTTAGGTAATAGATGTTCACTGATCTTTGTTGCCCACTCATAGGCTTGCTGGTGTAGCTCAGTTTCAACCGGATTACTGGTGCATAAAACATTACGGTTCACATCCCCTGCTGTAGCAATTGAGTCAATCCCGATAGTGTTGAGTGTTTGATGCATCAACTTAATATTTGGTTTTAGCACGCCATGAAACTGAAACGTTTGACGAGTGGTGAGACGAATACTTCCATACAAGGTATGGTCGGTCGCAAACTTATCGATTGCCAACCATTGCTTAGGTGTTATTACACCACCTGGCATTCTTGCTCGTAGCATTACGTTATGCAGAGGTTCAAGCTTTTGCTTAGCACGCTCATTTCTAATATCACGGTCATCTTGCTGATACATGCCATGAAATCGAATCAGCTGGAAGTTATCTGAATCAAAGCCACCGGTGATTTCATTTGTCAGGTCTTTAGCAATGCTTCCTCGAAGAAAGTTACTTTCGCCTTTTAATCGCTCATTATCTGAAAAAGAACCTAGCTCTTGATCTAAAACTACTTGCTTATCCATTAGTATACATCCCTCTGATAACGTTTCTGCTTACGCAATTCCTTTAACCACTCTTCTGCTTCTACCTTACCTAGCCCACCTTGAGAGCGAGCAATCTCAATAAGGGTGGCATGTACATCTTTAGCCATACGCTCAGCATCGCCACAAACATAGAGGTATGCCCCATCTTGCAACCATTGCCACACCTGCGCTGCATTTGCTTTTAGCTTATCTTGTACATAAACCTTACTTTGTGAATCACGGCTAAAGGCCACATCAAGTTTATCCAGTACCCCTGACTTTAAATAACGTTGCCATTCAACCTGGTATAAGAAATCTTGAGTGAAGTTACGATCACCAAACAGTAACCAGTTTTTCCCTTTTGCTTCTCGAACGTCACGCTCTTGAATAAAGCTTCTAAAAGGAGCAATACCTGTACCTGGGCCTATCATAATTAGGTTTGCATTATCATCAGTGGGAAGCTTGAAGTTATTGTTATGCTCTATAAATACTTTTACTTGAGCATCATCATCAGATGCTCTGGATAGAAAACCAGAAGCACCACCAGCTCGAATCCCGTTCTTAGCTTGGTACTCAACAACACCGACTGTGATATGAACCTCTTCATCGACTTCAGCTTGAGAGGATGAGATGGAATAAAGGCGAGGGGTTAACCTGCGTAATAAAGAAATAAGTTGCTCTGCGGAGAGTTTGCTCTTTTTCTCTAACAATACATCTATAACTTGTGTTTTAGAGGCGTAGTCACGCAGCTTTGCTTTATCATCAACCAGTTTTAATAGTTTTTTACTCTGAGATAGCTCAGCATACTTAGTAATCAAGACTGGGTTACTACTGGTAATTTCATAGTGCTCAACGAGAGCTTGCTTAATTGAAATAGATACGCCATCTACCTCAACCTCAGCCGTTGGTTCTATCGCAAGTAGTTGAAGGATCTCTAGCACTAAGGATTCATCATTAAGATACCAAACCCCTAACGCATCTCCCGGTTGATAACTAAGCTCAGATTCAGCGAGATCGATCTCAATATGTCGCACATCTTTAGTTGAGTCACGCCCTGTTACTTTCTGATTTGTCACAATCGATGCGGTAAATGGATTCTGTTTGCTGTATTCAGACAAAGATTGTTGCTTATTAACAACGGCAAGTTGAACCACATCATTACTAGCTTGCTGTAGGTCTTGTTGTATAAAGTCAAAGGTTTGAGTTTGCCACAGTTCAGCAACACTTTGATAATCAACGTCGCAGTCAACGCGCTCTAAAAATGGCTTTGCGCCTAATTTGGATAAAGCAGCATCAAAGTCTTTCCCTGTTTGGCAAAAATGCTCATAACTAGAATCACCTAAACCCAGCACGGCATATTGAAGGTTTGATAGTTTGGGGGCTTTTTTAGAGGTGAGGTAATCGTAAAGCTCGATTGCGTTGTCTGGTACTTCACCCTCACCATTGGTTGAGGCAACGATAACTAAGTGAGTCTCATGTTTAAGGCTTTTCAGTTTATAATCTGCAGCATCAAATAGTTTACTGGAAATCCCTTGCTGCTCGAACTTAGCTTGCAATACCTCAGCAACACCTTTGGCGTTACCAGTTTGAGATGCATAAACGATAGTTAGTTGCTGTGCAGCGATGCTTTCTACTTGGGGGGGTAATGATGAGGCTGTCGAATGAGCATTTTGACTCACCCCATAAAAATAGCCGCTCACCCAAGCAAGTTGCTGGGGTGAAAGCTCTGCTACAGCCTGCTTTAGAAGACCCGCTTGAGAGTCGTTAAGGGGTGAGGCAAACCCCGATAAATCCTTGAGCAACATGATCACAATATCCCTGTTTAATTCGTGACCACTAGGTTACCCTTTAAAAAAAATAACAATAAAGAATAAAGAGGGATATTTAATAATAAAAAGTAATGAGGCTATAGTTCTTCTACACGCACTTGGGTAAAACCGACCGCCATAGCAGTGCGAGAAGCGGTATCCAGATCTGAGTACTGGCATTGCTCTCCATGTACATCGGTAAGGATTAAGACGCCTCCATCGGAATCTCGGAACTCCACCATCCATGCACCCTCTTGAGCCCCGGGTTCAACAATGGCCTCTACTAAGTTTTGAGATCTATATAAGACCCGCAATTCATTTATAGTCATAACAGCACATTCCTTTTTCTTATACTAAGGATGGACCAAACTGCTTAAATTGCGAGTTGAGAATTACTATCAAAAAGGGGCTAAAGCCCCTGAAAAGAATTATTCGCTAAAAGGTAATCTTGCTGCCAAGAAACCAACCATCGACAAAACCATACGCCTTCTTATCATACTCTTTAAAAGTATAATCTAAGACCCTATAGCCTCCCCTAAAAATAACGTCGATAGAATCGCACTCTATGCGGTATTGTATCCCTGCTGTCATATCAGCACTCTTAATCTTACTTGTCTCACCAAAATCGAACTCACCTATTACAGCGAAATTACTATTTGGTACCGCAATCAGGGCGTTTGCATACCAACTAAAAATCGTGCTATCAAAATCACCACTTTCAGTTGCGTCATAGCGATAAAAGCTATTGCGGTAATCTGATAAAGTAAAGCCAAGATCTAGCGCAAGGTTGTCAGTACGTAAAGGGCGGTAATAAAAGGTATAGTCGTACTTATCATGAGCAATATCGGGGGTATCTAACTTTGTATAACGCAGTCTAAAGTTGGGGAGATAAGGTACATCATGCTCAATCGATGCGGAAAAGGACGGAATGGTATCATCTTCCTTTCGCGTCTCTTTTATCTTGGTGCTCCCCCAAAAAACATCAGCAGTTACGCTACCTTGTAGTCCATAATCTTCTGGTTGCGCCTGTGCACTTATAGGCATAGCCAATGCACTAACAGATACCACTGTCACAAGCGTGCATTTGTTCATTTAAAACTCCTACCACTCTTTAAATTCAATCAATTAGAGTGATACTAGCACAACAAATCAACACATTTATTAATTACTGGTAGCGATAAACTTTTGATACAGAAAATAGACAATTACAGCCATCAGTACGTAGGGAATAAACTTAACTAAGGCCCCTAGGAAACTCATTACTAAGGCTATAAAAAATAGGCTAGCGAATGCAATCAAGAACCCCATAAAAGTAATGCCTGTAACAAACAATATCCCTATAAACATGAATATCATCAGTAACTCACCCATTGTGACTCCCTAGTATCATTAAAATCTATCTATTAATGTAGATAGCAATAAGCTTGCCAAGTTCCATTCAGGCTCCATTTATCAATAACTTAATAGCAAAAAACAGCTGAAAAGCATCCCTTTCCAACTGTTTACTGTTATCTAAATGGCTAAATAAACCAAGAGTTAGTGTTTTTTAAACCTCTAACTCTTGCGGGATCTTTGCCAGAGCCGCTTGTAGCACTTCTAGGCCAGAGCCTTTTTTATGTGCATTTTCGCTGATATAACGTCGCCATTGGCGTGCACCTGGCATTTGCTGGAAGAGTCCCAACATATGACGTGTAATATGACCGAGGTATGCACCCTCACTTAGTTGCTGTTCTATATACGGATACATCAGCTTAACTACGTCACTACGTTTAATCACAGGCTTATCTTGACCAAAGATTCGTTGATCAACCTCTGCTAGAATATAAGGGTTTTGATATGCCTCACGGCCGATCATCACACCATCTAAGTGCTGCAAGTGCTGTAAAGACTCATCCAAGCTTTTTACTCCACCGTTTACCGCTATATCTAAATGAGGGAAATCCTGTTTAATTTGATACGCTCGTGGGTAATCTAATGGTGGAATTTCTCGGTTTTCTTTAGGGCTTAAGCCACTAAGCCAAGCTTTACGGGCATGGATAGTAAAATGCTCACTTCCTCCCTGCTCACTCACTATAGAAATAAAGCGAGTTAAGAATTCATATGAATCTTGGTCGTCGATTCCGATACGTGTTTTAACGGTAACAGGAATAGAAACCTCAGACTTCATCGCTGCAACACACTCTGCCACCAGCTCAGGATCCGCCATTAAGCACGCACCAAATCGACCGTTCTGAACTCGATCTGACGGGCAACCTACATTAAGGTTCACTTCGTCATATCCTCGCTCTTGAGCTAGCTTTGCACAATGAGCTAAGTCTTTTGCATTCGACCCGCCTAGTTGTAACGCAACAGGGTGTTCACTTTGGTCATGCTTTAAGAAGTCACCCTTGCCATGAATAATTGCACCTGTAGTAACCATCTCGGTATACAGCAAAGTATTCTGTGACAACAGCCTGTGAAAGTATCGGCAATGTCGATCCGTCCAATCAAGCATAGGAGCGACGGATAAGCGTGAGGATGAATGCATAATTTAGACCTTATATTGAGCTAAACAACACCTATCCAATGCTAATCGATAAGTATTGCTATAAGTGAAAGCGACTGGAATCATCTAGCCCTTCAACTTTGAGGTGCGGATTATACGGTGTGGTTGAATATCCATCAATCCCAGAATCTCACTAAATTAAAAAAGCCTGCTTAGACATTGTCTTGGCAGGCTTTAGTTTTTTTGGAAAGATTCAACTACAACTAAAATGCAGGCTCAATCGTTCCTTTAAAGGTTTTTTCAAGGAATTCTCGCGTCGCTTGCGATTGGAATATTTTCACAAACTTCTGATAATCAGCATCATCTTTATGGTCCTCACGCGCCGCGATAACCATTACTGCTAGAGGGGCATCTTTGGCTTCGAGGAAAATACCTTGTTTCTTAGGGTCTAACCCGGAAGACATTACATAGTTCATAGTAATTGCCGCTGCATCTAAGTCATCTAATGCGCGAGGTAATTGAGCTGCATCAACCTCTACAAACTGTAGCTGCTTGGGATTAGAAGTGATGTCTTGTAGTGTCGCTTTAAATCCAACATCAGACTTTAAGGTAATAAGCTTTGCTTGAGCAAGCAGTAGTAGGCCTCGACCACCATTGGTTGGGTCATTTGGAATACCGATTCTTGCTTTATTTGGTAACGCAGCTAAAGAGTCGAATTTATCTGAGTAGATTCCCATTCGCATCAAAATAGAGCGGCCAATAGAGGTTAGATGCGAGTCATGCCCTTGGTTATAGTTATCTAAAAACGGTTGATGCTGATAACTGTTTAAATCAATACTGCCATCGTCTAACGCCGCATTAGGTGTAACGTAATCTGAGAATTCAACAACTTCAACTTTTAGGCCTTGTTTAGCCGCTTCTTTAGCCACCGCTTCCACCACCTGAGCGTGAGGGCCGACAGTAGCACCAACCTTAATCACCTTAGCTTCTTCCTTACCACAAGCTGTTAGGCCTAAAGCCAACGCTGAGATTAGTGTCAAACCTATTACGCTCTTAATCCCTTTCATTCTAACTCCATAATTCATTTAAGACTTCTAGCCATCTAAATGCCTATGTTACTCCATTATTACGAGATTGCAATTCACAACAGATATAACCTTTAAGTATATTTAATAAGGTGCAATATAAAAAAAGACCAGCACTAGGCTGGTCTTCTGTCTAACTAAACGTTAAGGCTTAACTGCGCAGTTGTTTAAACGCATTAATCAAACCATTAGTTGAGCTATCATGAGAGTCCACTGCGGTGTTGTCGGCCAACTCAGGTAAGATTTGGTTTGCTAGTTGCTTACCAAGCTCAACCCCCCATTGGTCAAAGGTAAAGATATTCCAGATAACACCTTGAACAAAGATCTTGTGCTCATACATAGCAATTAGGTTGCCTAAAGTACGTGGAGTAATCTGTTTAACTAAGATGGAGTTAGTTGGGCGGTTACCTTCAAACACCTTGAATGGTGCTAGTTCAGCGATTTCAGCGTCAGATTTACCCGCAGCCTTTAATTCAGCTTCAACTACTTGTTGTGACTTACCAAATGCCAGCGCTTCTGTTTGAGCAAAGAAGTTCGACATCAGTTTTTGATGATGGTCACCTGTTGGGTTGTGGCTTACTGCTGGCGCAATGAAATCACAAGGAATTAGCTTAGTACCTTGGTGGATCAACTGATAAAACGCATGTTGACCATTAGTACCTGGTTCACCCCAGATGATTGGACCTGTTTGGTAATCTACTGCGTCACCATTGCGGTCAGTGTATTTACCGTTTGATTCCATGTTACCTTGCTGGAAGTAAGCGGCAAAGCGATGCATATACTGATCATAAGGTAAGATAGTTTCTGACTCAGAACCATGGAAGTTGTTATACCAAATACCAATCAGTGCCAAGATGGTTGGTATATTGTTTTCTAGTTCCGTTGAACGGAAATGGTTATCCATCTCGTGAGCACCAGCAAGTAGCTCAACAAAGTTGTCGTAACCTACACCTAGTGCAATAGAAAGACCGATTGCAGACCATAGAGAGTAACGACCACCAACCCAGTCCCAGAATTCAAACATGTTGTCAGTATCAATACCAAACTCAGACACTGCTTGGCCATTGGTAGATAGAGCTGCGAAGTGCTTAGCAACGTGTGCTTCGTCAGTTGCAGAAGCCAAGAACCAATCACGAGCAGAGTGTGCGTTGGTCATTGTTTCTTGAGTAGTAAAGGTCTTTGATGCTACCAAGAATAGTGTTGTCTCAGGGTTAACTTTCTTCAGTGTTTCAGCAATGTGGGTGCCATCTACGTTTGAAACAAAGTGCAAATTTAGATGATTTTTAAATGGTGATAGCGCTTCAGTCACCATGTAAGGACCTAGGTCTGAACCGCCGATACCGATATTTACAACATCAGTGATAGCTTTACCTGTATAGCCTTTCCAGTCTCCACCGATTACACGATCAGTGAATGACTTAATTTTGTCTAAAACTGCGTTTACTGCAGGCATCACATCTTCACCATCTACAACAACTGCAGTGTTGCTGCGATTACGCAATGCGGTATGAAGAACAGCGCGACCTTCTGTTTGGTTGATCTTAGCACCAGAGAACATTGCATCGATTGCCGATTGAAGTTCGGTTTGCTTAGCAAGATCAAATAGATGAGTCATGGTTTGTTGATCGATTAAGTTCTTAGAGTAATCAACCAGAATGTCGTCACCAAACGCCTTCGAAAAATTAGTGAAGCGTTGTGAATCAGCTGCAAATAGATCTTTCATCTGCATATCTTGTGCTGACTCAAAATGAGCAGTTAGCGCTTTCCACGCTTCAGTTTGCGTTGGGTTAATGTTCTTCAACATATTTATTTCCTGTTTGTAATTTTAAGTTTGTTCGATTCTGGATAATAGAATCGAACCCCCCTCTGAAACTCGCAAAGTAGGCATGAAATTGTCATTGCCCAAAAATTATTATTGTGACAGCTTATTTTTTAGAGTATCGATTATCAACCAGCTAATTAGCGCACTTATTGATGTTCGTCACATTCTTATTGCCCAAGGTGATCTTTGGTGTAAATAGATATGACACGCGAAGTCAATTTAGTTACCAGTTCATAAGCAATCGTACCCACAAACCTAGCTACCTCTTCCACTGGTAAGTTGTCACCCCACATGACAGCTACATCACCAACTTCGTCACTTGCATCTGGCCCTAAGTCGACTGTCAGCATATCCATAGATACTCGACCAGCCAACGGGACCTTACGTCCATTAACGAATACTGGCGTTCCATTAGGTGCCGTTCTTGGATAACCATCGCCATAACCAATCGCGATAACACCAATTTTGGTATCTCTCTCTGTACTCCAGTTCGCGCCATATCCAACGCTCTCACCCGCCTTTAATTCATTGATGGCAATCAAGTGTGAGCGCAGAGTCATCACAGGTCGATAGCCCATCTGTGATGCATCGTTATGAGAAAATGGCGATACACCATACATGATGATCCCAGGTCTCACCCACTCAAAGTGGCTATCAGGTCGAGATAAAATACCAGAAGATGCTGCAATAGAGCGCTCTCCTTGGCAGTTTTCAGTCGTGGCTTCAAACAGCTCTATCTGCCGGGAAGTAATAGGGTTATCTAGCTCATCAGCACAACCAAAGTGGCTGATATAACGCAATGGCTTAGCGACATTTTTACAGTTATGCAGTCTTTCAATAAACTCATCGTACTGCTCTGGTCTAACACCCAAGCGATGCATGCCAGTATCCATTTTTAGCCATACCACAACGGAGCCATCTAACTCTGCTTGCTCTAACGCAACTAGCTGCTCTTCACAGTGGATAACGGTTTGAATATTATTGGTTACTAATATCGGTAGGTCATCTGGTGAATAAAAGCCTTCTAGCAATAAGATAGGTTTAACAATGCCACCTGACCTCAATTGCAGGGCTTCTTCTATTCGAGCCACCCCATACGCATCGGTGCCTACTGCATTTTTCGCCACTTCTAACAAACCGTGGCCATAGCCATTCGCCTTTACAACCGCGAGTAGCTTACTACTTGGCGCTTGATGATGAATTAGCTGGATATTGTGTTGTAGAGCATCGGTATTGATACACGCGACTGCGGCTTTTGAATTACTCATATTAATTGTTACTCATCATCATAATCAAAAGCTGGACCCGCATAGTTATCAAAGCGAGAAAATTGTCCTTGGAAGGTTAAACGCACTGAACCAATAGGGCCGTTACGTTGCTTACCTAGAATGATTTCAGCTGTGCCTTTCATGCTGCTATCTGGGTTATAAACCTCATCTCGATAGATAAACATAATCAAATCAGCATCTTGCTCGATCGCACCCGACTCACGCAAATCCGAGTTAATTGGTCGCTTATCAGCTCGCTGCTCCAAGGAACGGTTGAGCTGAGATAACGCAACAACCGGCACTTGCAACTCTTTGGCTAACGCTTTTAATGAGCGAGATATTTCTGATATCTCTAATGTTCGATTGTCTTGCATACCAGGTACACGCATCAGCTGTAGGTAATCCACCATTATAAGGCTTAACCCACCCGCATCTCGTGCTACACGTCGAGCACGAGAGCGCAGCTCTGTTGGCGTCAAGCCTGAACTATCATCAATAAACATGTTCTTCTTCTGCATCAGAAGCCCCATGGTTGATGAAATGCGTGCCCAATCTTCATCATCGAGTTGGCCAGTTCGAATCTTAGTTTGGTCAACACGCGATAGTGACGCCAGCATCCTCATCATGATCTGCTCTGAGGGCATCTCTAGAGAGAAGATCAGCACTGGCTTGTCTGAATCCATCGCAGCATTTTCACATAGGTTCATCGCAAAGGTTGTTTTACCCATTGATGGACGCGCTGCCACTATGACCAAATCAGATGGTTGAAGACCTGCGGTTTTCTTGTTTAGATCATTAAACCCGGTACTAACACCGGTCACGCCGTCTTGCGGAGATTGATAAAGAACCTCGATGCGTTCAAGAGTACTTTCTAAAATACTTTCTACGTTCTGCGGTCCTTCATTGTCATTGCCTCGCTCTTCAGCAATGGCAAACACTTTACTCTCTGCTAAATCAACCAGATCACTGGAACTACGCCCTTGCGGATCATAACCGGCATCTGCAATTTCATTAGCTACACCAATTAGACTACGTACCACAGCACGCTCTGCTACTATCTCTGCGTAGGCATTAATATTGGCAGCACTCGGGGTGTTCTTAACCAGATCCGCAAGATAGGCAAAACCACCGACATCTTCTAGTTGTTCACGGCGCTCTAAAAACTCAGATAGCGTGATCAAATCCAGAGGCTGACTGTCATCAAGAATGGCTTTAACCGCTTCAAATACTAATCGATGTGGGCGACTGTAGAAATCGGATGCCATGACCTTTTCGGCCACTGTATCCCAACGCTCATTATCGAGTAATAAGCCCCCTATAACAGATTGCTCTGCCTCAATAGAATGGGGAGGAGTTTTTATAGCATCGACTTGCTTGTCTTGCTTGGCGTAGGTACGTTGTTCGGACATGGCTTAGCTCAATATCTAGTTTATTAACTGCATTATACTCAGATGATAGAAAAAATCGCGAAAGTAAGAGGTAGTTGCACAATTTTTACCTGTAGTTGACTATTTGCTTACTACTTAAGCTACAATGCACTCTTTTGAATATCCTGAGGTAATTTGTGTCGAAAAGGTTATTATTTTGTTTGGGGCTGCTGTCAAGTTCAGTACTTCATGCAGAAGAACTTTCTGATGCGGATATTGAAGGCCCCTCTCCGTGGCAATCAGAAGTAGAGTTTGGCTATCAATCTCACTCTGGAAACTCTAGCTCAAAATCCCTTAACTCTCGTCTCAGTGCCGAATACACCTCCGGTCGATATCGTGTCAATGGAGAATGGAAATATTACCTTCTCTACAAAGATGGCGATGAAGATAAAAGGCAATCTACTTACGATCTGCAGGGGGACTATAAGCTAGGTAAAAAGAGCTATGCTTACTCAAGTTTCAAAGGATATGACTCTAAATATAGCGCCTATTTCACTGACTATACGTTATCTGCAGGTTTGGGTTATCAGTTCACGAATACTGAAACCTTGGTACTTGAAGGGGAAATTGGTCCAGGTTTTCGATATCAAGAGCCGAACCTAGATGAAATAGATGATGACGATATTATCTTTCCTGACACCGTCCATGAGGCGATTGTCCGCGGTAATCTAGCCATTACCTGGAAACCAATCAAGAGCCTAGCTATAGGCACTGAATTCACCATTGTAGCCGGTAAAAGCAATATTCGTACTGATAATGAATTCTCGGTGGTCAATGAGATAACCGATGATATTGCACTTAAGATTGTCCATAACCGTCAGTACCATAACAAGGTACCAAATGGACTCAGCAATACCGACTCAGTTACGTCGATTAACCTACTTTTCCTTTTCTAACAGGCATAAAAAAACACCAGCCGAAGCTGATGTTTTTAAGCTAGTCTTTACTGAAAATTACTCAGCAGCAACAACTTGTAGCGTGATAGTAGCAAAAACTTCAGAATGAAGTTGGATGCTAATTTCAAACTCACCGATGTTACGTAGAGCGCCTTCAGGAAGACGAACTTCGCTCTTAGATACTTCAACGCCAGCAGCAGTAATTGCGTCAGCGATATCACGAGTACCGATAGAACCGAATAGTTTACCTTCGTCACCAGCTTTAGATGCGATAACTACAGCTTCTAGAGCGTTAACGTTCTCAGCACGAGCTTGAGCAGCAGTTAGTTGCTCAGCAACTTTAGCTTCTAGTTCAGCACGACGTGTTTCGAACATTTCAACGTTAGATTTAGTTGCCATAACTGCTTTACCTTGAGGGATAAGGAAGTTACGAGCGTAGCCAGATTTAACGTTTACAGTATCGCCAAGACCACCTAGGTTACCGATTTTATCAAGTAGAATAACTTGCATTGTTTAATCCTCTTTAAATAAACCGACCGATTACTGATGCTTATCAGTGTACGGAAGTAGTGCTAGGTAGCGAGAACGCTTAATAGCGCGAGCTAGTTGACGTTGATACTTAGCGCTTGTACCAGTGATACGGCTAGGTACGATTTTACCAGCTTCAGTGATGTAGTTTTTAAGAGTTGCTACGTCTTTGTAATCAATCTCTTGTACGCCTTCTGCAGTAAAACGGCAGAATTTACGACGACGGAAGAAACGAGCCATGGGCTATCTCCTGATCTTAAATTTGAGTGATGTTGTCGGCATGCAGTACCAATTTCCCTGAGCCGTTTCGGCTAGTTTGATAAGTGACAAAACCACTTACCTTGATATTGCTGCCTTTAACTAGTTCTTGAGTTAAATTGTTTGACCTATTACCACTTACCACTACCGGCATTCGACAATATACTTGTCTTTCGAAGCTAGCTTCTACCACAGTTGAGCGATGCTCAAGCCAAAACTGACAATGTGGTATACCCGCAGGGCTATGGCGTCTAACTGGATCTTTCGCGATAACACCGCTCAAATCCAATCGATTGGTCATACAGTTAATTACTCAGCAGATGCTTCTGGCTTAGCTTCAGAACGCTCTTCACGACGTGGAGCACGCTCTTCTTTTTGCTTAAGCATGATAGACTGTTCAGTCTTAGCATCTTTAGTGCGCATGATCATGTTACGTAGAACTGCATCGTTAAAACGGAAAGCAGTTTCTAGCTCATCAATCACAGCTTGACCAGCTTCAACGTTCATAAGAACGTAGTGAGCTTTGTGAAGCTTGTTGATTGGGTAAGCCAGTTGACGACGACCCCAATCTTCTAGACGGTGGATAGTACCGCCAGCTTCAGTGATAGAACCAGTGTAACGCTCGATCATGCCAGCAACTTGCTCGCTTTGATCAGGGTGCACCATGAATACGATTTCGTAATGACGCATATGTTGCTCCTTACGGATTATTAGCTTCCACGAATGGCTCGGTCGTCCAGAGGAAGCAAGGAACTAAAGATAAATGACCGAGTTTTAAGGACGGCAAATAGTACAGAAATCAGGCAGCAAGATCAAGAGAAAAAGCCCCCTAGTTCATCATATTCTTTAAAAGCACTTTATTCGTACATTTAACAATCAGTTACCGACTACTAACGCCTTATTCCAGATAAAAAAACAGGAGCCTAAGTTCCTATTTGATAATTGCGATATACAACCTAGTTTTGACGCTGTCTCACTGCTTCAAATAAACAAATACCGGAAGCAACCGATACGTTTAAGCTTGATACTGACCCTGCCATTGGGATTTTAATTAAATCATCACAGGTTTCACGCGTTAGGCGACGCATACCATCCCCTTCAGCTCCCATAACGATAGCTAACGGACCATTAAGCTTACTGTGATAGATATCATGAGTCGCTTCTCCAGCCGTCCCTACAATCCATACACCTCGTTCTTGCAGGTGACGCATAGTACGCGCAAGGTTAGTTACGCGAACTAGAGGTACGGTTTCAGCAGCCCCACAGGCTACCTTGCTTACCGTTGCTGTGAGCGGTGCAGACCTATCTTTAGGTACAATAACCGCAGCCACACCAGCGGCATCAGCGTTACGTAAACAAGCACCTAGGTTATGCGGATCGGTAACACCATCTAAAATAAGCAGTAGTGGGGTTTCATGGCCTACCAATACGTCATCAAGGTCATTTTCATTTAATGCTTTAGTCGGTTTTACTCGCGCAATAATCCCTTGATGATTAGCACCTTTTGCTTTCTCATCTAATGGCTTACGGCCCATTTGTTGGATAGATATACCATAGGTTTGTAGCAGCTTAAGTAAAGGCAATAGACGGTCATCTTGACGACCTTTAAGTACAAATACCTCAATAAAACGTGCAGGGTCTTTTTCCAACACGGCTTTTACCGCGTGAATACCGTAAATAAATTCGTTACTCATTAATTAATTCTCTTACTTCTTGTTGCTGCGAGACTTGTTGTTGCTTGCTCGTGATTTTGCATTACGCGCTTTATCGCCCTTAGGCTTCTTAGGCTTCTTAGGCTTGCTCGGCTTATCAGCGCTGCCATCAGGGCGCACAGTCGGCTCAATCATAGCCTTGGCTTTGCCACCCTTCGCACTAGCCTGCTTTTTAGTACTTTCAGCTATGCGCTTCTTAGAGGTCTTACCTTTGCCTCTTGGTACTCGCTGGCTACCGGCTATTTCAAAGTCTATCTGCTTGTCATTCAGATTAACGGCTAAAACCTTAACCTTAACTTGGTCACCTAAACGATAGATCTGTCCTGAACTTTCACCGACCAAGCGCTGACCAACACCATCAAAACGGTAATAGTCATTCGCTAATGATGAGATATGAACTAAACCATCTATATGCAGATCGCTCAAGCGAACAAAGAAGCCAAATGCAGTTACATTGGCAATAACCCCTTGTAACTCTTCACCAACATGGTCTTGCATGTACTCACACTTGAGCCAATCAGCAACATCTCGTGTGGCATCATCAGCGCGTCGCTCTGTCATCGAACACTGCTCACCATACACATCCATATCATCAAATGAATAATGGTATCCGCCAGTTGGGGTCCAGATATCTTGATTCTGCCCCTCTTGCTTCGCGATTAAATACTTAATAGCACGGTGTAGCAGAAGGTCAGGATAACGTCGAATCGGTGATGTAAAGTGAGCGTAACGTTTTAAGGCTAAGCCAAAGTGACCGGCATTGTCTGGATTATACACCGCTTGTTTCATTGAACGCAGCAACATAGTCTGGATCAGTTCTTTATCCGGACGCTCACGTACCAATGCCATCAAGTCAGCATAGTCAGTTGGAGATGGCTCCAATCCACCGTTAAGGAATAAACCAAGCTCACCAAGGAAGTCTTTAAAGCCCGTTAAGCGTTCTTCACCTGGCGATTCATGGATACGATACAAGGCCGGCTCTTTGGATTTTTCTACCAAAGATGCAGAAGCAATATTGGCCAGTATCATGCATTCTTCAATTAATTTATGGGCATCGTTTCGAATTACAGGCTCAATACGATCAATCTTGCGCTCGGCATTAAAGATAAACTTGGTTTCGACTGTTTCAAACTCTATTGCTCCACGCTTATCACGCGACTGCTTTAGAGCCTGATACATGTTATGTAATTCTTGCAGATGCGGTACAACGCTCTGATAGCGCTCTGTTAGCTCTTTGTCGCCATTTAAGATGTCATTTACCTTGGTATAGGTAAGTCGAGCATGAGAGTTCATTACCGCTTCGTAGTGCTTATAGCCCGAGAGCTTGCCACTATCAGAAACGGTCATTTCGCATACCATACATAAACGGTCAACCTGAGGATTTAGTGAGCACAGTCCATTGGAAAGCACTTCAGGTAGCATAGGGACAACTTGTGAAGGGAAGTAAACAGAGTTGCCTCGGTTAATCGCTTCTTTATCTAAAGCTGAATTAGGACGTACATAATAGCTTACATCGGCGATTGCCACCCAAAGACGCCATCCACCAGTCTTCTTGCGTTCACAATACACTGCGTCATCAAAATCTCGAGCATCTTCGCCATCGATGGTCACCAATGGTAATTGACGTAAATCAACACGGCCGACCTTAGCCTCTTCTGGCACTTCTTCAGCTAAACCAGAGACCTGCTTAGTTACTTCTTGTGGCCACTCATTTGGGATCTGGTGGGTTTTTATGGCGATTTGAGTTTCCATTCCAGGCGCAAGATTCTCACCTAAAACTTCAACGACCTTACCCGACATACCACGAGAGCGATTGCCACGATCAGTAAGTTCGATAACCACAACATTGCCCATACGAGCCCCTGAGCGATCGGCTTCAGGGATCAAGATATCATGGTGAATTCGAGAGTCATCAGGAACAACATAAGCATGACCGAACTCCAAAAAGAAGCGACCTACAATCTGAGTGCTCTGCTCTTCTAGAACTCGAACAATACGACCTTCTTTGCGTCCACGTTTATCCGTACCAGCTTCTTGAACTAATACATAGTCACCATGGATAACATTGCGCATTTGATGGAACGGAAGCACTAGGTCTTTATCTCGACCAATCACCCCTTCAGGGCGAACCCAACCATAGCCATCTTTGTGACCTATGATATGGCCTTTGATCATTTCTAGTTTTTCAGGCACCGCAAAGCATTGTCTGCGGGTAAAGACCAATTGCCCATCGCGCAACATCGCATTTAGGCGACGTCTTAAACCTTCATATTGATCTTCTCCTTTCAGCTCAAGGGCTGCAAAAAGATCATTACGGTTCATTGGGGCTCCAGCATTTTGCAAGAAATTGAGAATAAACTCCCTACTTGGTACTGGATTGGCGTAATTTTCAGCTTCACGCTTTGCGTGAGGATCGCGTTCGAATGATTCGGACATGAGTGAACTCGTTAACTGAGGCGGTTACATCTAGTATATTCTAGTCACCGCCAACAAGGGAAAAATGCTTAAAAATTAGTAATTAAATTAAGCTCAAGGTTTAGATAGTAAGATCAGCAGGTCACTATTTTCGTCAAGCAACTCATCAAGATGACACTTATCCAATTCGGCTAAAAATGCTTCTTTTGCATTATGTAGATAAGACTTTAGCCGACAAGCCGGTGTTATGTGGCAAAACTCTGGAGAGCAGTTGATCACTTGCAATGGTTCTAATTCACGTACCACCGATCCGATATTGATTTGACTCGCTGTTTGCTTAAGGCGAATACCACCATTCTTACCACGAATAGTTTCAATGAAGCCCTTTTGACCAAGCTTATTTACAATCTTAACCATATGGTTTCGAGAGATATCAAACACCTCACTTACCTGAGTAATATTGGTCAATTCACCTTTTTTTAGGGCAGCTAGATAAATCAATGTTCGTATTGCGTAATCGGTAAAACTGGTAATTTGCATCTATTCTCTCCCTTATCAACGCTATTCTAATTCTTTTGTTGACTTTAGGATACATTTTATAGAGATTATAAGGTATACATTAAATACACCTTTACGGAATGAAGCTTATGTTATCTCAATCAACTATTGATATCGTCAAGGCAACAGCTCCAGTTGTTGCTCAAACAGGCCCAGCTCTAACTGCGCATTTCTATGATCGCATGTTTTCTCACAATCCCGAGCTCAAGGACATTTTTAACATGAGCAACCAGCGTAACGGTGACCAACGTGAAGCGTTATTCAACGCTATATGCGGTTACGCTGCTAACATTGAAAACATTGAAGCCCTGCTGCCTGTAGTCGAAAAAATTGCGCAAAAACATACAAGTTTTATGATTACCGCCGAGCAATACCAAATTGTTGGTGGTCACCTATTAGCGACTATTGATGAGCTACTTTCTCCTGGCCAAGACGTTCTTGATGCTTGGGGTGAAGCCTATGGCTTACTCGCTGACATCTTCATTCAAAGAGAAGAACAAATTTACCAAAGCATTGAATCTGATACTGGCGGCTGGCGTGGACTAAGAGAATTTAAGGTTGTCGAAAAACAACAACAAAGCTCTTTGATCACCAGCTTCGTATTCAAACCATGTGATAATAAGCCTGTTGTAGGCTTTAATCCTGGACAATACCTAGGTATCTATTTTGACAATGGTGAGTTTGACTACCAAGAAATCCGTCAATATAGCCTATCTTCAAAGCCTGAAACTGACTCTTATCGCATCTCTGTTAAGCGCGAAGGTGAGGGTTTAGTCTCCAACCATCTTCACAATTCAGTCAAGGTTGGCGATATAGTAAAACTTGCTCCACCCGCAGGTGACTTTTTCCTAGACCAACAAAGTGACAAGCCTGTAGTGCTGATATCCGCTGGTGTTGGACTTACGCCGACACTATCTATGCTTGAAACCCTTGCCGATAAAGAGCGAGCTGTTACTTGGTTACACGCTACAGAAAATGGTGAGCAACACGCATTCAAACAACATGTTTTAGATATCTGCCAAAGCCGAGGCGATTTTGAATACGCTACCTGGTACAACGCACCGTTAGCTCAAGACGTACCCGCTGAAGATTATCAACACCAAGGGCTTATAAACCTTAGTAAGCTCAATCACCAACAGCTCCCTAAAGATGCAGAAGTCTACTTCTGTGGTCCAGTAGCATTTATGCAAAGTGTTGCGAAGCAATTAACCGAACTCGGCTTTACTTCAAGCCAAATACATTATGAGTGTTTCGGTCCTCACAAAATCCTATAAAATAAAAAAACCGGCTTTAAAAGCCGGTTTTTTTTCATCTGCTCTAAAAAATTAAGAGCTAAATGGGTGTACCTTAATGATAGTTTCATTACGGTCAGGACCAGTAGAGATAATATCTATTGGTACACCAGTTAACTCTTCAATACGCTTAATGTAATCAAGAGCAGCTTGTGGAAGCGCATCAATTGATTTAGCACCAAAGGTATTTTCAGACCAACCTGGCATGGTTTCGTAGATAGGCGTTGCTTCTTCGAAAGCTTCTGCCGCCATTGGCGAAACTTCAAGAACAGAACCATCATTCATTTTATAACCAGTACAGATTTTCAGCTCTTCTAGACCGTCTAAAACGTCCAGTTTAGTTAAGCAAAAGCCTGACACTGAGTTAAGTTGTACTGCACGACGCATAGCAACTGCATCAAACCAACCTGTACGACGTAGACGACCGGTAGTTGCACCAAATTCATGGCCAACTTCACCTAGGTGTTTACCGATTGGATCTTGCTTCTCGATACCATCATACAATTCAGTAGGGAATGGACCAGAACCAACACGAGTACAGTATGCTTTCGCGATACCTAGAATATAACCGATATGACGTGGACCAAAACCAGAACCTGCAGCAACACCACCAGCGGTAGTATTCGAAGAGGTTACATATGGGTAAGTACCATGGTCAATATCTAGAAGTGTACCTTGAGCACCTTCAAACATGATCTTATCGCCACGCTTACGCGCTGCGTCTAGCTCATCAGTAACATCAATAACCATTGACGTTAATAGATCAGCGTAGCTCATTGCTTGTTCAAGTACTTCTTCGTAGCTAACAGCTTCAACTTTAAAGTAGTTAACTAGAGTAAAGTTGTGATATTCCACCACTTCTTTTAGCTTCTCTGCGAACGCTTGCTTATCAAAAAGATCGCCAACACGAAGACCACGACGAGAAACTTTGTCCTCGTAAGCAGGACCGATACCACGACCTGTAGTACCAATTGCTTTATTACCACGTGCTTTTTCGCGCGCTTGGTCTAGGGCAATATGATAAGGAAGAATTAAAGGACAAGCTTCTGAAATGAATAAACGCTCACTTACAGGAATGCCACGCTCTTCAAGAGGCCTCATTTCGTTCAGTAGAGCATCAGGAGAAAGAACTACGCCATTACCAATAATGCATTTAACATTATCGCGTAGAATACCTGATGGAATTAAGTGGAGAACGGTTTTTTCACCGTCAATAACTAGAGTGTGGCCTGCATTGTGACCGCCTTGGTAGCGAACCACATATTTTGCATCTTCAGTTAAAAGGTCAACGATCTTACCTTTACCTTCATCACCCCATTGAGTGCCTAAAACAACTACGTTATTTCCCATCTTTCCGTTCTGACTGGTAGTTAAAAAAGGATTCTAGCACTGAATCAAGTCTGATGCAGTCATTTTTTAATCAGAGTTTTGTATTTCAATGCACCTTTTCTAGGGTTAAATCAATAAAAATGCAATCTATTACTAGTCCGATAAAGCTAACCCTTTGTTTGCTATCCATTCCTTTACTAAAAATTCGCTGATACACTTGCTTCACGACTCACCCTCCTGGAACACCCATGTCGGAATCTATATGGCTAGCCATTGGACTAGTATTGCTCTTTGAAGGTATTGGTCCATTCATTGCACCCGATGGTTGGCGAAAAATGGTTGCCCAATTAAGTGCGCAACCCGATACACAATTACGTAGAATCGGTGGCTGCTTAGTCGTCGCTGGCATAGTTATCATCACCATGATGGGCTAGCTAAGCCAATATTAGACAAAAAAAAGGACTCTAGATTAGAGTCCTTTTTCGTTGTATCAATCCAAAGTTACTTCGCTTTTGGAAGTTTACCTTCAGAGTCATTCATAAAGCGGAAGAAATCACTCTTAGGATCGAGAACCATAATGTCCCCTTTCTCAGAGAATGATCTTTCATACGCTTTTAGCGAACGAATGAAGCTATAGAACTCAGGGTCTTTACTATACGATTCTGAATAGATTTTCGCTGCGCGAGCATCTGCTTCACCACGTGTAATTCGAGCCGTTCTATCCGCCTCCGCTAATAGAGTCGCAACTTCAAGATCCGCTTGTGCACGAATGATTTCAGCTTTTTCACGACCTTGTGAACGGTGTTTACGAGCAACACTTTCACGTTCAGCGCGCATACGACGGTAGATAGATTCACTGATTTCGTCTGGTAAGTTGATTTTCTTCATTCGGAAATCAACTACACGAACACCAAGGTCTTTAAATGCGCTCTTACGAGTGTCATTTAGTACCTCTTCCATAATCTTGTCACGCTCACCGTCAATCTCAACGGCTTGACGTGCTGCTTCAGATACAGTGTCATCAAGCTCTGATTCATCAGGTAGTACAGCTTCATTACGAGGACCAGAAACGATCTGCTTGATTTCTCTAGCACCAATCTCTGAACGTAATACATCCGTTACTTTACGCTCTAAGAGCGCTTGAGCTGTCAATGCGTTACCGCCACCTGTCGCAAGATAGTATTGACCGAAATCTTCGATACGCCACTTAACATACGAATCGATGATTACATCTTTTTTCTCTGATGTTACGAAGCGGTCAGCTCTACCATCCATAGTTTGAATGCGTGCATCAAGACGCTTCACACTATCAAACAAAGGCATTTTAAAGTGCAAACCAGGTTCGTAGATACGAGACATATCGTTCGTATCTTTCATGATTCGACCAAAGCGAACCACGATGCCGCGTTCCCCTTCTGGAATTACGAATAGTGACATCAACATTAGAGCAAGAGTAACTACTAATACTGGGATCATTAACTTACGCATTCTTAGTATCTCCCTTGACGGGTAGTAGTTGAACGATCTTGAGTTTGAGGCTGAGGCTCAGTTTTCGGCTTATCAGCATCTAGCACAATCTTGTCGTAGGCTGATGAAGATCGATTCGCTCGCTTAGTTGAATCACTCTTCTGCCCTGCTAGTTTATCCATTGGAAGATAAAGTAGGTTGCCGCTTGAATCAGAGTCAATTAGCACTTTAGATGTATTTGAATACACCTCTTCCATTGTATCTAGGTACAAGCGATTGCGAGTTACTTTAGGCGCTGCTTCATACTCAGGAAGGAGTTTTTCAAACTGCGCTACTTGACCTTGAGCTTCATTAACTACGCGCTCACTGTAACCCAAAGCTTCTTTCTTCAGACGTTCTGAACGACCAGTCGCTTTTGGTAAGATTTCATTTTTATACGCTTCCGCTTCACGGATGAAACGCTCTTCATCTTCTCGCGCTGCGATTGCATCATCAAATGAGTCTTTAACTTGCTCCGGTGGACGAGCAGATTGGAAGTTAACATCCACAATCTGAATCCCCATATCATAATTATCAATGATACGATTTAGAGTCACCTGAGTACTTTGACGAATTTGCTGACGGCCACTGGTTAGAATGCTGTCCATCAAAGAGTCGCCAATAACTGCTCGCAGTGCTGAGTCGGTTGCTTGACGCAAGCTATCATCAGCATTGGTTACACGATAAAGATATTTGTACGGATCAGAGATTCGATACTGCACACCCATACCAACCGTTACTACGTTTTCATCTTTCGTTAACATCAAGCCAGAAGCTTGAAGTGCACGAATTGCTTCAACGTTAACTGTTGTCACTTCATCAACAAAGCGTGGACGCCAGTTCAGACCAGGATCAACAACGCGGTCATACTTACCTAATCGCAAGACAACACCACGCTCTGCTTCACCTACGGTATAGAAACCTGACGCGCCCCATACAACGACAGCAATCAGCGCAATCAGGCCAAACCCGATAGCACCACCACCGTTCATTGATGAACCGCCACTGCGTTTTCCACCACCAAACTTACCACTGAGCTTTTGACTCAGTTTACTAAATACTTCATCCAAATCAGGTGGCCCTTGATTGCGACCTCCTGAATTTTGATTGCCGCGATCATTGTTTCCCCAAGGATCATTATCACGGCCATTGTTTCCGTTGTTATTTCCAGGCTCGTTCCACGCCATTAGAAAACTCCATCACTAGATATGACGTTATAAAGTAGCAGTCTTTCAAACGACGATAAAGTCGTCCAACTGCACTTCTTCTCTCTTTTGCAACCTAGCCCAATCGGCTTGTTGCATCCGAATATCAATCAATAAATTGCCTTCAGTATCATACTCTTCTTGGCGAATCGATTTCATGCTGAACAACACACTTCGCAACCTTCCTTGCACAAGAGGTGGGATACACAGCTTATATTCTACCATTTGACCTGCTAAACGCTCAGTCAATGCTTGGAATAATAGCTCGATACCCTCGCCTTCCATTGCTGACACCCATACCCTAAGAGGCACACCTTCTTCATCGTAGTCGATACGAGGTGAAGCGCCTTCTAGGTTATCAATCTTGTTCATGACCAGTAGAGTAGGTACTTCATGAGCATCGATCTCTTCAAGTACGATATCTACCGCCTGCACATTCTCCCTGAAACGCTCATCACTCGCATCTATAACATGTAACAAGATGTCTGCTTCCTGAGTTTCTTGCAAGGTTGCCTTAAATGCAGCAACAAGATCATGGGGAAGGTGTCGAATAAAACCAACCGTATCAGCCAATATTGCTAAACCAACATCATCTAACTCTATCTTACGTAAAGTAGGGTCAAGGGTAGCAAATAACTGATCCGCCGCGTAAACACTAGACTCAGTAATGAGATTGAACAGTGTTGATTTGCCAGCATTGGTATAGCCAACTAAAGACAGTGTAGGTATTTCAGCACGCTTACGAGCACGACGCCCTTGTTCGCGCTGCTTAGCTACACGGTCTAATCGACGTAGTATCGCTTTAATACGGTCACGCAATAAACGCCTATCGGTTTCTAGCTGTGTCTCACCAGGACCACGAAGGCCGATGCCCCCTTTTTGGCGCTCAAGGTGAGTCCAACCTCGAATTAATCGAGTAGAAAGATGACGAAGCTGCGCTAACTCGACCTGAAGTTTACCTTCATGAGTTCTGGCACGCTGAGCAAAAATATCGAGAATAAGACCAGTTCGGTCTAATACTCTACATTTACAAAGCTGTTCTAGGTTACGTTCTTGGGCAGGAGAAAGGGAGTGATTGAAGATTACGATTTGAGCATCAGTCTGTTGCACAACATCTGCAATTTCCTGAGCCTTCCCCTCACCAACGTAGTATTTATGGTGAGGTGATTGTCGACTTCCAGTCACGGTTTGCAGGTTGGTTACACCAGCAGAAGAGACTAGCATCTCAAACTCTGCTAAATCTTCCCATTCCCCTTCTTGCGTAAAGTTTATATGAACAAGTATCGCCTGTTCACCTGATTCATACCGGTCAAACAAGCGATAGACTCCTTACATAATACCTTAGGTTTTTAAGTAAATTTTTCAATTATTCTTCTGGTTTATCTTGAGGGCGATCAGCTCGCTCGTTGGCTGTGTGATGCGTTACTGCACGAGCAGGAACGACTGTCGAAATAGCATGCTTATAAACCATTTGGTTTACAGTGTTCTTCAACAAAATGACGAATTGGTCAAAAGACTCAATTTGACCTTGTAACTTGATGCCATTGACTAAATAAATTGAAACCGGCACTCGCTCACGACGCAGTGCGTTCAAAAACGGGTCTTGTAAAGATTGCCCCTTTGCCATTGTTATTTTCCTTTTTTTGTTTGTTATTGTGATTTTTAGCAATCGACAGCAATAAGTGAAATATTTATGCATCCAAGCTAAATAAAACAACACCTGTAGTGTATTACGATCCGTGTCCAGGTATTGTTAATGCAACACATTCTTATTATATACCTAACTAACATCAAGATACTAGATTGAGAGTAACTCCCCAATACTTGAGCTACGGAAAACCACTCAATAAATACCTATTTATTTCTTATGCTTAGCCAATAAACTCAACGATTTCGGTTAGGGCTAGGTTTGGTTCAGTAAAGTGATTAACGCTGCACTTTTTATGACACTTGATGATTATACAAAAATGTCATATTGAAGTTTACATAAATACTCTAAAAACTTAATCTGAGTCGATGATATCGGAGATTATCTCAACTCCTTGTCCAATATTCTCACTATCTAACCAAGTCAAATCCTTCCAACTTCTCAACCAAGTTATCTGACGCTTGGCTAACTGTCTAGTAGCACAAACCCCTTTAAATATTGCTTCATCAAAGCTGTACTCTCCATCAAGATACTCCCACATCTGGCGATATCCGACACATCGAATAGCGGGAAGATCGGCATGTAGGTCTGGACGCTTATAAAGCTTCTTCACTTCCTGTTCAAATCCAGCTTCTACCATATTTTCATATCGAAGTTCTATCCGGCGGTGCAGCTCGGAACGCTCTTTAGGTGCAATAGCGAATTGCTTTACGCGGTAAGGAATTGGCTCACCTTTTTGCTTGGTAAGCTCGGTCAACGATTTACCCGAGATTCGATACACCTCAAGTGCACGCGATAGTCGCTGAGGATCATTTGGATGAATTCTTTGTGCTGATACTGGGTCTACCTGCTTTAGCTCATCATGCAAAGCCTGCCAGCCTTTATCTACAGCTTCTTTTTCTATCTGCTGTCTAATCATTGGGTCTGCTGCTGGAAGAGGAGATAAGCCTTCCAATAGCGCCTTATAATAAAGCATGGTTCCACCAACCAGCATCGGTATCTTACCTTGAGCGGTTATCTCTTCCATTTGAGCTAATGCATCTCTACGAAAATCAGCTGCTGAGTACGATTCGCTTGGGTCCAATATATCGATCAATCGGTGTGGGGCTGCAATCTGCTCTGCCGCCGAAGGCTTGGCGGTACCTATATCCATCCCTTTATATATAAGGGCTGAATCTACACTGATTAATTCAATAGGAAAGCGTTGGCGAAGACGAATCGCGAGCTCTGTTTTTCCTGAAGCGGTTGGCCCCATTAAGAAGATAGCCAGTGGCCATTTATCATTCATGTGTAAATGCTTTTATTTGGGTGGAAAAATCCACGGTTTGAATAAGTGTATTATCGCTCAAATCGAGGCTTTGTGCAGAAGCACCTTCAAGTTCAGACATCAATTGTACCGCCTCAGAGAGGGTATAAGATTTTTCGCTATCAGCAATCTGTTCGGCAATCCAACCTGATAGCTGATTCGAGTTTAGAGAAGACTCGTTTGCCAGTCGTAACAGCAATGCCGAGAACAGCGCTTGCAGGTTTTGATTGCGAAGAGGTTGAGGCACCGCCATCACCATAACTCGGGAATTAGACTTGAACATCAACTGAATGGCAAAGCGCTGTAGTACAGCCGCATTTTGCTTTAAATAGCAAATCTCAGATTCATCAACCTTTAATGCCAATGGAATCAACAAGGGCTGAGAAATAAGCTCTCGATCTGCAACACTAAGCTGTCGTTGCAGTTTTAGAACTTGAGCACGAGCCAAGTTGAGCAATGCAGGCCCTACATCCGTTTGTAACAGTAAATATCGGTCACTTACAATAGATAGGGCCTTCCCAAGCTTGTGCGCTTTAAGGGCAGTTTGCGGATTATCTACCGTTAGTAGCTCTTGATACAACCTTGTATCTTGTGCCGTAATCGCTTTATTTGGCTCACTCTTAGGCTGAGAACGTACAGGCTTTGAATACGAGGAGGCAGGCTCATCAGAGACCCCCTTAGAGGAATAGCCTGCCGCATTGGGATATGCCGAAGCATGGCGAATCGCACTCGCCTCTCGTTGTTGTCTATCGGGCGGTGAGTAACCTATGTTGGGTTCTGCTGGTACTGATTTTACTAGTGCATCGTCAGTTGCCGTGCGGCGGTCTACTGCAGAAGGTGGCGTTACCGCAAATGCACTATCACGACGAGAATCAGTCGCTATCGTCTGATCTATTTGTCGCAATGCATCTATCAGGGTTTGATGAATAAAGTCATGTACCAGCCTAGCCTGATGGAATCTAACCTCATGCTTTGCAGGATGCACATTCACATCAACTTGGTGGGGATCTATCTCAATAAACAATACATACGCAGCATATTGCTCAGGACGCAACGACAGCTGATAACACTGCCTAATAGCATGATTGATCAGCTTATCTTTCATCATACGGCCGTTTACATAACAGTATTGCAGGTCACTCTGCATGCGAGCTCCCTGCGGACTGGTAATCCAACCACTGAGTTTTAATCCTTGATGTTCCAGTTCGACTCGCAACATATGGCGAGCAAAAGCTGTGCCGCAAACAGATTGCACACGCTTTTCCCATTGCGCTTCCGATTTTGCTGCTCGGTACTGCTTTATCATCTTACCGTTATGGCGAAGATTGATAGTAATATCAAATCGGCTCAGAGCAATACGCTTAAGTAACTCTTCAATATGAGCAAACTCGGTTTTCTCTGTGCGTAAGAACTTACGCCGAGCTGGGGTATTAAAAAATAGGTCAAGCACCTCTACTGTCGACCCCACAGGATGAGCGGTAGGCTGCAGCTTAACTTGCATCTCCCGGCCCTCAGAGTAGGCAGACCATGCTTGCTCTTGGGTTGGTGTTCTTGAGGTAAGTGTTAACCTAGAAACCGAGCTAATACTCGCCAAGGCTTCACCTCGAAACCCAAGACTCAGTATCGCTTCAAGATCATCCAGACTCTTTATTTTTGAGGTTGCATGACGACTTAATGCTAATTCCAGCTCCTGCTTGGCAATGCCTTTACCATTGTCACGCACGCGAATAAGCTTGCTGCCCCCTTTTTCGATATCAATATCAATTCGGGTAGCACCAGCATCAATACTGTTTTCAACCAACTCCTTAACTACCGAAGCTGGTCGTTCAACAACCTCACCTGCTGCTATTTGGTTGGCTAGGCGAGCAGGTAATATGCTTATTTCTGTCATTTATTTGGGATTATCAAGGTTTGTCCAATCGCCAATGCATCCGAACGCAGGTTATTTGCTTTGCGGATACTGCTAACACTCACATTGTACTTAGATGCAATCTTTCCTAAAAATTCACCACGAGCCACCTTGTGCCGGCGCAGTGGGGCATCTTTTACCGCTACCGTAATTTTGAGTTTCTGACCGACTTTTAGCGTGTCTGATTTTAGGTTGTTCTCTCGTCTAATCGATGAGACTGATACCTTATAGTGACTGGCGATCTTCCCAAGAAACTCACCAGAGCGAACCACATGCGTAAGCAACTGCGTCTCTACCGTGTTCAGGGTTGAGGTCGAGCGAGATGGGATATCTAATTGCTGCCCAACTCGAACATGGTCAGATTTTAAGTTATTGGCTTTTTTCAATGAACTCAACGAAGTACCATGATTTACCGCAATTCTAGACAGTGAATCCCCCCGTTTAACGATATAACTACCCGAACCTTGAGCTGATGTGTCAAAGCGGGTACTTTCTGGTGGATTGGCTTTTAAGTATTTAGTTACCGCCTTAGTTAGGGCACTGGCCAACTTATCTTGATACGAGCGCTGAGTGAGTAGCCTTTCCTCTACTGGATTAGAGATAAACCCAGTTTCTACCAATACTGATGGTATCTGTGGTTGACGCAACACCGCCAGACTTGCCTCTGCCGGCTTGCTTTTATGTAAGCGTGCCACTTTTTTAAGCTCTGACAGAATATCAATCGCTAACTTTTCACCTTCACGCTTCGAGTTAGTAAACTGAAGGTCGAGCAGGGTTTTATTGACTACCCTATCACTACGAGTGACTGTGGTTGTGCCACCTAAACGTTGTGATTGACGCTCGTGGTTTTCAACCCAACGTGCAATCTCAGTATTGGTTCTACGCTCATTTAAGAAGAACACTGACGCACCACGAGGTTGTGGCGAAGTAAAGGCATCCGCGTGTATCGAGATAAAGAGGTGTGCTTTATGCTTATCGGCAATCGCGATACGTTGGTCTAACGGTACATAATAGTTCCCTGTTCGAGTCAACTTGGTTTGAATACCCGGTACAGCCCCAAGACGCGCGGCTAATTTGGTAGCGATGCTTAAGGTAACGTTCTTCTCATATTTGGTAGAGGGGCCAATTGAACCTGGGTCTTTTCCGCCGTGACCTGGGTCGATAACAATCAATACATCTCTCTTGGCTTTAGAGTTTGTCTTTGATGTTACTGCCGGTTTAACAGCCGCTGTACTCTTAGACGACTTTGTAGAGGTTGCCGCAGGTAGATCAATAACCAGCCTATGCTGTGAACCATTCCCAGGGTCTAACTTAAACAGCTTAGGTGTCACCGCATTTTTCAATTCGAACACTAACCTAAATGATGATTTATTTGGCGCGCTGCTCTTTCGTATTTTGGTCAGTGTCGGGCTCTTAGTCACAAGCTTCGGTAACTTTGCTTTATTACGAGTATTCTTAAGATCAACGACTAAGCGAGGAGGATCTTGCAGGGTAAAGTAGCTAAAATCAGCTGAAGCAGATAGATCAATGACAGTACGGGTCTCAGTGTTGGAAGTAGAGACACGAATATTCTTGATTTCGTTTGCATGTACCGATGAGAAGAGCGTGGAAAATAAAAATACCACCAGTCCCCAGCAAAATTGATTCTTCAACTTAACTCCAAGTTCTCTAATAATCTTTGGCCTACGCCACTGTTTGCTTTTAGTGATGCTACTCGTCCGTCACCTTGATAGCGAATATCGATATCGATATCTGGACTTGGCAAAATACCCTGCCCTCTTTCCGGCCACTCGACAAGGCAGATTGCATCGCTAGTAAAATAATCACGAATTCCCATAAACTCTAGCTCTTCAGGATCAGCAAGGCGATACAAATCAAAATGATATACCTGCCATGGTTCTAGGTTATACGGTTCAACTAAGGTATAAGTCGGACTTTTCACATTTCCGTTATGGCCAAGTGACTGTATAAAACCACGACTAAATGTTGTTTTACCCGCACCGAGATCACCATGTAGATAAATTGTGGTCTGTTCAGTGCACAGCCCCGACAATTTAGTGCCTAGCTTTATAGTGTCTTGTTCGTCTTTAAGTTCGAAGATTTTATGGCTCATGATTTAAGAAAGCCTATGCTTAGCTATTAATATAATTTAACCATTATCTCAATTAGAAGACTTTTGTCGAGTAACCTACGATTTTTGGGTAGACTTCGCCTTCTAATTTCTTAGCCAAGCCTTGGTAAGCTTTACTAAGAATGAATACAAGTTAGTTGTTATTATTGAGTGTTACTATGGATTTGTGTCAATTAGCCGAAAAAATTAAGCTCTGGGGCCAAGAAATTGGCTTTCAGCAGGTAGGTATTACCGATACAGACCTATCAGATCACGATCAAGGCCTTAAAAACTGGTTAGAAAAAGGCTATCACGGTGATATGAGTTGGATGGAAAGAAATCACGATAAACGGATTCATCCTGAGGAACTTCATCCCGGTGCGATACGAGTTATCAGTGTTCGTTTAGATTACTTACCACCACAAGCTGGCTTTGCTAGTAATTTACAAGATACTGCTTCCGCCTACATCAGTCGCTACGCATTAGGGCGCGACTACCATAAGTTAATGCGTAATAAACTCAAACAGCTTGGACAGCATATCGAGGCCGAGCTCAATTCCAATCCAGAGTACCAAGCCCTCAATTACCGACCTTTCGTCGATTCCGCTCCAGTATTAGAAAGACCACTGGCAGAAAAAGCAGGCCTAGGATGGCGCGGAAAGCATTCGCTGCTTCTCAACAAAGATGCAGGATCTTGGTTTTTTCTTGGGGAACTATTAATTGCGTTACCTCTACCAATAGACTCACCCTCCGATGACAACTGCGGAAAATGCACAGCATGTCTCACCAGTTGCCCTACCGGAGCGATTGTAGAAGAAGGGGTTGTGGACGCAAGGCGCTGTATTTCTTACCTCACGATTGAATATGATGGTGTCATCGATGAACAACTCAGTAGCGCTATGGGTAATCGAATTTATGGTTGTGATGATTGCCAATTAGTCTGCCCTCATAATCGAATGGCAAGTCTTACCAAAATGGGAGACTTTCATCGAAGAGACACGTTATCAGATAGTAATTTCCTAACTCTATTGTCATGGAGTGAGCAACAGTTCTTAAAAAACTTTGAGGGATCAGCTATTCGAAGGATTGGGTATTTGCAATGGCTTAGGAATCTAACTATTGGCATTGGTAACGGCCCATACTCGTTTGAAGCTATCGAGGCTTTAGAAAGCCGCTTAGGGCTGGGCGAAGTGTTAGATGTACATATTCAGCAAGCATTACAAAAACTACATATTCAGAGACCTTCCCGGTCAACTAAAAAAGAACGCCTAATTCGAATAATCCAGAAAGGTCTGCCTAGAGACGCCTAGAGCTAGTGATATTAGCTAGATTTTACGGCCTTGAAGCCACGGTATAGAGGTTATTGGTGGTTATGCAGGAGATAATTATGCGTGAGGGGCGAATTATGTGGAAAAAAATTTCATACCGCTGCTTATATCTAAAGGTAATAAAGTTAAACACAACCTCTAGTTATGATAAAGATCAAAAAATGTGTAGATTATGATCCCACTCAGCACAGGGTAAGATCATGAATTTTCCGTCTAAGCCTAGGTATTTCAAAGCCTTAAACAATTCACTACATAAATAAATACTATTACTTTCAAATAGGATCTTGACAACAGATCGTTGCATTTATGATTAAAAATATTTTATCAACCAAGTTATCCACAGATGGCCAATTGTGGATAACACTGTGCATAATTTATTATTAACAGTAAATTAGGTAATAACTAGAATAATTTAATAGGGAATATAAGAGTAAAGGTTTGAGCTTGAGATAGGATATTTGGAGCGACACACGAGGTTCGAACTCGTGACCTCAACCTTGGCAAGGTTGCGCTCTACCAACTGAGCTAGTGTCGCATTCCGCAGATAACTCGATAATAGTAAAACTATCCAATCATCTTAAAATTGGTTGCGGGGGCCGGATTTGAACCGACGACCTTCGGGTTATGAGCCCGACGAGCTACCAAACTGCTCCACCCCGCGTCCGTATTGTCTCATCGTTAGGCACAATGATAAACCTGCTCTCTAATTAAAGAGAATTTGGAGCGACACACGAGGTTCGAACTCGTGACCTCAACCTTGGCAAGGTTGCGCTCTACCAACTGAGCTAGTGTCGCATTCCGCAGATAACTCGATAGTAGTAAAACCATCCAATCATCTTAAAATTGGTTGCGGGGGCCGGATTTGAACCGACGACCTTCGGGTTATGAGCCCGACGAGCTACCAAACTGCTCCACCCCGCGTCCGTATTGTCTCATCGTTAGGTACAATGATAAACCTGCTCTCTAATTAAAGAGAATTTGGAGCGACACACGAGGTTCGAACTCGTGACCTCAACCTTGGCAAGGTTGCGCTCTACCAACTGAGCTAGTGTCGCATTCCGCAGATAACTCGATAGTAGTAAAACCATCCAATCATCTTAAAATTGGTTGCGGGGGCCGGATTTGAACCGACGACCTTCGGGTTATGAGCCCGACGAGCTACCAAACTGCTCCACCCCGCGTCCGTATTGTCTCATCGTTAGGTACAATGATAAACCTGCTCTCAAACGAAGATAATTTGGAGCGACACACGAGGTTCGAACTCGTGACCTCAACCTTGGCAAGGTTGCGCTCTACCAACTGAGCTAGTGTCGCATCAACAACGTCTTTCGCTGTTCGAGGTTGCGCATTATATGCTGATTGACCTGTGATGCAACCCCTAAATCTAAAAAAAATTCAAATTTATACTAAGCGTTCAAAAAACAATCAAATCTTCATTATTGTTTGACGATAATACTTAAGCTCAGCAATAGACTCACGAATATCATCAAGAGCTAAATGTACGCCCTTTTTAGAAAAGCCATCCAACACCTCAGGCTTCCAGCGACGGGTTAACTCTTTCAAGGTACTTACGTCAACATAACGATAATGGAAATACTGCTCAAGCTCAGGCATATGCTTGTATAGGAATCGACGATCTTGTCCAATACTATTCCCACAGATAGGTGATACACCTGCAGGCACATATTGCTTCAAGAAATCAATCGTCATCTTAACAGCTTGTTGCTCATTGATTTTACTCTCTTGTACCCTTTTAACCAGCCCGCTATTGGTATGGGTTGTGGTACACCACTCATCCATCTTATCCAATTCAACCTGAGGTTGATTAATCGCAATGACTGGGCCTTCCGCCAGAATATTCAATTCGCTATCGGTAACAATGGATGCAATCTCAATGATCTGGTGAGTCTCAGGATCTAGCCCTGTCATTTCAAGGTCAACCCAAATTAGGTTGGTTTCATTTAGTGCCATGGAAGAAATTGCCTATGATTGATGTAGTGAGGTCCATTCAATCTCGTTTGATTGAATAACTTATATTAGGGTCTGTATATATTAGGGTATATGATACTCTGCAATATTAAAAAGCCAATTAAGTCGGAAATTAATTAATGGCCAAAAAGAAAAAGCTTACCAAAGGGCAAGTGCGTCGAGTCAGGCATAACCAAAGTAAAAGGCTCAAGCAGGATACTAACAGTATCGACTGGGATGAGAAAATGCTTGGCGAGACTCAAAAAGGGCTAGTAATTACCCGATTTGGTCAACATGCGGACATTGAAGACCTTACCTCAGGTGAAATTCAACGCTGCAACCTTCGTCGAGGCATTGAAAGCCTTGTTTCTGGAGATAAAGTCATATGGCGTAAAGGCCTTGAGACCATGGCAGGTATTTCTGGTGTAGTAGAGGCGGTAGAGCCTCGCACCTCTATGCTTACTCGCCCAGATTACTATGACGGCCTAAAACCAGTCGCAGCCAATGTTGAACAAATGGTGATTGTTTCTTCAGTACTGCCTGAATTATCACTTCCGATTATCGACCGTTACCTGATCGCTTCGGAAACCCTCAACATTGCCCCTCTGCTGGTGTTAAATAAAATAGATCTCACCGATGAAGCTTCATTAGAGCAGCATAAAGAACGCCTTAAGATTTATACCGATATTGGCTATAAAGTGTTATTGGTTAGTAAACAAACCGGTGCAGGCATTGAAGCCTTACAGCAAGAATTACAAGGCAAGATCAACGTCTTTGTAGGGCAGTCAGGGGTCGGTAAATCGAGCTTGGTTAACGCTCTTATGCCTGAACTGGATGTTGAAGAAGGTGAGATCTCAGAGAACTCAGGATTAGGACAGCACACCACCACGGCAGCACGCCTCTATCACTTCCCTCTTGGCGGAGATCTAATTGATTCCCCTGGGGTTCGTGAGTTTGGGCTTTGGCACTTAGAAGCCGATGAGGTCACTACCGCTTTTGTTGAGTTTAGAGAGTACCTAGGTTTATGCCGCTTTAGGGATTGCAAACATATCAACGACCCAGGTTGTGCTATTGTCGAGGCGGTAAACAACAACAAGATTCACCGTTCACGATTCGACAACTACCATAAAATCATTGAAAGCATGGTAGAAAACAAAGCGAACCGACAATATTCACGCAATAAAAAGTTAGAGCAGTAGCATTTAGACAAACTGCACCTTTTTAAGTAACATTCACAACAATTTTTATAAATACGGATCATATTGTGATTGATAAAATCAAAGTGGGCGCTCAGTACTGGCTCCCTCAACATAGCTTGACCCGCTTAGTAGGAAGGTTGGCATCAGCAAAGCTTGGAGCCGTGACGACTTCTATCATTCGCTGGTTCATAAAGCAGTATAAAATTAACATGGATGAGGCACTACACTCTGACCCTCAGCACTTCAAGACCTTTAACGAGTTCTTTGTACGTGAATTAAAGCCAGGTATGCGCCCTGTGGTTGAAGAAGAGTCGGTTATTGTCCATCCAGCAGATGCCTGCGTGAGTCAATTTGGTTTAATTCAAAATGACCGTTTAATTCAGGCCAAGAATCATGATTATTCTGCTCGAGACCTACTAGGTGGTGACCTAAATCTGGCTGAAGAGTTTACTGATGGGCAATTTGCCACACTGTACCTTTCTCCTAGTGACTATCATCGCGTGCATATGCCATGTGATGGTACTTTGCGTCAAATGATCTATGTGCCTGGAGACTTGTTCTCAGTTAACCCTTTGACTGCTGCCAACGTAGAGAATCTATTTGCTCGCAATGAACGTGTAGTATGCATCTTTGATACTGAGTTTGGGCCAATGGCTCAAGTATTAGTTGGGGCAACTATTGTGGGTAGTATTGAATTAGTTTGGGCAGGAACAGTTACGCCTCCAACTGGAAATTCTGTATATCGCTGGGATTACCCAAGTGAAGGTGACAAAGCCATCCACTTTAAAAAAGGGGAAGAGATGGGGAGATTCAAGCTCGGATCAACCGTCATCAATCTATTCCCGAAAGGCGCGATTGAATTTGCATCAAGTATGCAGCTTGAACAAACAACTCGTTTAGGGACCGCTTACGCTCACATCCAAGAGTAGTAGAGCCTATACCTATAATAAAAAAGGAGCTTAATGCTCCTTTTTTTTACTTGCGCCTACTAGATTGTGACCTCAGAAGGAGGTGACATCTTCAACCCCTCTTCTAAAAGCATTAATTGTTCAATTCCTAATGGCGTCGCCAATGGTTTGACTATCGCTAACATTTGCAGCATCCCCTGCATAACCATAGACTCTGTAATCTCGGTATTGGCATTCATTGCCGTTTGATACGCCAACCACCCCGTAGCAATCACGTGTAAGTTAGTCACTAAGTGTTGAATATCAGCATGCTCTATCTCAATCAGTTTTAGTCTTAAAAAAGACTCAACAATACTAACCAAGTTAATTCTTAACTTGTGTTGTACAGCCAGATATCGATGGTGTAGCGCCTCGTCTCTACCGAGGATATCAGCAAGATTTACATATAAAAAACGATACTTCCACATCAAAGAAAAGGTCGAATTAACATAGTGTTTAAGCAGCACTAAGCTCTCATTCTGGCTTTCTACAGGACGGAATCTATCTAACAAATCTTTGGTATATTCGTCAAATATGCCACGGATTATTTCTTGCTTGTTGGCATAGTGATAGTAGAGATTACCTGGACTCATTCCCAAATGGGCTGCAATGTGATTGGTCGTGGTATTACGCTCACCTTCCTGATTGAACAGTTCCAGAGCGCCTCTGGTGATTTTTTTCTTTGTTTTCATAAAAATATTAAAACTCTATACCTTAGAATTTAAGCCTATGATTTCATTTATGCTTTTCAGAGTGAATGGTCGTTACATTGGGTATATACTCTAAATCAATACCAACAATAGTGATTCTTTTATTTTGTCTATTTCATCTTGGCTTTCCGCCGCACGACCGAGAACCTTACCTTTAGCTCTCACATCAATAGTAACGGGAAGTTGCCTAGCTTACTCTCAAGACAACTACATGTGGTCTGTGAGTATCCTTGCCTTGATCACTGCAACTTTACTTCAGATTTTATCAAATCTGGCGAACGACTACGGTGATGCACAGCATGGTACAGACAACCAAGACCGAATAGGTCCAACTCGAGCCATTCAATCCGGCGCTATTTCATTAACACAGATGAAATCAGCTATGGTGATATGCTCTATATTAAGCGTGATGTCTGGGCTCACTTTGATACTGACCTCTTTAACCCACAGCGCTGATATATGGGTATTCATTGGATTAGGTATTGCCGCTATATTTTGCGCCGTTGCCTATACAGTGGGAAAGAAACCCTACGGATATATGGGGCTTGGTGACCTGTCTGTGTATGTATTTTTTGGATTACTCGGTGTTGGCGGCACCTTTTACCTACATGCGCAAACACTGGACTTTTTCCTTTTCCTACCTGCTACAGCCTCAGGCTTGCTTGCTGTCGCGGTGCTGAATGTCAACAATATGCGTGATATCGACAATGACAGTGCATGTGGAAAAACAACCGTTGCAGTTCGATTAGGGCTTGATAAAGCCAAGCGCTACCATATGGCGTTGGTTACTGTTGCTTGGGTTTGCTATTTACTTTACCTCCTCACCTATCATGCAGATTTGTTTAGCCTAGTACTGGTAGCTATCATCTTTGTATTCTCAATGAAGCATTTAATCGCCATCAAGCAAGCATCGAATAGCCTTGCTATTGCTCCTCTAATGGGTGACATTGTAAAGCTAGCATTGATTGCTAACCTTTTATTTTCTATCGCAATTCTTGTTTAACATCGTTTGCTATGGAATGTTAACTACAATCAGTTTTCCTATTAACAAGCAAGATATACTCAACCTACAGCTCTAATCAGAAGGTGACACGAACCATGGAATACAATACCTCAGCTCTTTGTGATGTCTATTTAGACCAAGTCGATGTTGTCGAACCGATGTTCAGTAACTTTGGCGGAAGTGCATCGTTTGCAGGACAAATTACGACTATAAAGTGTTTTGAAGACAATGGTCTGATTCGCTCTGTTTTAGAGCAAGATGGGCAAGGTCGCGTACTTCTTATTGATGGTGGTGGCTCACTCAGACGCGCTCTAATTGATGCTGAGTTAGCAACACTTGCCGAAGAAAACGAATGGGAAGGCATTGTAGTTTATGGCTCAGTACGAGAAGTCGACGAGCTTGAAGATATGAGTTTAGGTATTCAGGCATTGGCCTCAAATCCAGTTGGTGCAACCCACAGTGAGAATGGCGAATTAGATGTTCCGGTTAACTTTGCGGGAGTAAGCTTCTTACCTGAAGATTATATTTATGCAGATAATACCGGGATCATCCTGTCGCAAGAGGCGTTAGAAACCAATTTCGAAATAGAAGAAGAATAATCTTTCCGCTATTTGAGGAAGGTAACATAATTAACATTTGTTGGCAGATCTCTAATTGAGGTCTGCTTTTTTTTTGATTAGAAACAAGGTGGTAAGGAATATACCCAAGTAATTTGAATAGAAAATGACACAGGTGCGACGCAATGCATAAATCCACAACCAAACAGACTATTCGGCTTCTCATTAGTATTTTAGTACCACTAATTGTATTGATGATGCCAAGCAGTTGGATTCCTATTGCACAGCTCACCGTTGTTCAGCATCGACTTCTCGCTATCTTTATTATGGCGGCTCTATTGTGGGTACTAGAGCCTGTTCCTGTATTTGCGACCTCTATTTTGATCATTACTCTACAGCTTATTTTCTTATCGGATAAAGGCCTAAACGTACTACGCATCGATCATACAAATGAGGCATTTGGCCACCTTATTCCTTACACCGATATCTTGGGCTCTTTCTCCTCCCCTATCATCATCTTGTTTATGGGGGGATTTGCTCTGGCTATTGCCGCCTCTAAATACCAATTAGATAATAATCTAGCTCGCGTTCTGTTAAAGCCCTTTGGCAGTAAACCTAAGTTTATCATGCTTGGGCTTATGCTAATTACCGCCGTGTTCTCCATGTTTATGTCTAACACAGCAACCACGGTTATGATGCTCGCGCTACTTGGTCCAATTGTGGCATCAGCTAAGCCTGGAGACCTAGGTATAAAGGCATTGGTATTGTGCATCCCTATTGCCGCAAATACAGGAGGTATTGCAACACCAATAGGCACCCCTCCGAACGCAATAGCATTACAATACCTAACCGGAGAGCACAGCATCGACTTTTTGACTTGGATGATGTTTGGCTTACCCTTTGTTATCGTGCAACTCGCAATTGCGTGGCTGCTACTTCAAAAGCTATTTCCTTCCGAACAGACGCACTTACAACTCGCTCTAGAAGGAAAGTTCTTAAAATCTTGGCAGGCGATTGTGGTTTATATCACTTTTGCCGCAACCATCATTCTATGGATAACAACCAAACTACATGGCATGAACACCTATGTTGTTGCCGTCATTCCGCTGGCGGTATTTACCTTAACCGGCATCATGGGTAAGGCTGAAATCAAACAAATAAACTGGGATGTGCTGTGGCTAGTTGCTGGGGGGATTGCAATTGGACTGGCACTCGACAAAACTGGCTTAGCCAAGGGATTAGCGCACTCCATTGATTATCAAAGTCTCTCTCCGGTTTCAGTGGTGTTAACCCTCTCTATCATCTGTTGGTTGATGGCAAACTTCATGTCGAATACCGCTACCGCTAACCTTTTGATGCCAATAGCAGCCGCAATTGGTACCTCTATGCAAGGTTTAGCATCGATCGGTGGTCTACAAGGTCTTCTGGTAGTGGTGGCCTTTTCAGCCTCACTCGGCATGATTTTACCCGTTTCAACCCCACCCAATTCATTGGCATATTCCACCGGCCTTATTAATAGCAAAGATATGGCAAAAACAGGCATCATTTTAGGCTTGTTCGGTCTTGGAATTGTCTATACAGCCATGTTTGTCTTAACCTAAATTAACTAAAGGAAATACCATGTTAGTCATCGCGCATAGAGGCGCTCGATGTGAGCTACCCGAAAATACTCTATTAGCCTTTGAATCGGCCATTGAAGGGGGAGCTTGCGCCATTGAATTTGATATCCACCAGCATCAAGGTGAGTTCTGGGTTATCCATGATAAATGGGTCGACCGTACCACCAATGGTCATGGTCCATTGGCTTGGCATTCAATTGATGGGATTAAGTCTCTAGACGCTGGTAAAGGCGAGCAGATTCCGACTCTCAAAGAGACCCTTAAATTTATCGCTGGACGCTGCGCCATCAATATCGAAATCAAGGGTATCAGTGATATTGGAGCCTTAATCGAACACTTGGAATTGGCTCAACAAGAATTCAACTTCAAGCCACAACAACTGCTTATCTCCTCATTCAACCATCATTGGCTAGCGGGACTGCATCAACGAGCACCACAGTATAAAATCGCGGCATTAAGTGCTAGCAAGCCCCTTGGTCTATGTCGTTTCGCTCAAGAACTCGGAGCCTATAGCGTCAATATGGCGCTAGATACCGTCGATAAGCAACTGATCGATGACGCTAAATTGCGTGGTTTAAAAGTGTTTGTCTATACCGTAAATCGTGCTGATGATTGGCAACGCCTCTATGCCTTAGGGGTTGATGGTATCTTTTGTGACAACCCAGCAGAGGCCACACATTACT
Source organism: Vibrio gallicus (assembly GCF_024346875.1). Lineage (NCBI taxonomy): Bacteria > Pseudomonadati > Pseudomonadota > Gammaproteobacteria > Vibrionales > Vibrionaceae > Vibrio > Vibrio gallicus. Next base: position 2,270,052 of record NZ_AP024871.1, read on the forward strand.
TCAAAGATATGAGCCCACAAACACCACTTTGGCCTGAGTAAAGGGTTTTCTCTTGATGGTTTCTCAGGCATATTAGCTAAAATCATCAATGGCTTAAGTAAATACAATGGGATACGAATGGTTAGCGCTGGCCGCGGCCTTTTTATGGGCAATATCCAGTCTTATTTCAGTGCATCCTGCACGTCATTTAGGGCCCTTTTCCTATAGTCGGTGGCGCATGGGATGCACAGCGGTAATGCTTACTGCTATGGCAGCCATGATAGGCGGCTGGGGTACAGTCAACGCCTCTCATATCCTCCCCATGGTGCTGTCCGGCTTCATCGGTATCTTTATCGGCGATACGGCCCTATTTGCTTGTATGAACCGTATGGGGCCGAGACAGGCTGGATTACTGTTTTCTTGCCATGCCCTATTTTCAGCCATACTGGGCTATTGGATCTTTAGTGAAACATGGCAACTCGCAGAACTCATTGGGGCACTACTGGTATTCTCAGGTGTAGTAACCGCCATATTTTTTGGTCGTAAGGGAGCCAGTAACAACGATTGGGAAGCACTACACGGTAAGTTAGCTATTGGTTTGTCATTAGGGCTTCTCGCCGCATTATGCCAAGCCCTTGGTGGAATTATTGCAAAGCCAGTAATGCAAACCGATGTCAGCCCGATTGCGGCCTCAGCAATAAGGATGATCACCGCCTTTGCCGCGCATAGCCTATTCTGGTTAAGTGGCGCTAAGCTCGCCAAATCCCAACAGCCAATCACAGCTAAGATATTTTCTATCACTGCCCTCAATGGCTTTATCGCCATGGCAGTCGGCATGACGCTAATATTATATGCTTTGCAGCAAGGTAATGTCGGTATGGTCGCGCTATTGTCCTCGACCACACCAATAATGGTACTTCCATTGCTGTGGTTGATCACCAAGCAGCGGCCCAACAAATACGCATGGTTTGGAGCGATACTTGCCGTAATAGGTACTGGGCTTATTGTATCTTAACTGACTATGCCCTGGGGAATGAAAAGGCGCTAACCTGCTCGATGTGGGTTTTGTGTAACGCCAGCATAATCAAACGGTCTATCCCTAGAGCAACCCCAGCACATTGTGGCAAACCATGCTTAATTGCTTCAATCAGGTATTGGTCGATAGGTTGCGGCTGCAGCCCCATGTCTACCCGTTTTTGATTGTCACTTTCAAAGCGAGCAAGTTGCTCTTTGGCATCATCTAACTCATGAAAACCGTTCGCTAATTCAATGCCTTTGAAGTAAACCTCAAAGCGGTCTGCGACTCTAGGGTCTTGGGCATTAATCTTAGCCAAAGCCGCTTGAGAGGCGGGGAAATTATACACAAAGGCTGGAACCTGTTGCCCTATCTTGGTTTCTACTCCCATGCTAAACAGCAGCTGCAAAAGAGTGTCTCTGTCTTGCTCTGGCTGCGCTATATCGCTCAAACCTAAACTATCAGCAACCGCCTTCAACTGTTGCATACTGGCCTCTAAAGGACATACCCCTAACACAGTCAAAAAAGCCTGTTGGTAGGTCATACGCTGCGCCGCTTGACACCCTAGAATCTGCTGTAAGAGTTCATCCATTTCATCCATTAGATCATGATGATCAAATCCAATGCGATACCACTCTAGCATCGTGAATTCAGGGTTGTGATAACGACCACTTTCTTCATTACGGAAAGACTTACATATCTGATAGATAGACCCGCTACCAGCGGCCAGTAATCTTTTCATGTGAAATTCAGGGCTGGTCATCAGGTTCAATGGTCGACCATCAGCATATCCTGGCCCTACAAACTGGGTTTGAAAGGTGTGTAAGTGGATATCGGTTACCGCAGCATGACTCAATGCAGGCGTATCAACTTCCAGCACATTACGCTGCAAGAAAAACCGTCTTATGTGACTTAATATCCCAGCACGAAGGCGTAAATCGGCAATGTCAGCACTTGGTTTCCAGAATGTTATTGGCATGCGTATTCCTGTAATGCAAATTGTTAATAACCTTGACCCTATGCACACCCCTCCATATGACGAGCGTCACAGACCTATTCATTTTTAAACCTTTTACCATAAACACCAAGAAAAAAAGCGGATAAATCAATTTATTCCTAACTTTATTCTCTTAGAATGGTCAGCAGACATCTACATATAAATTGCGGTTAATACTGCTTAACTCACTGGAGGATAACTGTGAAAACAATTACCACAGATATCGCTGTCATCGGCGCCGGAGGCGCTGGTCTTCGAACTGCTATTGCAGCAGCTGAAGCGAACCCAGAAATGGAAATCGCACTAATTTCAAAAGTTTACCCTATGCGCTCTCACACGGTGGCCGCAGAAGGTGGCTCCGCAGCTGTAGTCAAGGAAGAAGATAGCCTAGATAATCACTTCAACGATACCGTTGGCGGTGGTGATTGGCTCTGCGAGCAGGACGTAGTTGAGTATTTCGTTGAGAATTCAACTCGCGAAATGATTCAAATGGAGCAATGGGGCTGCCCATGGAGCCGTAAAGAAAATGGTGAAATCAACGTTCGCCGCTTCGGTGGAATGAAAGTTGAGCGCACTTGGTTTGCAGCCGATAAAACCGGCTTCCATATGCTTCATACCCTATTCCAAACCTCGATCAAATACCCTCAAATCAAGCGTTTTGACGAATACTTTGTGGTTGATCTTCTCGTAGATCAAGGCGAAATTCAGGGACTTATTGCCATTCATATGGCAGAGGGTGAACTGGTAACGATTAAAGCAAAATCCGTTGTTCTGGCAACTGGTGGGGCTGGCCGTGTTTATAACACCAACACCAATGGCGGTATCGTAACCGGTGATGGTATGGCGATGGCTTACCGCCATGGCATTCCGCTACGTGATATGGAATTTGTTCAGTACCACCCAACAGGCCTTCCTGGTACAGGGATACTGATGACCGAAGGTTGTCGCGGTGAAGGGGGCATTATCGTCAACAAGGATGGCTATCGCTATCTACAAGACTACGGTATGGGTCCTGAAACACCGGTTGGTCAACCTAAGAACAAATACATGGAACTGGGCCCTCGTGATAAGGTTTCACAAGCGTTCTGGCACGAGCAACAAAAAGGCAACACCATCGAGCACCCATTAGGCGATGTTGTTCACTTGGATCTTCGCCACCTAGGTGAAGAGTACCTTCAAGAGCGTCTACCATTTATCTGTGAGCTTGCTAAAGCTTATGTCAATGTAGACCCAGCCAAAGAGCCAATCCCAATCCGTCCAACGGTTCACTACACCATGGGTGGTATCGAAACCAAACCTAACTGTGAGACTCGAATCAAAGGGTTATTTGCAGTGGGTGAATGTGCCTCGGTTGGTCTACACGGTGCAAACCGCTTAGGCTCTAACTCTCTGGCTGAATTTGTAGTATTTGGTCGTGTAGCAGGCGAAGAAGCCACCAAGCACGCTCAAGAATTTAAAGGCTGGAACGATTCCGCTATCGAAACACAGATTGCTGAGATTGAGAAACGTATCGAAGGCCTACTTACTCAACAAGGTGATGAAAGCTGGTCTGATATTCGTACTGAAATGGGTAAAACCATGGAATCAGGCTGTGGTATCTACCGCCGTGAAGACCTAATGCAAGAGACGATTGATAAGATCACTGAGCTCAAAGAGCGCTATAAGAAGATCAGCATCAAAGATAAAGGCAAGGTATTCAACACTGATTTACTTTATGCGATTGAAGTGGGTTACGGCCTAGAAGTGGCTGAAGCAATGGTTCACTCCGCAATCCTGCGCAAAGAATCTCGCGGTGCACATCAACGCCTAGATGAGGGTTGTACAGAGCGTGATGATGGTAGCTATCTTAAGCATACTCTGGCTTTCTTCAAACAAGATTCTGCACCATCGATCGATTACAGCAATGTGACCATCACTAAGTCTCAACCTAAAGCTCGCCTATACGGCGCAGCAGCAGAAGAAGCGGCTAAAGCAGAGGAAAACAAGTAATGCCAACACGTATTCAAAAAGTCGATATTCTCCGTTATGACCCTGAGAAAGACGAGCAACCGTATCTGCAAAGCTTTGAGGTTCCATTTGATGACACCATGTCGGTGTTGGATGCTATTGGTTATATCAAAGACCACTTAGATAAGGACCTTGCTTACCGCTGGTCTTGTCGTATGGCTATCTGTGGCTCATGTGGCATCATGGTCGATAATGTTCCTAAGCTAGCATGTAAGACCTTCTTACGTGATTACCCAAATGGACTTAAGATAGAGCCATTAGCAAACTTCCCTATCGAAAAAGACCTTATTGTTGATATGACGCCATTTATTGAGCGTCTAGAAGCAATCAAGCCATATATCATAGGTAATGATCGCAAAGTTGAAGATGGTACTAACATCCAGACCCCAGAGCAGATGGCTCGCTACAAGCAATTTGCAGCCTGCATTAACTGCGGACTCTGTTATGCAGCTTGCCCTCAATTTGGCTTAAACCCCGAGTTTATAGGACCTGCTGCCCTTACACTGGCACACCGCTACAACCTAGATTCTCGTGACAACGGTAAGCAAGAGCGCATGGAACTAATCAATGGTGACAACGGCGCTTGGGGCTGTACTTTTGTCGGTTATTGCTCTGTAGTCTGCCCTAAAAATGTTGACCCAGCAGCGGCTGTTAACCAAGGCAAAATTGAGTCTTCTAAAGACTTTGTGATTGCGATGCTAAAACCGGAGGATGCGTAAATGAGTAATCGTAAGCCTTATGTTCGTGAGATGAAGCGTACTTGGTGGAAGGATCACTCTTTCTATCGTACTTATATGGTTCGAGAAGCAACAGTACTGCCATTAATCCTGTTCACTGTATTCTTAACCATAGGTCTGGGGTCTTTAGTTAAAGGCCCTGAAGCTTGGGCTAGCTGGCTTGAGTTTATGAAAAACCCTATCGTAGTCATTATCAACCTGCTTGCTTTAGCAGGAAGCCTGTTTCATGCACACACATTCTTTAGCATGATGCCTCAGGTAATGCCTATTCGCGTTAAAGGTAAAGCCGTTGATAAAAAAGCAATTATTCTTGCTCAATGGGCGGCAGTAGCCTTTATTTCACTTGTTGTTCTAATCATAGTTTAAGGAATATGACGTGATTAATAAGAATCCTAAGCGTTCAGACGAACCAGTATGGTGGGGACTTTTTGGTGCTGGTGGTAGCTGGTTTGCAATGATTACCCCTATCACAGTATTTGTACTAGGTATCCTAGTCCCATTTGGAGTGATTGACGCTGATGCTATGAGCTATGAGCGTGTTTCTGGCTTCGCTACTAGCCTAATTGGCGCGTTATTTGTTATTGCATCGATTGCGCTACCTATGTGGCATGCAATGCACAGATTGCACCATGGTATGCATGACCTTAAATTACACACCGGTGTTGTAGGTAAGATTGCTTGCTACTTTGTAGCTGCATTCTTAAGCTGCCTAGCCGTTGTGTTTGTGTTCATGATCTAACTGCTCGCCTTGCTATAAACAAAAATGCCGCATCATATGATGCGGCATTTTTTTTATTAACAGCAGAAATTACTTCACGCGACCTACATACTCACCAGTACGAGTATCACATTTCACTACTTCACCAATTTGGATAAATAGTGGTACACGAACTACAGCGCCCGTAGTCAGTGTTGCCGGTTTACCGCCAGTCCCCTGAGTATCGCCTTTAAGGCCAGGATCTGTTTCCGTAACTTCAAGCTCAACAAAGTTTGGTGGCGTAACCACGATTGGGTTGCCATTCCACAGAGTCAGCATACAAGTGTTGTTCTCAACCAACCATTTAGCGTTTTCACCTACCGCTTTAACATCCGCAGCAATCTGCTCAAATGTTTCATTATTCATAAAGTGGTAGAATTCGCCGTCGTTATATAGATAATCTAGGTCAACGTCCAAGACATCAGCTACTTCAACAGTCTCACCTGACTTGAAGGTTTTCTCTAAAACCTTACCTGAAAGCAGTTTACGGATCTTAACGCGGTTAAACGCCTGACCTTTACCTGGTTTAACGTATTCGTTTTCTAGGATTACACAAGGCTCACTATCAAGCATTAGCTTAAGGCCGCCTTTAAATTCGTTGGTACTTACAGTAGCCATGTTGTCCTCTTTTAATATCTAGAGTAAGTTTTAATGCCGCATATCATAACTCAAAAAGCTGTTTTTGTTGAAAAAAACTGGCTAAAACAACTTGCTGATGGGATCTCCGACCCTGCAGAACTACTAGACTATTTGCAGATCGACCCTACGCAATATAATCAAGGGTTCATTGCACGCAAAGCCTTCGCGCAACGGGTCCCCCTAAGCTTTGTTGAGAGAATGGAAAAAGGCAATCCAAATGACCCTCTTTTAAGGCAAGTATTGCCAGTCAAAGAAGAGCTCATTGAACACCCTGATTTTGTATTAGACCCTCTACAAGAGCAAGGCAATAAGCAACCTAGCCTATTACACAAATATCGCAATCGAGTATTACTGATACTGAAAAACAGCTGCGCTATAAACTGTCGTTATTGTTTTCGCCGGCACTTTCCCTACGCAGAAAACCGAGGCGGAAAGGCCATTTGGCAATCTAACATCGATTATATCGCCGCTCACCCTGAGATTGATGAAGTCATTCTATCTGGTGGTGACCCGCTAATGGCAAAGGATGAAGAGCTTCAGTTTTTAGTTACTAAGCTTGCGGAGATCCCGCATCTAAAACGTTTACGTATCCATTCCCGCTTGCCCGTTGTAATTCCTGACAGAATCACCGATGCACTGTGTAACATATTACAACAGACGCGCCTAAAAACCGTACTTGTCATGCATATCAACCACCCTCAAGAAATATCTCAAGACTTGGTATTGGCTTGCCGTAGGCTCAAGCAAGCAGACGTTACCTTACTCAATCAAGGGGTATTATTAAAAGGGGTGAATGATGACGCGAAGGTGCTAGTTAAATTGGGTGAGGAGCTATTTGATGCCGGCATCCTACCTTATTATCTATATGTCTTAGATAAGGTAGCAGGAGCGACTCACTTTTATATTCCAGACGCGAAAGCGAAACAGATAATGGCAGAGGTAATGGCAAATACCTCCGGGTACTTAGTTCCAAAACTCACTAGAGAAATTGGCGGCAAGCCGAGTAAAACTCCACTCGACTTGCAACTAGGTTAAATATTAGGCTCTATTTGGCAAAGTTTACGATAGGGAAGCACTTCAAAAAACCATTATCAGCACAGTTAATAAGGCCGATCTGAACACCTTCAATCTTATCGGTCATATTAAAGATACCCAGTTGGAAGGTTGAACTTTTAGAGATACTAGCAAACGCTACATCAGCACTGGTTTTACCTTCAGAGTAATTGGCCAATCCAAAGTTTAGACCTTTCACATTATTGGTAATATTAACTGCACTGATATTCGCCCCAGTGGTGTTTCCTGGGTTCCAGTTAAATAGACCGAATGCAGCCCCCGTCATCTGTTGATTTACCTTAGACCCACCAAAGAACAGGCCGATATTTACACCTGTCATTCGATCTCGCTCAGACATACCCAATACCGAAATATCTAAGCCCTTAACTTCACTTACTTTACCGTGTAATACCGATAATCGAACCCCACCAACCGAGCTTGCATTTGGGGCATTAAACCCATTGACTGAAGAGAACATGACAGGTGTGCTATCTGCCATAGCCAAAGGAGATGTAAGGGCTGCTACTGTGGTCGCTACTGCTATTAGTCGTTTCTTCATTTTAAAATCCATATTATTTTGATTACAACGTTATAGACTTGAATATCAAGCACTCACCTAAGCATAAATCAAAATCACAAACTCACACGGAAAAGACAAAAATTTCATATATTTATCATAAAAAAAGCCCCTAGCATGATGCTAAGGGCTATCTATAAAACTAACTAACGAGTAGCGTTAGCCAGTGATACTACGCGACTTCAACAACTCCGCATATGTACCACGGAAGTCATTGATCTTATTGTCTTTGATTTCAAGCACTCGGGTAGCCAATGAATCTACGAACACACGGTCGTGCGATACGAAGAATAACGTCCCTTTATATTGCTCAAGTGCAGTATTTAGCGACTCAATAGATTCCATGTCCATGTGGTTGGTTGGTTCATCCATCAATAGAATGTTTGGCTTATGCATCATGATTTTACCCAACAGCATACGACCTTGCTCACCACCAGACAGAACCTTTACTGACTTCTTAATATCATCCTGACCAAATAGCATACGACCAAGGAAGCTGCGCACTACCTGCTCATCTTCACCTTCTTGACGCCATTGTGACATCCAATCAAAAACCTTCAGGTCTTCGGCAAAGTCTTCGGCATGGTCTTGAGCATAATAGCCAATATTTGAGTTTTCAGACCACTTGAACTCACCTGAGCGTGCATTAAGTGCACCTGCCAAGGTGTTAAGTAGCGTTGTTTTACCTACGCCGTTCTCACCGATAATCGCAACGCGCTCACCCACTTCGAAGATAGCGTTAAAGTCAGTGAATAGGTCATTTTCAAAGCCTTGAGTTAGGTTTTCCACAACCAGTGCATTACGGAACAACTCTTTAGATTGCTCAAAGCGAATAAATGGGTTTTGGCGGCTTGATGCCTTAACTTCTTCAAGCTGAATCTTATCAATTTGCTTAGCACGAGAGGTTGCTTGCTTAGCCTTTGATGCGTTTGCAGAGAAGCGTGATACAAAGGTTTGTAACTCAGAAATCTGAGCTTTTTTCTTCGCATTATCAGAAAGTAAACGTTCGCGAACCTGAGTTGCCGCCGTCATGTACTCATCATAATTACCAGGATATAGGCGCAGTTCACCGTAATCCAAATCCGCCATATGAGTACATACAGAGTTAAGGAAGTGACGGTCATGCGAAATGATAATCATGGTGCAATCACGCTGATTAAGGGTCTCTTCCAGCCAGCGAATAGTATCCATATCCAAGTTGTTGGTTGGTTCATCAAGTAGCATGATGTGCGGGTCTGCAAATAGCACCTGAGCCAATAGCACACGCAGTTTCCAACCCGGAGCAACCTCACTCATCAAGCCATAGTGAAGCTCTTCTTCAATACCAACAGCCAACAAAAGCTCTCCGGCTTTGGCTTCTGCCATATAGCCGTCCATCTCCGCAAACTGAACTTCTAGGTCCGCAACTAGCATACCTTCGTCTTCAGTCATCTCAGGCAGTGAGTAAATGCGTTCACGCTCCTGTTTCACTTCCCAAAGCTCTTTAAAGCCCATGATTACAGTATCAATAACTGTAAACTCTTCATAAGCAAATTGGTTCTGGTTTAGCTTAGCAACACGCTCATTTGGGTCATAGCTAACGTTCCCACCAGAAGGCTCTAGTTCACCACTTAAGATCTTCATGAAGGTAGACTTACCGCAGCCATTAGCACCGATAAGGCCATAGCGATTGCCTTCACCAAATTTAACTGAGATATTTTCAAAAAGTGGTTTAGCACCGAACTGTTGAGTGATATTAGCTGTGGAAATCAAAGCGGACCCTTATGCATAAAAAAATAACCGCGCAAAGGTACTCGTTTGCGGGAAAAATAGCCAGTAAAGTTTGAAGTTGTACACAATTTTATTTGTGACTTATCACTAAACGATGCCCTTCTGAGTGTGGTTCAAAGTCAATAAAGCTTTGAATTGCTTTAAGTTCATCTTCTTGATAGTGAGTGACATACAACAAGGTGCTTAAATTAGCACTCGCAATCTTATCCAAGGCAGCATGTACAAGTTGGCGACTAATAAAATCTAGCCCTTGATATGGCTCATCCAGCACCAATAGCTCAGGTTGCTTGATAAGCGCTCGTGCTACCAGTAACAAGCGTTGCTGCCCGTAATCTAGGCTTTTAAAACCAACCTTGGCTAAGTGACCCATTTCAAGAACCTCTAACCAGCGCTGGGCAAATTGAACTTGCTTCTTACTCGGTTGCTCATACAAACCAATTGAGTCAAAGTAACCCGATAACAGCACCTCAAGGGCATTACACCCAACCCGGTATTGCAGGTGTAATGATGAAGAGACAATACCGATACGCTTTTTAACATCCCAGATAGACTCACCACTCCCACGCTTGATCCCAAATATCTGAATATCATTGGCATAGCATTGTGGATGGTCTCCAACAATCAATCCTAATAAGGTGCTCTTACCACAACCATTTGGTCCACGCACCTGCCAGTGCTGGCCGCGCGCCATGCTCCAAGTGAAGTCTTTAAAGATCACTCCATCAAGGTATTCGACCTTAGCGTTGGTAAGGGATATCAATGCCCCACTCGCGGGCTGAATAGACTGTTCCGACTCCATCAACCCAAGCCAATCTTCACTCTTTGATTGAGATAATGCTTGTACCTGCTGCCGCAAGGGATGTTGCTGCCATTGATCCATGGTCAGTGTTTGATTTAGCCTTTGATTATCAAACAGGGCAATATTAGAAATACAGCTTGGAAACTCATCCTCTCGCGAGGTCATAACAATCAGCTGCATCTTACTCGCAAGCTGATTGAGAAGTACGGTCAGCGATGCTCTATGCGCTATATCTAATCCAGAGTAGGGCTCATCTAGTATCAAAAGTTGAGGGTCTAAAACTAATGCTCTCGCTAACATCAAGCGGCGGGTTTCCCCTGTTGAAAGCTGCCTAAATGGTCGATTTTTTAGTGAGTCTAAGTCTGCTTTTTGTATTACATCTTCAAGCTTCTGCTCACTACAACCCAGCTCTAATATAAGTTGTTCAACGCTAGAGCCGTAATCTATAGAGTCCTGAAAGTCGGTTTCATCATTGGCAAGCTCACGCTCAAGAAGCTTTTGTTGTTCATACAAAGAGACGCAGCCTATCGCTTGTGGGAGCTGGTTAAGCACGCCACTGTCCGTCTCAATCTCTTGGGTCAGCACCTGTTCCAATAATCGATTGCTATCGCCTGAAGTGGTGAGTATTCCCCAATGCTTGTCACCTAATAGCCAATCCTTAATAACCAGCTTAGTGGTAGCATTACCGATATTGAGTCCCTGAATATGCATACTGTGCTCCTTATTTTTTCTCATTGTGCCACGACTCTAGGCATAAAAAAATCCGCCTATACAAGGCGGATATAATTATACAGTTACCTAGGAGAGCGTTATTCGACTCTTGTTACTGATACCACAGGTGCAGCAGGTCCATCACCAGGCAATACATATGCCGCATTTAGCGTAAATTGATAAAGACCACTATCGCTAATATTGATGACACAATTTCCATCACTACCTAGCGGTAAAGAGTCACTGCCTTGCTCAGCCCAGTCACAGCCGATATTTGGCTGTGACCAGCTCGCATCTGCAAATTTAAAGCCATACTCACCCGCTTCTAGTTGTGCTTGTAACTGATAATTTCCATTACCAACAAAACTCATTGCAAAGTTTGGATCATCACTCCAACCATTCATATCCCCTTTTACGAAAACCGTTGTATCACCATAAGGAGGCTGATTAGATGAGTCTTTATTGCTCCAATCAACAGGTAGACCTGCACCTTGAGTCCCTAGTTGAGGCTGCACAAACACTGCGGTAGTCAGTGCCGGAACATTAAAGGTTGAAGAACTAAAGGTTGATTGCTTAACAATGTCATCAGCCGAACTCTGCTGTACTGAATGAAGCTCAAAGTTTTGCGCCCCATCAACAGTAAAGCTTTGCATTTCAGAGGTCGCATTCACCACGACTACGATTGCATCGTAGTTTGGATCAAGGTCTGCGCCAGCGCTCACCCCATCGTCTATCGACATCACGACCAAGCCATAGGTTTGGCCTTGTCCAACGTTACGGAAATCAACACGGTTTTCCACATCTTGAGCGGTTTGTAGCATGAACAATGGACTTCCAGTGCGCATCTTAAGAAGCTCTATGAATTGCTGCTTAGCCAGCTCTATATTCGACTCATCTACCTCTAGAGTAGGGTCGGCAATAATCTGACCGATCAGTTCATAGTTGGCACCATCTTTATCTTCACGTGGTAAACCCACATTCCAATTGTTATCGCTGCCATCAAAACGGACTCGGTTAAACCAATCGCCAGAGTCATAAGAGTCTCGCTGCATTGATTTGGAACGCAACAATTCCGAACCCATGTGAATGAATGGAATACCTTGCCCTGTCATCACAGTAGATAACGCCACTGTCTGCATGCGAGCACGCTCGGCCGGCTCCACTCCAGTAGCGGCTTTATAGGCATTGTTATCCCATAGGGTTTGGTTGTCATGTTTAGATACGTAAGAGATATTTTCTGATGGTGCTTTGGTGTAACCTGCAGGGGCGCCATTATAGTCGATGCTTTTACCATCTTTGGTCGCTCCGGTGTAATCAACTAAAACATAGTCAGCCAAATTACCTGCCATTCCTAAGCGTACAAGGTCTTGATTGTGAAGCATGTTATCAAGCTCTTGTTGGCTCATATCTCGACGCTCATTTGGGTACGCAGCATTGGCAAATCCTTGATTCTTACGCAACCCAGTATGGTCTCCATCAAATGGACTGCCGCCACGCATAGCATCACGTAATCGGTCAGAAAAAGTACCAATACCCGTACCAGCCATATTAATTTGATTTGCCTGCTCAAAACGTGCGTTATTCGCTACCTCACCAAAGTCCCAGCCCTCACCGTAGAACAAGATGTCAGGACGCACCTTACGTACTTCTTCTAGCGCCTCAACCATCAAGTTTTTAGGTTGATGAGCCATAAGATCAAAGCGGAATCCATCCACGTTATATTCTTTAGCCCACGTAACCAAAGAGTCCACCATCAGCTTACCCATCATCAGATTCTCTGTGGCTGTGTTATCACAACAAGTTGAGGTCTCTACCCCACCAGTAGTGATATTCAATCGATGATAATATCCAGGGACAATCTTATCTAATACAGACTTGTCATTGGTACCAGAAGCATTGGTATGGTTGTATACCACATCCATAATTAGCTTAAGGCCCATATCATGGGTTGCCTTTACCATTTCCCTAAATTCTTTGATACGGGTTGAGCCTTCTGCATTGGTCGCATAACTGCCCTCTGGTACCGTATAGTGGAATGGGTCATAGCCCCAGTTAAAGCTATCTAAGTCTCGCAGGTCATTCATCAAAGATTGTGCATCTTTGGTTGCAGGGTCATAGCTTTGCAACACACTTTCTATGGTTGCATTGCTATCTTGATTGCCACATACGCTAGCCGTTGGTCTTACCTCACACAACTCGCCAACAGTGTCATCAATATCTATCGTGTGCGCTTCATTTACCGTTGCAATATCAAACGCAGGCAGAATATGAAGAGTATTTAATCCTGCTTCCTGAAGCTGTTTAAGGTGGCTAACAGATTCGCGCTGCTGTTCGGTGAGTGCGAGGTATTTACCATTATTAGAAGGGTCTCCCATAGCGTCACTGAAACTAAAATCTCTTAGTTGAGATTCATATAAAATATGATACTCATCGAGATATTCACCATCATCCCCGGTTGGAGTTTCAGGTCTTTCATAATCGTCCCAATTTTCAGGTTTAAGATGTTTATCATCTTCTAAGTCAACAACCTGAGAATATGCGGAGTTAGCTGAAACACTCAATGAGTAAGGGTCGGTGACCATTACAGTTTCGAGTCGTTTTGTGGTTGGATGGTATACAGTGATCTCGTAGCGGTAAAACTTATCCACGGCACCTTGAACATCATCAGATTCCCACACGCCATTGTGCGGATTCTCAACCATTGGAACCTTTTTAGTCTGCTTCTTCTGTGGGGTGTAGATGTAAAGGGTTACGTTTTGAGCAGTTGGTGCCCACAACTTAAAGTTAGTACTCGAGCCGTCAACAATTGCCCCAAGCTCTTGAGAGATTGCATTGCCGGCACTCTCATTTGCAAACACATCATCGAGAACCCCAGATTTCTGTATTTCAGTTGAGCTCATAAGTTCATTGTCAGCGTTATATGCCGCCAATACGATCTGGCTCTTTAATATTTGTCTTAACGTCTCATCATCAACATCAATATTAATTCCAGTAAAGCCCGCTAAGTGCGGAAAATGAGCCTTAAGCTCTTGGCTTAAATCACCCTCAACCTCCAACTCAATAGCCGTTCCACCTGTAATAGATTTTGATGCTGCATCCAGCTTAATTTTATTGCTTGGTGAATAACGAAGAACGATTTTATCGGCACTGGAAGCAGCCTCCCACGCGATAGTTTGTTTATCTAACCAGTGAGCTTTCTGCCCATCAATAGCTATCGGTCGTTCTGCAACAGGCTCATAGTAGATCTCACTGCTGCCATGGAAACCAAATAAACTGCGAGTCTCACCAAGCTGATTCAGCTGAACCTTATGATTCGCACTCCCAAATCCCTTTTCATCCCCATTATGCAGAATAAAGTTCATACACTTATGCGGGTCTGAAGCTAGCGTATCAATCTTTAACACGTAGTATGCACCGTAGGTTTGGTTAAAACCGGTAGCAGGATAAGGCGCATCCCAACTGGTTCCAGTTGCGGCAATATTCATTCGCTCTAAATCAGTACTAGTACACCCTTCTCCGTTCCATAGGTGTAACCCCCAGCCTGCATAATCTTCAGCTGATGCCCCATCACGCTTGTAATAGATCACAACCTCATCCGGCTTTACTGGATGCAGAGCTTCATTACCTGGAGTTTCACTAGGTACATTCGGTTTATTATCTGTGGTCGAGTCCCCACCACAACCTGCTAAAATCGCAGCAACTAACATCGGCATGGTAGCTTTAGCTAATGTGCTCACACTAAATTTCATTAATTACCCTTACTAAGTTTTAATCAAGATCTCAAGTTCAGCGTATCTTGAGTGTTCAATATCTTAGTCAGGAGCTTCCGCTACATAATGTGATTGCAGCCAAAAATAACCTTTAAAAACAATCAGATATAAAATACCACCAACATCATCACAGATTGCAGGCATACAGATCATCGCTGCTATCAACATCTGTACGCTGAGTCGCTACGCCCTCAAAAAGCAAAATACGCCTTCGTGTATCCGCCTTTTACTACCTGTTTTATCGCCCCGTAATTGGTGACTTAAATAAAGCATATTACGAGCAAAAAAAAACGAGAGCACTAGGCTCTCGTTTATAGAATTTATAAACCAAGTATGGCTTACATCATGCCAGGCATACCGCCCATGCCACCCATACCGCCCATATCAGGCATTGCAGGAGCGTCGCCTTGTGGCTTATCCGTTACCATAGCTTCTGTAGTGATCATAAGACCTGCTACAGATGCAGCAAACTGAAGTGCGCTACGCGTTACTTTAGTTGGATCAAGAATACCCATCGCTAGCATATCGCCGTATTCGCCAGTAGCTGCGTTGTAGCCGTAGCTACCTTCGCCCGCTTTAACGTTGTTCGCCACTACAGAATCTTCGTCACCTGCGTTCTTAGTGATCTGACGAATTGGAGATTCCATCGCACGTAGAGCAACGCGGATACCTACGTTCTGCTCTTCGTTGTCACCAGTAAGCTCAGTTAGCTGAGATGCTGCGCGGATAAGTGCTACACCGCCGCCTGCTACAACGCCTTCTTCAACCGCTGCGCGAGTTGCATGCAGTGCATCTTCAACGCGGTCTTTCTTCTCTTTCATCTCAACTTCAGTTGCAGCGCCAACTTTGATTACTGCAACACCGCCTGCTAACTTAGCAACGCGCTCTTGAAGTTTTTCTTTATCGTAGTCAGAAGTTGCATCTTCAACTTGTTGACGAATTTGACCAACGCGAGCGTTGATAGCAGCTTCATCACCAGCACCATCGATAATGGTTGAGTTTTCTTTAGTGATAGTAACGCGCTTAGCTTGACCAAGGTCTTCTAGGGTTACTTTCTCTAGGTCTAGGCCGATTTCTTCAGAAATCACAGTGCCGCCAGTTAGGATAGCGATGTCTTGAAGCATAGCTTTACGACGGTCACCAAAACCAGGCGCCTTAACTGCTGCTACTTTAACGATGCCACGCATGTTGTTTACAACAAGTGTTGCAAGCGCTTCACCTTCAACATCTTCAGCAATGATAAGTAGCGGACGAGATGCCTTAGCAACTGCTTCTAGTGTTGGAAGTAGCTCACGAATGTTTGATACTTTCTTATCGATAAGAAGAATAAATGGGCTTTCTAGGTCTACGCTACCTGCTTCTTGATTGTTAACGAAGTAAGGAGATAGGTAACCGCGATCGAACTGCATACCTTCAACTACGTCTAGCTCGTCTTGAAGAGCCTGACCTTCTTCAACAGTGATAACACCATCACGGCCTACTTTTTCCATCGCTTCAGCAATGATGTTGCCTACAGTCACATCAGAGTTTGCAGAGATAGTACCTACCTGAGCGATAGCTTTAGTATCAGCACAAGGTTGAGATAGGTTCTTAAGCTCTTCAACTGCAGCAATCACTGCTTTGTCGATACCACGCTTAAGATCCATTGGGTTCATACCAGCAGCGACAGCCTTAAGGCCTTCAGTGATGATAGATTGAGCCAGTACTGTTGCAGTAGTTGTACCGTCACCCGCAGCATCGTTTGCTTGAGATGCTACTTCTTTAACCATTTGCGCGCCCATGTTTTGGAACTTGTCTTCAAGTTCAATTTCACGAGCAACAGATACACCATCTTTAGTGATAGTTGGTGCACCAAAAGATTTGTCTAGAACTACGTTACGGCCTTTAGGACCTAGCGTAACTTTTACTGCGTCAGCTAGAACGTTGACACCTTCTAGCATTTTGATTCGTGCGTCGTTACCAAATTTAACGTCTTTAGCAGCCATTTTTATATTCCTTTCTAAATTCTATTTTTTAGTTGTTGATTCAGAATCGATTATTCAACAATTGCCATGATGTCATTTTCAGACATGATAAGAACTTCTTTGCCGTCGATCTTTTCAGTCTTAGTACCGTAGCCTTCAGAAAAAATCACAGTATCGCCAACTTTAACGTCTAGAGGTTGTACCGTACCGTTTTCAAGGATACGACCTTTACCAACTGCAACTACGACGCCGCGAGTAGATTTTTCTGCAGCAGAACCAGTAAGTACGATGCCGCCAGCAGATTTTGATTCAACTTCTTGACGCTCAACGATAACTCGGTCGTGTAATGGACGAATGTTCATCGATTGATTCTCCTAAATTAACTTTTTTGATAAGTGAGGTTTGCCAACTTTTGGCTAGTGCTAACTATGATGGGGGTAAACCATGTAAACCCAAGGGGAAAAGCCAACAAATTTACAAATTTTGTGCACTTAATCAGATTGATTCTTATAAGCAATCATCAAATAAAGGCGCAATTGTGGCTCACGGGATATGAAATGGTTATGCTAGAGGCACAATTAACACCCAGTACCCACTTATATGCAAGATAAACACGGTCTATTAACCGACCCTATTGGCGATGTATTGCGAAGAATGACTTTGCCAATGGTGTTGGGCATTATCGCTATCTTGCTCATGAACCTAGTCGATGCATTTTTTATCTCACTACTTGGTACAGAACCGTTAGCTGCGATCAGCTTTACCTTTCCTGTAACCTTTGGTTTAAATAGTTTAACCATGGGCGTTGGCTTAGGAATCTCAACCTTTGTAGGACGCTTCTTAGGCCAAGGTGACAACCAAAGCGCAGCACGTTTTTCCAGTCATGGAATCTTGCTGGCTGTGATCTTAGTGGTGGTAATGTCTGGACTTGGCATCTATTTCATCGAGCCAATATTTCAAGCCCTTGGTGCCCCCTCAGACCTGCTACCTCTGATAAAGCAGTATATGTATATTTGGTTTTTTGCCATTCCACTGCTGACCATCCCTATGGCCGGAAACTCCGCAATTCGAGCCAGTGGCGATACCAAAACGCCATCTCAAATCATGATGTTTGCTGCGCTAGTCAACGCCATCTTAGACCCTATTTTAATCTTTGGTTACCTAGGAGCGCCGAGACTCGGCATTCAAGGCGCAGCCATTGCAAGTGCAATTAGCTGGGGAGCGGCACTCATTTGGTCTCTAACGATATTGACCCAGCGTGAAAAGCTCCTCAAATGGCCGATATTGAATACCCTGCTCCAAGATTGGAAAAAAATCTTACATATCTCGCTTCCTGCCGCAGTTGCCAACTCTTTGGTTCCTCTGTCGAATGCAATCTTGATGAAGTTAGTTTCTGCACAGGGCGTATTTGCGGTTGCCGCCTACGGCGCAGCGCAGCGAGTAGAGTCAATATTACTGATTGTACTGATGGCACTTACATCAGCGCTGACCCCGTTTATCGCCCAAAATCTGGGCGCAAAAAACATCAAGCGATGCATGGATGCTCTGTTCCTATGTCTGCGCTTCTCGATTCTTTTTCAGTTTCTTATATTTATAATGATGGTGCCCCTTAGTACCGCCATTGCCAGCCTATTTAGCCAAGATAATGAAGTAGAACAGCTGCTATGGTTGTACCTAATGTGCGTGCCATTTAGCTATGGTTTTCAAGGGGTAATTATGGTGTTGGTGAGCACTTTAAATGCCATGCATAAGCCGGCACAGGCTTTCTTGTGGAGTGGTATGCGCTTATTTGTATTTACCCTTCCATGTGCTTGGATAGGTGCTACTTATTACGGTGAACAGGGATTATTCATTGGAATAGGGATAGGCAATATTTTGGCTGGAGTAACCGGCTATGGGTATGCCCTCCAGCTCAAAAAGAAGCAGTTCAGCTAAGCCGTAGCTAAATACCAGCTCCATCGATAAAGTTTTGAGACCTACCGTTGAATTGCTGATCCATATCTTCAGCTGGCTTGTCTGACTTAGGTCTACCTACTACCTTTGCCGGAACACCCGCCACTGTAGTATGTGCCGGAACGGCTTGTAGCACTACCGAGCAAGAACCGATCTTGGCGCCTTCACCTACCTCAATATTACCAAGGATCTTAGCTCCAGCTCCAATCATTACCCCTTCCCTAATTTTAGGATGGCGGTCGCCGGATTCTTTACCCGTACCACCTAAGGTAACATCTTGTAAGATGGACACATCATCTTCAACAATGGCAGTCTCACCGATAACAATCCCCGTAGCATGGTCAAGCATGATGCCCTTGCCTATCTGAGCGGCTGGATGGATATCAACCTGACAGGTAACTGAGATTTGATTTTGTAAGTAGGTTGCCAATGCAACACGGCCCTGCTTCCACAACCAATTTGCAATACGATGACCTTGCAGAGCATGATAGCCCTTAAGGTAAAGTAGTGGCGCTGAATACATTGAAACCGCTGGGTCTCGATTGACCGTAGCAAAGATATCAAACGCTGCTGAATTGGTAATCTCAGGGTCGGCAGCTAGTGCCTCTTCGATAACATCACGCACTCCCATGGCAGACATGGAAGCTGTGCGCAGTTTATTTGCCAAGATATAACTCAATGCAGCCGCGAAGCTATCATGATTGATAATAGTTGCATGGTAGAAGCTCGCCAGCATAGGCTCTTGTTCAGCCTGTTGGCGAGCTTCGGCAATTATGCAATCCCAAATTTGCTTCGGTTTACATCTATTCATCAATATGGTTCCTATACAACCCTGTGGATTAGCGTTCTGCTTTTTTGTCTCTCGCCAGCAGGTCTTGCGCTGCCATACGAGCATCTTTGTCTTGGTAAAGAACTTGGTATATTTGGTCTACTATTGGCATTTCAACCCCTTGGCGGTTGGCCAGCATCCATACCTCTTTGGTGTTTCTATACCCTTCAACAACTTGACCAATTTCTTGTTGAGCGGTATCTACGTCCTGCCCTTTACCCAGAGCCAAACCAAAGCGACGGTTACGAGATTGGTTATCGGTACAAGTTAAGACCAGATCGCCCAGCCCTGCCATTCCCATAAAGGTTTCTGGTTTTGCTCCCAAAGCGGCCCCTAAACGCGTCATCTCAGCAAGGCCTCGCGTAATTAGTGCAGTACGCGCATTCGCTCCAAAGCCAAT
This sequence comes from Vibrio gallicus, assembly GCF_024346875.1. Taxonomy (NCBI): domain Bacteria; kingdom Pseudomonadati; phylum Pseudomonadota; class Gammaproteobacteria; order Vibrionales; family Vibrionaceae; genus Vibrio; species Vibrio gallicus. Next base: position 2,290,009 of record NZ_AP024871.1, read on the forward strand.
GCCATCGGACATACCAGCACCAATAGCAATAACATTTTTGACCGCACCCCCAAGCTGCATACCAATAAAGTCATCATTGGCATAAACGCGGAATGATTTGCTGCAATGGATCTTCTCTTGCAGTTCATTTGCAAACTCAGGAGTTGATGATGCAACGGAAATTGCAGTCGGCAATCCCATTGCTAACTCTTTGGCAAAAGTAGGTCCAGACAATACCGCCAATGGGTACTGATCACCTAATACGTCGGTTGCGACATCTTTAAGTAGTCGACCTGTTTCTGGTTCTAACCCTTTGGTAGCCCAACAGATTCTATGTTCAGGAGTAAGGTGTGGCTTCAAGCTATTAAGCACAAGGCCAAATACATGACTAGGCACTACAACCAAGATATCACGACTCGCCGCGACTGCTGCTGCAAGGTCAGACTCAACAATCAAGGAGTCAGGAAAAGAAATATCAGGTAAAAAAGCCTTATTCTCGCGATCTTGCTCAAGCTGCTGCATGTGCTCAGGTTCATGTCCCCACATAGCGACTTTCGCGCCATTTCGAGCTAAAGAGATTGCCAGAGAGGTACCATAAGAGCCTGCGCCGATTACCGTCATTGATACATCAGAAAATTCGGTAGTAATTTCAGCCATAGTTAATTCCATTTGCTTGATTGGATTGCACGAGAGTATATACGTAAGTGGTCTCTAGATGCAGTATATTGAATGAGCACTAAGCTCATCAAATAAGGATACTTACGTATATACCCTAAGCTATAAATAAAAAATGCACCCCTTGTCAGTGATACTGACCCGACGTGCATTTTTCGCAATTAATTCAGAATGAATTAATGATTAAGCGTCAGCTTGAGCTTGCTCTTGTTGCTGTTGGCTTTGTAGGTAGTTCATGAACAATGCATCAAAGTTTACTGGTGCTAGGTTCAGTTGTGGGAACGTACCTTTAATCACTAGGTTAGAGATAGTTTCACGAGCGTATGGGAATAGGATGTTCGGGCAGAATGCACCTAGGCAATGCGCCAATTGACCTGCTTCCATATCTTCAGCAGTGAAGATACCACCTTGTTGGATTTCACATAGGAAAGCCGTTTCTTCAGCGTTTTTCACTGTCACAGTTAGACGAAGAACAACTTCGTATACGCCTTCACCTAGCTCTGCACTTTTAGTGTCTAGATCTAGGTTAACATCTGGGTTCCACTCTTTTTGGAACATTACAGGTGAGTTTGGCGCTTCAAAAGAAAGATCTTTTAGAAAGATACGTTGAATTGCAAAGTTTTGTTGTGGTTGTTGAGTCGCTGCTGCGTCTGACATTGTTATTTCCTTAATATTTCTTACTGATGTTGACGTTTATATGTTTATTGCGAGCGGTAATAAAGACCTAACTCGCAATTTCTTGATATAAACCTCAACTCCTAATTAGTTGCTTTTGCTTGCTTCTTTTTACGTGGTTCTTTTTTAACTCGAACTAAAGGTAGACTCGCATCAGCCCAAGAACTTAAACCATTTTTCAGAATAAACACTTGTTCAAAGCCAGCCTTCGCAAGCAAGTTTGCACTTTCTACTGAAGTTTGACCTGTCTTACATACTACGATTATTGGGTCACTTTTACGGTTTTCAAGCTCACCAAATGTTCCGTTTTTAATCTCTGAAGGCAAAATGTGAACTGAGTCAGTAATATGGCCTTTCTTAAACTCATCCTTAGCACGGATATCAACCACAACACCATTTTCACGGTTGATAAATGTGGTCACTTGTTGAGTATCAATTTCTTTATAACCCGCAGTAGTAGATTTCACGACATTCATTACTAAGGTCACGATTAGACCTACCCAAATAACAGTCAGAATCAGGTTCTGCTGTGCAAACTCGAAAATTTCTTGCATCTATCGATACTCTTTTATTCAATAAAGTGACAAATTTAGCGGGCAGTATACCACTACCTGTCTAGGGTGTGACAAGATACGACCGCGGATACTCTAATAAAAGAGAACCCAGATCACGTCTAGGATAGGAAGTAAGCCCTCATTATTGAAGTTGGTAATACTTTTGAAACTAAGTTTCTAATGGGTTTGCAAATCCAGCACAACCAAACCAAAAGTGTGATCGAGATCAAACTATATTATCCATCCCTCATCGCATATCAGATTTTCTGTAGTAAAATTACGCTAACGTTTCACTTTATAAAAAGCTGAACAAACAAATTACGCTCACTCTCGCATTGTTCGAGAAACTGATGCATCAATTACTTACTTAAATTTTCTAATAGAGGTCAACATATGTCAGCTAAGAAGCCTATGGCTCTAGTGATTCTAGACGGTTACGGATACCGCGAAGATAACCAAGATAACGCTATTGCAAATGCAAAAACTCCAGTTCTTGATGGTCTAATTGCCAATCAACCGAATACTCTAATCTCTGCTTCGGGCATGGATGTTGGTCTACCTGACGGTCAAATGGGTAACTCTGAAGTGGGTCACACCAACATCGGTGCTGGTCGCGTTGTATATCAAGACCTGACTCGTATCACTAAGTCTATTGCAGACAAAGAATTCCAACAAAACGAAACGCTTGCTAACGCAATGGACAAGGCTATCAAGTCTGGTAACGCCGTTCACATCATGGGCCTTATGTCTCCAGGTGGCGTTCACAGCCACGAAGACCATATCTACGCAGCTATAGAAATGGCAGCTGAGCGCGGCGCAGAAAAAATCTACCTGCACTGTTTCCTAGACGGACGCGATACTCCACCTCGCTCTGCTGAAGGTTCTCTGCAACGTTTCCAAGAGCTGTTCGCTAAACTTGGTAAAGGCCGCGTAGCCTCTCTAGTAGGTCGCTACTACGCAATGGACCGTGATAACAACTGGGATCGCGTTCAACAAGCTTACGATTTGCTAACCGAAGCTAAGTCAGAATTCACTTTTGACAGCGCTGTAGCAGGTCTAGAAGCGGCTTACGCTCGTGACGAAAACGATGAGTTCGTTAAACCAACCGAGCTTAAAACTGATTCTGAAGAATCAGCAGCGATCGTTGATGGCGATGCAGTTATCTTCATGAACTACCGTGCTGACCGTGCTCGCGAAATCACTCGTAGCTTCGTGCCTGATTTTGACGGCTTTGCTCGTAACGTATTCCCATCTGTAGACTTTGTTATGCTGACGCAATACGCAGCTGACATCCCTCTACTTTGCGCATTCCCACCAGCGTCTCTAGAGAACACGTACGGTGAGTGGCTATCTAAAGCAGGTAAGACTCAGCTACGTATCTCTGAAACTGAGAAATACGCACACGTGACTTTCTTCTTCAATGGCGGTATTGAAAGCGAGTTTGCTGGTGAAGAGCGTCAACTAGTGGCTTCTCCTAAAGTAGCCACTTACGACCTACAACCTGAAATGAGCGCACCTGAACTGACTGACAAGCTAGTTGCTGCTATCAAGTCTGGTAAATACGACGCTATCGTTTGTAACTACCCTAACTGTGACATGGTTGGTCACACTGGCGTATACGATGCAGCAGTTAAAGCAAGCGAAGCACTAGACGAGTGTCTAGGTCGCGTTGTTGATGCAATCAACGAAGTTGACGGTCAAATGCTGATCACAGCTGACCACGGTAACGCAGAAATGATGGTGAACCCTGAAACAGGTGGCATCCACACAGCACACACTAATCTTCCTGTTCCACTTATCTATGTCGGTAACAAAGAGCTAGAGTTTAAGGCTGATGGTAAGCTTTCTGACCTAGCTCCAACCATGTTATCTCTATCGGATATGGAAATCCCTGCCGAGATGTCTGGTCAGATCATAGTAAATCTGAAATAATCTTCGCACTCAATCAGTCGCTACGCCATTGCGTAGCGACATCAGCAAAGTGCAAGATTTAGGATGACTCCAAAACCTACGCGTAAATATAAGTCAAACGTCAGTGTCAAAAGCACTGGCGTTTTGTTGTTACTAGCCACCTCACTACTCTATAGTACTGCGCCCTTAGCAAACACCGCAGATCTAAAGGGAGTCACAGGTGAAATTACTCGCCAACAAAAGAATCTAGTTCAACAACAAAAAGATCTAGATAAACTGCAAAAGCAACTCAAAACAGACGAGCTTGCGATAGCAAATGCCACTAAGAAACTGAAACAAACTCAGTCAACATTAAAGTATTCACAAAGCAATGCTCGTAAATTCCAAGCTGAATACGACGATCTAGTCAGACAAACTAAGCAACAAACGCAAGACCTTAAGAAATTGGTCAAGGCGTATTACATGATGCAATCCAATGCTAAGTTAGATAACTTTTTAAGCCAAGATAGCGCCCAAGAAAAAGATAGAATGAGTCAATACTATCAACATCTTGCTATTAAACGCACCGAAGCAATTGAAAGGCTTAAGCAGACAAACGAAGCACTTCAACAGAAAAACCAACAACTGCTTGCTGAGCAACAGCAAATTAAAGGACTACTCAATGAGCAGTCAAATCAGCTAGCTAAGTTGAAGAAATCACAATCAAGCCGCAAAGGCACTGTGGCTAAGTTTCGACGCAACATTAAAGGCGATACTGCACACCTCAATGAGTTAAAGCGAAATGAAGCTCGTCTAAAAGCAGAAATTGCCAAAGCCGCCAAACGAAACTCCGTACCTATGGATGGTCTAGCGAAACAGCGAGGCAAGCTTCCATGGCCAATTAAGGGTCGCGTTCTGCATCGGTATGGTTCAACTCAAAGTGGCCAAGTAGACTGGAAAGGTATTGTTATTAATGCCAACTATGAACAACCAGTAAAAGCAGTTTATCCGGGCAAAGTCGTATTTGCTGATTATCTGCGCGGTTATGGTTTAGTTATGCTCATAGACCACGGCAAAGGCGATATGACCTTATATGGCTATAACCAAGTTCTCACCAAAAAAGAAGGCGACAAAGTTACCGCAGGAGAAACCATAGCTCTTGCCGGCGACACTGGTGGTCAAAATCGCGCGTCTGTTTACTTTGAGCTAAGGCGTAACAGCCGTACTCAGAACCCACAACGCTGGTTGAAGAAATAAAAAAAGAGCCGACTACTTTTCATAGTCGGCTCTTTTTTAGAATTCTGTGGTTTATTCCACTTCTTCCATTTTACCTAGCATGTTGCGAATGCGCTCTTGCCATTGATCGTGCTCAGATTGAACCTGACGAGCACGCTCTTCTGATTGCACTTTCTCATTGCGTAGCTGCTCAGCTTCATTTGCTAGTTGTTGCTTTTGCTCTTTTAGCTCATCAACTTCCATTTGAAGCAAAGTAATTGTGTCGACTGCTGTCTGTACTTTTGCTTCTAGTTTTTCCAATACTTCTAAAGACATCATGACCTACCTAGTTCCTTAATCGTTTAATAACCAAGCCCAATCTACCCTTGAGTAAAATACTATCTACTTGGTTTTAGATCTAACTTACGCTCCATTCTACTCACAGCCATGTATATAAACACACCTAAAACTCTATTTTCAGTTCAAGTGAATAAAAAAACAGCGATCTTAATCATATTTTGACATCCACGAAGTCAAACAACACCGTAAAGCTCTACAAATTCTAAAAACACTGCTAGTGAACTCAAATTCACCCCAACAACGCAAACGTTTTCTTCTCTCTATGCTAAAATCGCGCCGAATAGAATTTAACCTTAACCACATTGGAGTAGATATGAAACGCGATTTAGCGATGGCATTTTCTCGTGTAACAGAAGGGGCAGCCCTAGCCGGTTATAAATGGCTTGGCCGTGGGGATAAAAATGCCGCTGATGGCGCCGCTGTAGAAGTTATGCGCTGCTTGCTCAATAAAACAGATATTGCTGGTGAGATCGTCATTGGTGAAGGTGAGATAGATGATGCTCCAATGCTATATATTGGCGAAAATGTTGGCTTAGGTGGTGATGCTGTAGATATTGCTGTTGACCCTATTGAAGGCACTCGAATGACAGCTATGGGTCAATCTAATGCTCTGGCCGTTCTTGCCGCAGGTGAAAAAGGTAGCTTCTTAAAAGCTCCAGATATGTATATGGAGAAATTGGTTGTAGGCCCTGGCGCCAAAGGACATATCGACCTCAACAAGCCTCTTGAAGAGAACCTAAAGAATATTGCAAAGGCGCTTGGTAAAAGCCTCGATCAATTAACTGTCACAACCCTAGCTAAACCTCGCCATGACCAAGTTATTGCAGAGATGCAAGCCATGGGTGTTCGAGTATTTGCCGTGCCAGACGGTGATGTTGCCGCTTCTATTCTAACCTGTATGCCTGACAGCGAAGTTGACGCCATGTACTGCATCGGCGGGGCTCCTGAAGGTGTGGTATCAGCAGCAGTTATCCGCGCTCTCGATGGCGATATGCATGGTCGTCTACTGCCTCGTCATGAAGTAAAAGGCGATACCCCTGAAAACCGTACTCATGGTGAGCTAGAGCTTTCTCGCTGCCAAGAGATGGGTGTTGAAGCAAACCGAGTTCTGAGCATGTCCGATATGGCTCAAAGCGACAATATCGTATTCTCTGCGACTGGGATAACTAAAGGCGATTTACTTGAAGGCATTACGCGTCAGGGTAATATAGCGACCACTGAAACCCTGCTAATCCGTGGTAAGTGTCGAACTATTCGCCGCATCAAATCAATCCACTATTTGGATCGTAAAGATAAAGACGTACTTCATCACCTTATTTAAGTAAGTTACATTATATAAAAAGAGGGTTTCTATATTGCTATAAGAAACCCTCTTTTTAGTTAAACCATAAGCAGGGGCTTCACTAAGACATAAACGGCTTACCAAAGCGATTCTCACCATCGCTGCCTTTTAACAAACCGCACTCAATGAAGATCCAAGCCCCGCAGGCAAGTGCAATAAACGAGAGTATTGGCGCCAGCATACTATCAGTCATAACTACTTGCTCTCCGGCAGGTACTAGCGCCCTTCCTATAATGAGCGGGATGTTGAGCACCAGCATCCAAGTGCTTTTATTCCGATCATGCCAACGCTTCGCCGTGATAGCTAAATCGGGAATCAGCAAAACCACAAGTAAAATAGGCATCACAGACATGGCAACTCCTGGAGAAGCCTTTGCAAGTAAGCCACCAAATAGTGCTAGCCCAAAGTAATAACACAGGTTCCATATCCAAAACTGCTTGCGGCCAACTCGACCATGGAAAGAAAACAGTAATTGAGTAAGATTCATTTTTCCCTCAAATAAAATTTAGACACAGTGAGATATTACCGATTGGTTATATGAAAGGTGTCCCTCAACCATCTAGATATTACTGACCTTTTGAAAGCAGTCACGATTCATATCTCGCACGTTAACCGTCAAGCTTTCAACCCAATCAGAGCTTCGCGTCAATACCTGAATCAGCTCTCGCGATAAGGCGCGTTTTTGCTCTTCAGTTCGACCGCTCAATAACTCAACAGTGACATGAATAAAGTTTGCATCATCTTCTTGCTCTCCAACGAGCCAGGTATGACAGCGTAAAGCTCTTGATTTAATAGAAGCTGCATCAAATAATCCACTATCTAACATGACTTGATGAATGTCCTGCAACAAGCCTTGCACATTCAGCCTATCTTCTATTGGTTGTGTGTATTCCATTACCAAATTCGGCATACGATCTCCTTTTGTATACAAAAGTAACCTCAACATATTGTTTAAGGGCACTTTGGTATACACTCTTCTACCATACACTAGGCACTACATATTGAGATATACAGCCAAAGAATTTGCCTACGAGATCACTCAAGTCCTACGCTTTTAGATTAAGCTTGTGCGACATGATTAAAGTCATGGTTTATACTCTGTTTCTGTTATATTTTTTCATTCAAATCGTATATTTTTTACTAATTTAAGAAGGGAGTATTTTATGCGTCGTCCTGTAGTTATGGGTAACTGGAAATTAAACGGTAGCAAAGAGATGGTTGTTGATTTGCTAACAGGTCTTAATGCTGAACTAGAAGGTGTAACAGGCGTTGACGTAGCCGTTGCTCCACCAGCACTTTATATTGACCTTGCTGAGCGCACACTAACTAACGAAGGTAGTGCAATCATTCTAGGTGCTCAAAACACTGACATTAATAACCAAGGTGCATTCACTGGTGATATGTCTCCAGCAATGCTGAAAGATTTTGGTGCAACTCACATCATTATTGGTCACTCTGAGCGTCGTGAATATCACAACGAATCTAACGAATTTATTGCTAAGAAATTTGGTTTCCTAAAAGAGAACGACCTAACACCTGTTTTCTGTATCGGTGAAACTGATGCTCAAAACGAAGCTGGTGAAACTGAAGCGGTAATTGCTAGCCAAGTAAATGCTGTAATCGATGCGCTAGGCATTGAAGCACTTGAAGGCGCTATCGTTGCATACGAACCTATCTGGGCAATCGGTACTGGCAAAGCAGCAACAGCTGATGATGCACAGCGCATTCATGCTTCTATCCGCGCACTTATTGCAGAGAAAAGTCAAGCAATCGCTGAGCAACTAATCATCCAATACGGTGGTTCTGTTAAACCAGAAAATGCAGCTTCTTACTTTGCACAACCAGATATCGATGGTGCACTTGTAGGTGGCGCAGCTCTTGACGCGAAAAGCTTTGCAGCAATCGCAAAAGCAGCAGCACAAGCAAAGGCTTAATCACTAAGCCTATTTATGTGAGCAATAATTTTTTTTAGGTCAGCACTTTGCTGACCTTTTTTATACCCATAAAAAAACCGCCACAAAAGTGACGGTCTGATAGCGACAAATTATGAGCTAAAAACTAGAATAGCTCGTCTGCAACTAGGTATAGGTCATCACGTACTGGACGACGCATATTTTCAATAGCATCAATAATATCGTGGTGTACTAGTTCTTCTTTTTGAATACCAACACAACGACCACCATGACCTTCCATAAGCAGATGTACCGCATAGTTGCCCATGCGTGATGCCAATACTCGGTCAAAAGCAGTTGGACGACCACCACGCTGGATATGACCCAGTACAGTAGCGCGAGTCTCGCGGCCTGTGGCTGTCTCGATGTCTTTCGCTAGTTCATTCGCGTCAAACATAAGCTCAGTTAGGGCAATGATTGCATGCTTCTTGCCTTTCTCTATCCCTTCTTCAATCGCTTGAATAAGGTCTTCTTTACTCCAACTACGCTCAGGAGTAATGATGTATTCACAACCGCCAGCAATCGCAGACATTAGAGCAAGATCACCACAGTGACGCCCCATAATTTCAACGATAGAGATACGCTGGTGAGATGAAGATGTATCGCGTAAGCGGTCAATAGCATCAATTACTGTGTTTAATGCAGTTAGATAGCCGATGGTATAATCGGTACCTGCGATATCGTTATCGATAGTGCCCGGTAAACCGATACATGGGTAGCCCATTTCAGTCAGTTTCTTAGCACCCATATATGAGCCATCACCACCAATAACCACTAGCGCTTCAATGCCGTGCTTATTCAAGTTCTCAATGGCTTTCTGACGTACTGCCTCATCTTTAAATTCAGGAAATCTCGCTGAACCTAAGAAAGTACCACCTTTATTGATCACATCTGAAACACTTGAACGTCCCAGCTTTTCAATACGGTCTTCATACAGACCTAAATAACCATCATGTACACCATATACCTCTAAGCCTTTACTTAGAGCAGTGCGAACAACGCCTCGTACTGCAGCGTTCATTCCGGGAGCATCTCCCCCACTAGTTAATACACCGATTTTTTTAATCATGTTAGCCCTCTGTTCTGGGATAGATTTATTAGAAATTTTAAAACGCCAAAATGGCAAAAGTTCAATAGCTGTGGTGCGATTCCCCTATAGATCGTTTATTCACAACAGCTAAAAATTCAATTTGGTAAGAATAATACATACCATTTGTTTCTTAAATTGATATTAAAATCAGACTAAATTCTGAGTTTAATTCAACTGTAAAATAGTTATAACTAGCAAAGCTACCACGGTTGTTGCTTCTGATGTAGCTCTTTATCATTTAGCAATGACGCTGGGTCTTGATGTACAAATACATCACTACCAGGAAAGCACTCCTCGAGTTTATCTTCTACCATGTCTGCGATTCTATGCGCCTCAATTAAAGGTAGATGATCATCTAACTCAAGATGAAGCTGTATAAAGCGAGTTGGTCCAGACATTCTGGTTCTCAATTGATGCATACCCTCTACACCCTCTACACCCTCTACAGCATTCACTGCTTCCCGAATCTGTTGTAGTTCCTCTTCAGGCAGTTGCCTATCTAGTAGTGTCTGAATCGCGGTATGAACCATCTTAAAAGCACTAACTAGAATAAAAACCCCTATGCCTATCGCAAATACGGCATCGGCTTGGCCTAAACCATACATACTCAGTCCTATCGCTAATAAAATAGCCATATTCATATACAGATCACTTTGGTAGTGCAGCGAGTCGGCGGCAATAGCCTGACTACCTGTTTTCGCGACTACATACTTTTGAAACTGCACCAAGACAAAGGTCACGGCTATCGCAAATAAACTGACGTAGATCCCCATCTCTGGTTGCTTTAAGGCTTCTGGCCGAAAGAAGCGATCTACACCATTTAGTATTAAGAAGAAGGCGGAGCCTGAAATAAACATAGCTTGCGCGAGAGCGGCTAGTGATTCGGCCTTCCCGTGCCCAAACGTATGTTCACTGTCTGCTGGTTGCAAAGCGTATCTCAAAACCAACAGGTTCACAGTTGATGCTGCAATATCTAATAAAGAATCGATCAAAGATGCAAGCAAGCTCACAGAGCCGGTCTTCCACCACGCCATGATTTTGACTACAAGCAGTAAACTCGCAACTATAGTCGCCGCCCATGCAGCAGTGGTGACTAATTTTTTATATTCTGGCTTCATGGTTACTGGAACTGTTGCTCTTTTCAGACTTAATTTCCATGAGATTATATACCTAAGTGGCTTGAAGCTACAGTAAATGAGAAACCTGATATGATGAATTGGCTACGCAAACTAATTAAACGCTATGACAAATGGTGTGTTTCTATGGGGCTTACTCCTGAACAAAAACGCAGCTGCGTGCCTTATCGGACGGATCCCCAAACTAAAAAACAAAACAGCACTACCGACTAAGTCGATAGTGCTATAACAAAGTATAATTATTAAGCTTAAGGCTAGCCGTTGTTAGCTTGTTTTTTTTCCATTTTCTTTTGCATTTTTTGCTGACACTTTTGCATGCGCTTATCTTGCATCTCAGTTAGCTTTTGCTTTTGCTCAGCGGTAAGCACGCTCATCATTCGATGCTGAGTACGCAGTTTTTCAACCTGACGCTCGGTACGTTGTGCCACCATTTCTTGAGCTAAACTTTGTGCCTGCTGCTCATTGAAGTCAGCCGCTAGCACCAAATCGCGCTCCTTTTGACGGTATGCCTGCATCTGCTCACGCTTTTGTGAGCCATTGTTCATTTTAGATGCCTTCTCATCTTGACGAATAGTCTTAAGCTCGGCTTTTTGGGCATCGGTAAGATCAAGCTTCTTGAAAGCTTGTTTCGACATCTCAACATCGCAACCGTGTCCACCCTTATTACCTTTTTCTCCGCCCTTAGCCATGACATTCGTTGCGCCAAAAGCCAGTGGAAGAACCAATGCTGTAACCAACCATTTTTTAGAGATAGTCATAATTTTACCCTTATCTGAATCTTTATTTTCAACATAACAGCGCATTACCATTTAGGATTAAAGCCAAGAAAAGTGTTTATAGATCTCAGAAACACGCTCTTTGCTCCCTCACGCCATCCATTAGCTTTAGAATAATAGTAGCCATGTAAAGCGCGGTCTGTGAAACGTAAAGATAGGTAAATCTCATCCGATAGCCTATTACTAACACGTAGAATTACCTTATCCGTAGTATTTAGAGATAGAACCTATGCCACATATCCTATTAGTTGATGACGATATTGAATTAACCGCCCTTTTAGAAGATATCTTAACCTTTGAGGGATTTACCGTCTCACAAGCCCATAATGGATTCGAAGGATTAGAGGCTATTACAGAGGACATCGACTTAATTCTACTTGATATCATGATGCCAAAAATGAATGGCATGGAGATGCTAAAAAAACTCAGAGAACAATGGCAGACTCCGGTGCTATTCTTAACCGCTAAAGGTGATGAGATAGATAGAGTTATTGGCCTTGAACTTGGAGCGGATGATTTTCTTCCTAAGCCCTTTTCAGATAGAGAGTTACTTGCACGTATACGAGCTATCTTGCGTCGTACCCAGCATATCCCAACACAAACAACTACCGCCCAACATCAAGATCTAGTCATCAACAGTGGTGCACAAGAGGCTTACTGCCAGGATAAGTTAATTGACCTGACCAGTACCGAGTTCTCCTTGCTTGAATACTTTTTAAAATCCACAGGCACAGTTATAACCAAAGAAGCATTGAGCTTAGAGGTGCTAGGAAAGCGTTTATCTCCATTTGATCGAGCCATCGATATGCACGTGTCAAATCTAAGGAAAAAACTTCCACCACGCCCTGATGGTAAACCTAGAATCAAAACCGTACGTGGTAAAGGCTATTTATTTGTTGAGGACAGATCATGAATCTGCCCAAGATTTCTAGCTTATACGGCAGGATCTTTGCAATATTTTGGATCACTGTGCTGATGGTATTGATCGCTGTGATCGGAATTCAAAAACTTGATCCTCGCAAGTCTCACTCTGTAAAAAAAGACTCAGTGGTAAAAATAACCCAGTTAATCAAGAAGGTAGAAAAAGACCTAAACCAAAATGACGACATCCCTAAGCGTCTCAAGCACCTAAATAAAAAGCGATTTGGGAACAAGGACTTTCGTTTATACCTCGCCGACAATGATGGCAACCTTCTTAGCCCAGAAAGAGGTTTTAAGCGCCGTGCTCTACAGGCAATGGCGTCAGAATTAACCGGAGCGACACAACCAAGTCAACGACAGTTTGAACACTTTATGGTTGCCGGGCCCTTTCCTATTCTAGTCCACCAAACCCATTTCTCTATGTATGCGGGCTTTAACCACAAGCCACCCCCACCCTTACTATATCGAATCCTTGATGCACCGTTTACGCTTCTGCTGGTGGTAATGCTAGTTAGCACCCCTTTACTATTGTGGTGTGCATGGACTCTCAGCCAGCCAGCCCGCCGATTAGAGCAAGCAGCCAAACGAGTCGCGCATGGTGAGTTCGAGGTTGATCCACTACTTGAAAAAGGCACCTCTGAATTTAAACAAGCCGGAACCAGCTTCAATCAAATGGTATTGTCGGTAAATCATATGGTTTCGGGACAACAGAAAATGCTGTCGGATATATCTCATGAATTGCGCTCACCACTGACTCGTTTACGAATGGCTAATGCACTTGCTACCCGCAAGCAAGGAGACTCCAAAGAGCTACAGCGTATCGAGACAGAAGCAGATAGACTGGAACAGATGATCCGTGACCTACTCGATTTGTCGCGAATGCAAATTGATAGCCAGCACAATCGCAGCCTATTTAGCCTGCCTGAGCTATGGAAGGAGATCCTACTCGATGCTCAATTTGAGGCAGAACAATCAGGCATGACGCTAGAGCTCACAGCAATCCCTGAACATCAGATATTAGGTAACTTTAAATTACTCACCAGTGCCGTCGAAAACATTGTTCGCAATGCGATTCGATATGGTGACAAGCACATCAGAGTAAGGTTTTCTGTCATTGGACAACTACTGCAACTCGATGTTGAGGATGATGGTCCCGGTGTTGCAGATGAAGAGCTTGAAAGCATATTCCGTCCCTTTTATCGCGTTTCGAACGCAAGAGATAGAGATAGCGGAGGTACTGGTCTAGGGCTAGCAATCACCGAAAATGCAGTGTTGCAACATAATGGCACCATTAAGGCATCCCCAAGCCAAGATTTGGGCGGACTGCACATGCATCTAACCTTACCACTCAAAGGCTAACTAGGATTTTAAAATAGGTATATACTGAGAAAAATTCAGGAATAACGAAGCTACAGAATGTTTGATATTGCGTTGTATGAGCCGGAGATTGCCCCAAATACCGGTAACATTATTCGATTGTGCGCCAATTGCGGTGCCAATTTACATTTAATCGAGCCACTTGGCTTTGATCTTGAAGAGAAGAAGGTGCGCCGCGCCGGTCTTGATTATCATGACCTAGCTCGTGTTAAACGTCACCAAGACTACCAAGCGTTTATTGAATACCTAGAACAGCGTGACGGCCCTTATCGTATCTTTGCCTGTACAACAAAAACTCAAGGTCATCACGTAGATGCCGAATTTTCCCAAGGTGATGTTTTACTGTTTGGTCCTGAGACCCGTGGGTTACCTGCACCTCTAATTGAAGCCCTACCAATGGAGCAACGAATTCGTATTCCAATGGTGGAAAACAGCCGCTCTCTAAACCTCTCAAATGCAGTGGCGATTATTGCTTACGAGGCATGGCGTCAAATGGGATTTGAGGGAGCCTTATAAGGCTCAATTTAAAAATGACCCTCAATAAAAAAAAGCGCCTCTACGGCGCTTTTTTACTATCTAGTTTAGACGATTTTTGTCTTTATCATCTTTACTTTCATACTCCCCTTCAAACACATCACCATCTTGTGGTTTATGCTGCTCAAAGTTACTATGAAACCCACTGTGCATATTTCCATGCATAGTATTCACCTTAACCCGAGCCATTAATTGGCGAGCAATAATTGATCTCGGCTTAGGCAGCAGTACTAACATACCTAGGGTATCAGTCATAAATCCAGGGGTGAGTAACAATACCCCTGCTACAGCCAACATCACGCCTTCTAAGATCTGCTGTGCAGGGATTTCACCTTGCTGCATCCGTGATTGAACAGACAATAAAGTCGCAATGCCTTGGCTACGAACTAATGAAGCACCCACTACTGCAGTCAGAAGTACCAACATAATTGTCGGCCACATTCCTAAAAAACCACCGACTTGAATAAACAGGCTTATCTCAACAATCGGAACCAAAACAAATAGTAATAATAATATAGGAAACACTTTCCCTCCTTATACTTAGGGCTCTAGTCTACGCCCAGATAGCATCAGGACTCAATTTTAATTGTAAACAAATAACAGTTAATTCATCCGAAATAATGCATAAAATGAGACCCAAACAAAAAAACGAGCAAGTCACCTAGGCTAGTACTTAAAAGGGTGATCAAGCTACTATTCTTTAAAGTCAGATACCGTATTATCACTAACAACAAAATCTAGCTTGATTTTAAAGCCAAGTATAATCTGCTGAATGGACTCTACTAAACAGAATTGGTAGTAAATGGCAGGGCACTAAATCTCACTTATAGTCGCCCCTTCGCTAATTTTAATACCCTGAATTGAAGGTCCATGCTATGACGACAACACTACAGTCAGCCACTCGAATCGAAGAAGATCTATTAGGCGTGCGCCACGTTCCTGTTGATGCTTACTATGGCATCCATACCTTACGCGCAGTCGAAAACTTCAATATTTCCAATGCAACTATCTCCGACGTACCTGAATTTGTACGTGGCATGGTAATGACCAAAAAAGCAGCCGCGATTGCCAACAATAAACTCGGAGTGATTGAACCTGATGTCGCTCAGTACATTATTGATGCATGCGATGTCATCCTTGAAACTGGCAAATGCATGGACCAGTTCCCATCTGATGTTTTTCAAGGGGGCGCGGGCACTTCGGTAAACATGAATGCAAATGAGGTTATTGCCAATCTTGCCCTAGAAATGATGGGTAAAGAGAAAGGTGATTATCACATTATCAATCCTAATGACCATGTAAATAAGAGCCAATCAACCAACTGCGCATACCCAACAGGCTTTCGTATCGCCGTATATAACAGCGTAAGCAAGCTAATCTCATCTATTGAGTACCTCAAAGGCGCTTTTGAAGCCAAGAGCAAACAATTTGAAAGCATTCTAAAAATGGGCCGCACCCAGCTACAAGATGCCGTACCTATGACAGTAGGGCAAGAGTTTAGAGGCTGGTCTATTACCTTAGCGGAAGAAATCCGCAACCTTGAATACACAGCAAAACTACTGCTTGAAGTTAATATTGGTGCAACCGCTATCGGCACTGGCTTAAACGCAGCAGATGGTTATCAAGAGCTTGCTGTTAAAGCACTGTCAGATGTAACAGGCCTACCATGCGTTGCGGCAGAAGACCTAATTGAAGCGACCTCTGATTGCGGTGCCTATGTAATGACGCACGGCGCTCTAAAACGCCTAGCAATTAAACTATCTAAGATCTGTAATGATTTACGCATTCTATCTTCAGGACCAAGATCTGGCCTAAATGAGCTGAACCTTCCTGAACTGCAAGCTGGCTCATCTATTATGCCTGCTAAGGTAAACCCTGTAGTCCCAGAGGTTGTGAACCAAGTGTGCTTTAAGGTTCTAGGTAACGACAACACGATCTCATTTGCTGCCGAAGGTGGACAGCTTCAGCTAAACGTAATGGAACCCGTCATTGCACAAAGTATGTTCGAATCCCTCGACATTCTAACCAACGCTTGTGTAAACCTCCGCGATAAGTGTGTAGATGGCATTACCGTCAACAAAGAAGTTTGCGAAAGCCACGTATTTAACTCCATCGGCATTGTCACCTACCTCAATCCAATTATCGGTCACCATGAAGGCGATATTGTTGGCAAGATATGTGCCGAAACAGGTAAAAACGTCAGAGAAGTGGTACTTGAACGCGGCCTTCTTACCGATGCGGAGTTAGATGAAATCTTCTCGGTTGAAAACCTAATGAAGCCTCAATACAGAGCAAAACGCTTCAGCTAAGGCTTATCAAATTAATAATTTTCACTTTGGGTTGTTCCTCGTAACAACCCATTTTTTATATTTATAATACAGAGGAATTAACCATGGTAATAATAGAGTTACTTACCGTTCTAGTATTCATTTATTTGGGTGCAAGAATTGGTGGGATTGGTATAGGTTTAGCCGGGGGATTAGGTGTTATTGCCCTATCACTGGTACTTGGCGTCCCGACGAGCCAAAGCTATGTACCGGTTGATGTTATTTTGATCATCATGTCTGTGATCACGGCAATTGCGGCAATGCAAGTCGCTGGCGGAATGGACTGGTTGGTAGAAATTGCAGAAAACTTTTTACGTAAAAACCCACAACGCATCACCTTTTACGCGCCAATCGTCACCTTTTTTATGACGCTAATGGCTGGCACTGGACACACCGCATTTTCTACTCTTCCTGTTATTGCTGAGGTCGCTAAAGGCCAAGGCATTCGTCCATCGCGCCCATTATCAATTGCCGTTGTTGCATCACAAATTGCCATCACTGCATCCCCTATTTCAGCAGCAGTAGTTGCCTTTGCAACTATGCTAGAGCCAGTAGGGGTGTCTTATTTAACCCTACTGGCAATCTGCATTCCAACAACTTTTATCGCTTGTATGATTGGAGCCTTCGTGGCTAATTTCATCGGTTGTCCACTCAAGGATGACCCTGTCTATCAGGAGCGTTTAGAACAAGGTCTGGTTAAGCTAAATACGCATAAAAAACGTGAAATATTACCGACAGCGAAGCGAGCTACTTTCATTTTCTTAGCTGCTATCGCATTTGTAGTCATATATGCAGCGGCTATTTCTGGTTCAATCGGCCTGATTGAAAACCCGACTCTAGGTCGTAATGAAGCGATTATGACGGTTATGCTAGGTGCGGCTGCGGTTATTGTACTGACCACTAAAATAGATGCAGCACTGATACCTTCAGCGGCCACTTTCCGTTCAGGAATGACGGCCTGTGTATGTGTGCTCGGCGTTGCTTGGCTTGGTTCTACCTTTGTTAATGCCCATGTTAATGACATCAAAGAAGTCGCAGGAGCATTACTTGCTGAATCTCCATGGATGCTAGCTCTAGTGCTCTTTTTTGCATCGATGCTGCTCTATTCACAAGGTGCAACTACCGTCGCGCTAATGCCTGCTGCCCTTGCTATTGGTGTGGCTCCGTTAACCGCGGTTGCATCATTTGCAGCCGTTAGTGCGTTATTCGTTCTTCCAACATACCCTACACTTTTAGCCGCAGTTGAAATGGATGACACTGGTTCAACTCGCATTGGTAAGTATGTATTTAACCACCCATTCTTCTTGCCTGGTGTAGCGACAATCAGCTCCTCTGTTGCTCTTGGCTTCTTAGTCGGAGGCTTAGTTCTTTAACTAAAATATTCTAGGGATGCGCAATGCATCCCTTTTATAGCTCCAATTTACTGCTATATCGTATTATTAAGAAACTTAATTGGTTACTATCAGGTCTATTAATAAGCACCCTCTAACGTTTACGGACATTATGCGCTCAGCTTTTATTTCTCTGCTACTCATTCTATTGTCATCAAATGCTTTGGCGGCCTTTGATAGCGCCCCACAACCTTCATTTTCAAGTAGCGTTGTACAGCCTTCATTTACTGAACCTACCTTTGTGAAGGTAGACCAAGCCTTCCCTTTTGATTATCTTCAGCAAGGCAATGTGGTCAATCTAAACTGGCAGATAAAAGAGGGATATTACCTTTACCAAGACCGCCTTTCAGTACAAATAGAGGGCGGTGAGATAGGCGATATCAATATGCCTAATGGTATTCCTTATCAAGATGAATTCTTTGGAGAAGTGAATATCTACACTTCGCCTATTTCAATATCGATTCCGCTACACTCCCAAAGTGGCGCAGCCAAACTCATTGTCCAATACCAAGGCTGCGCTAAAGCTGGATTCTGCTATCCTCCAGAGACCAAAGTCATCGACCTAAATCCTGCTAGCTTTGGTGATAGCGCGCCATCAGCAAGCACTGATGCTCCTCAGCAGACAAATCTAACCTCTCTACTAGAGCAGTCTCAATGGACAACTCCATTGTTATTTTTATTGCTCGGTATTGGGCTCGCATTTACTCCGTGTGTACTACCTATGTACCCGATCCTGACCAGTATTGTACTTGGTGGTGGTAAGCAGTCACATACCCGAGCATTGAGTCTCTCTCTAGTCTACGTCCAAGGGATGGCGCTCACTTATACGCTACTGGGATTAGTAGTAGCATCAGCGGGTATGCAGTTTCAGGCAGCTCTTCAGCACCCTGCAGTCTTGATATCTATCAGCATCATGTTTGTCGCTCTTGCGCTATCCATGTTCGGTGTTTATAACCTACAGCTACCAAGTCGTATGCAAACCAAGCTCAATGAGCTGAGTAATCAGCAAAAAGGAGGGCAGTGGTTTGGCGTATTTATTATGGGCGCTATCTCAGGTTTAGTATGCTCTCCTTGCACCACTGCACCACTTTCTGGAGCCCTATTATATGTAGCCCAAAGCGGTGACCTGACTACTGGAGCTATAACTCTTTATGCCCTCGCTTTAGGTATGGGAATCCCGCTTATTCTTGTAGCGGTATTTGGCAACAAATTATTGCCAAAATCTGGAGTGTGGATGGATAAGGTCAAGACCTTGTTTGGTTTTGTCTTACTCGCAGCCCCCCTATTTTTTATCGAGCGCATCCTAGACCCAAGTTATATGCAGGTACTTTGGTCGTTACTTGGAATTGCTTTCTTTGCATGGATATATCACGCCAAGAATCAACTGCCATTTGGACATTGGAAGCAAAGCATCCTAGCAATCATAGCTATCTTGGGCTTGGTTGGTTCAGTGCACCCACTATGGAGCCTAATATCAGGGCAGAAACTCACCTCAACTGATCAGTCAAGTTTGATTGAATTCAAGCGTATAAGTACGACACAAGACCTAGAACGAGAGTTGGCGCTAGCCAAACAACAAGGTAAACCCGTCATGCTTGATTTCTATGCTGACTGGTGTGTGGCATGCAAAGAGTTTGAGAAATATACCTTTCATGACTCACAGGTTGAGCCACGCCTGCAAGGCTTTATATTGCTGCAGGCCGATGTGACTAAAAACCAACCTCAAGATATAAAGCTACTTGAGCAAATGCGGGTGTTAGGGCTACCGACAATTGAGTTCTGGGATGCTGATGGTAATCATATTAGTAAGGCTCGATTAACCGGTTTTGTTAAGGCACAGCCTTTTATACAGCATCTCGAACAATTTAAGCTCTAATCTATGCCTCTACTAACGGGATTATTGCGTAATTTAGAGCGTTACTTAACGCTCTAGTGACCCAAGGCTAAGTTTTAGCGTATGCATCTTGTTGCTTTGATTAAAAAGCTTAATACTTTAACTCGTTAATATAAAACGAGAACAGGAATATGGACGCTTCCTACACTATCTTGATTGCAGATGATCATCCTCTGTTTCGCAATGCCCTGTTTCAATCAGTACACATGGCTATTAGCGGAGCAAATCTACTTGAAGCGGACTCATTAGACTCATTAATGGTTCAGCTAAAGAGCCGAGAAGACGTCGATTTATTGCTGCTTGATCTTAAAATGCCTGGAGCTAACGGGCTCTCTGGTCTTATTCAATTGCGCGGACAATATCCAGATCTACCTATCGTTGTTATCTCTGCCAGTGAAGATAGCAGCGTGGTGAATCAAGTTAAGCAACACGGTGCGTTCGGATTTATTCCAAAATCGAGTGACATGCGCAGTTTGATTAAAGCCTTAAATCAAGTTTTAGATGGTGTTCCTTTCTTCCCTCAGGGGACAAGCAACAACTGCGCAACCCACAACGATATAGGTGATAAACTTGCGTCCTTAACTCCCCAGCAGTACAAGGTATTGGGTATGCTTGCCGATGGTCTGTTGAATAAGCAGATCGCCTATGAACTAGATGTTTCAGTGGCAACGATAAAAGCGCATATGACCGCTATATTCCGCAAGCTCGGCGTAAACAACCGCACTCAAGCTGTGATTATGCTGCAACAGACTGAAATAAATTCGTAGATCTCTTTTTTATTACAAAGGTTGGGGTTAACTGTATTAGACCTTTGGCTAACACTCCCCGACACCCACTTCACACTCTCAAATCAATTTTATATAACCAATTGTTTTTATTAAAAAATAGCCTTTCATACTGCACGACTAAAGTTCAACTGTAGAATTGCCTTGCCACTGCTATCGTATTCCTGAAACATTTTATTAACAAAACGTAAGGAGACGGTAATGGCATTCGAAAACGAAGAAAGAGCCAAAGCCTACTGGAGCAAAAATGTACGCTTAATGCTTTCATTGCTCGTAATTTGGTTCGTCGTATCGTTTGGTTGCGGCATTTTATTTGTCGATGTGCTCAATCAATTTCAGCTCGGAGGTTACAAGCTCGGTTTCTGGTTTGCACAACAGGGCTCGATATATACCTTTTTGGCAATAATTTTCTACTATGCATGGAAGATGCGTCAAATTGACCGCGAATTCGGTGTAGATGAATAAGGAATATTGAGATGGATCTTAAGACTATTACCTACCTAGTCGTGGGTGCTACCTTTTTGCTTTATATTTGTATCGCGATTTGGGCTAGGGCTGGAACAACCAAAGAATTCTATGTCGCAGGTGGTGGGGTCAACCCAATCGCCAACGGTATGGCTACCGCAGCAGATTGGATGTCTGCTGCATCCTTTATCTCCATGGCAGGCTTAATTGCATTTATGGGGTATGGTGGTTCAGTATTCCTAATGGGCTGGACTGGCGGCTATGTATTACTAGCACTATTACTTGCTCCTTATCTGCGCAAATTTGGTAAGTTTACAGTGCCGGAATTTGTAGGTGAACGCTTTTACTCCAACACTGCGCGCGTCGTTGCCGTAATTTGTTTGATCATTGCTTCAGTTACCTATGTTATCGGGCAAATGAAAGGGGTTGGAGTTGCATTTGGTCGCTTCCTTGAAGTGGACTACGCTACTGGCCTTATGATTGGTATGTGCATCGTATTCATCTACGCCGTAATGGGTGGTATGAAAGGCATCACCTACACTCAGATAGCTCAATACTGCGTCCTGATTCTTGCTTACACCATTCCAGCAGTATTTATCTCACTTCAGCTCACAGGGCATGCCCTGCCTCAGATTGGACTCGGGAGTACCATGACCGGCTCAGATGTCTACCTGCTCGATAAGCTCGATCAGGTGGTCACAGAGCTCGGGTTCACCGAATATACCACTTCGGTGCGGGGAGATACCTTAAACATGTTCGTGTATACCATGTCTCTAATGATAGGTACCGCGGGTCTACCACATGTCATCATTCGTTTCTTTACCGTACCTAAGGTTCGCGATGCAAGGACATCGGCTGGTTGGGCGTTGCTATTTATTGCGATTCTATACACAACAGCTCCAGCAGTTGCAGCTATGGCTCGTCTAAATCTAATGGAAACCGTAAACCCAGCTCAAGGGCAAAACCTAGTTTATGACCAACGTCCTGATTGGTTTAAAAATTGGGAGACGACTGGTCTTCTTGGGTTTGAAGATAAGAACAATGATGGTGCGATTCAATATACCTCTGATCCTGCTACCAATGAACTAAGAGTTGACCGCGACATCATGGTATTGGCTAACCCTGAGATTGCCAAACTACCAAATTGGGTTATTGCATTGGTTGCCGCAGGTGGGTTAGCAGCAGCACTATCGACTGCTGCTGGGTTACTGCTAGCAATATCATCGGCCATATCCCACGACCTAATAAAAGGGGTTATCAATCCAAATATATCAGAGAAGAAAGAGCTATTAGCTAGCCGAATATCAATGGCCGTTGCTATTGGGGTTGCAGGGTATCTTGGGCTCAATCCGCCAGGGTTTGCAGCTGGTACCGTTGCCTTGGCATTCGGATTAGCCGCCTCCTCAATATTCCCAGCCTTAATGATGGGTATCTTTAGTAAGACCATCAATAAAGAAGGGGCAATCGCAGGTATGATTGCAGGTATTAGTATTACCCTATTCTATGTATTCCAACACAAAGGCATCCTGTTTGTTGCAGATTGGAAATACCTAGAAAGCTGGGGGAGCAATTGGTTCTTAGGTATTGAACCTAATGCTTTCGGTGCAATTGGTGCAGTGTTCAACTTTGTGGTTGCATACGCAGTATCTAAAGTAACTAAAGAAACACCACAAGAAGTGAAGGATCTAGTGGAGCATGTTCGTGTACCAGTAGGTGCAGGTTCCGCACAGTCTCACTAAATTGACCTCGACTAATTAAGCCCCTTCGGGGGCTTTTTTATACCTATTTGTTCAGTTTTCATCCATAAAAATTCACTGTACAAAATAAATATAAACCACAAACACAACGACTGATGTTAACCAGCGAGACTTAGCTCTCACTAATTATTTCCTTTCTTTCTCAGCGATCACATCTGTATGCATCGCGCACCATAGTATCGACTCATTATTGGAATGTTACTTTCTTTAATTGAGAGAGCACCCCGCCCCCCTTCGTGAAGAGCATCACATAACCATTCAGCTATTTTGTATTATTTTATACGCAAATGTTGAGGCTGGATTTAGTCAAAGCTAATCACACCCCCTAGCTAATTCCATGCCTCTAACTAACCGTATCTTTTAAGAATTAGTTATATTAACAAGGAAATTTCCATGAAAAAAACAACTCTAACTCTTGCTGCATTATCAGTAATGGCGGCCTTTGCTGTAAACGCAAAAATGTTAACCCTTGGCCACGCTATGAATGTCGATAGTGCTGCACACAAAGGCATGGTTATCTTTGCTGAAAAAGTTAAAGAAAAATCTCATGGTGATTTAACCGTTAAAATCTTCCCTAATGGCATGCTAGGTTCAGAGCGAGATCAAGCTGAGCAGGTTGTTACTGGTGCACTTAGTATGGCTAAAATTAATGGTTCTTTAGCTGAATCTTTCGAGCCAACTTATAAAGTAATGTCTATCCCTTATCTATTCCGCGATGCTGACCACATGCATAAATTCATGCGCTCAGATGCAGCTCAAAAATTACTTGAGTCATCAAAAGATAAAGGCTTTGTAGGTGTGACCTTATACGATTCAGGTTCTCGCAGTTTCTACGCTAAAAAACCAATCCACACTCCAGCAGACCTTGCTGGCCTTAAAGTTCGCGTACCAGGCTCTCCAACTATGATGGAGATGATGAAACTTCTTGGCGCTAAAGCAACGCCTGTACCATTTACCGAGGTTTATACTGCTCTTCAGCAAGGCGTTATCGATGCTGCTGAAAACAACATTTCTAGCCACATTGAAATGAAGCACTCAGAAGTTGCTAAGTACTACTCTATGGATCAGCACATGATGACTCCAGACCTCATCATGATTAACTCAGCAACTTGGTCAGGCCTAAAACCTGCTGAACAAAAAATCATCAAAGAAGCTGCTCGTGAATCTATGGAAGAAGAGATTCAAATTTGGGCAGATACCGATGCTAAGAACATGGCAATTGGTAAGAAAAATGGCGTGCAATATGTTGAGGTTGATACCGCATCTTTCCGCGAAAAAGTAAAACCAATGATCGACAATGCTAAGAAAGATCCAAAACTTTCTTACTACATCGATGCTATTGAAAAAATGTAACTCCTAGCTAGCAAAAAATGCCCCCTAGCAATCTATTACAGCTAGAGGGCTATTTCTCTCCCTCTCTTATGCTTTGAGAAACCTATGTTCACTGTCTTAAGCAAAATAAAAAACATTCTTGATAAATGCATTCTCTCTTTTTGTGGTGTTGCGCTACTGGCTCTCGTCGCAAGCGTATCGTGGCAAGTATTTAGTCGCTATGTGCTCAACAATCCAAGTTCATGGACCGATGAATTTGCTCGTTACACTATGATCTGGTTTGGTTTGGCTGGTGCGTGCTACCTATATGGAAAAAATGGTCATTTATCTATCACACTAATGATTGATGCTGTTCCAGATAAACTAAAAAATGCTCTCCAAGTCCTTATTCATGCCGCTTCCGTCATATTTATTTATCTAGCCATGATTAAAGGCGGCTTATTGCTCGTTGGCCGCACCATGCATCAATTCTCACCTGCACTGCAAATTCCAATGGCATATGTGTATTTAGTTCTACCAATTGCTGGCTTTATCATGCTGACCTATATCGCGATTAATACCGCTCAATTATTCACAAACAAAGAAGGTAACTAACATGGATATGTCAGTTGGATTATACCTTTTAGGGGCTTTCCTATTTTTAATCTGCTTTAGTATACCGATTGCAGTTGCGATAGCCTTATCTTCACTTGCGATCATGTATACCATTTTACCTGGTGACATTGCCTTTATGACCGCAGGTCAAAAGCTAATAACAGGTATCGATAGCTTTAGCTTACTTGCTATTCCGTTCTTTATTTTGGCCGGAAACATCATGAACCGTGGTGGTATTGCAACACGCTTAGTCGACTTCGCTAAAATTGTAGTGGGTCGCTTACCGGGTGCGTTATCACATGTGAACGTATTGGCAAATATGCTATTTGGTTCGGTATCAGGATCTGCAGTTGCAGCAGCAGCAGCGGTTGGTAAAACCCTTGAACCAGAGCTTGAAAAAGAGGGATATGATAAGTCATTCTCAACTGCAGTGAACGCGGCGTCATGCCCTGCGGGCCTGCTTATCCCGCCGTCAAATTCACTAATTGTCTTTTCCGTTGTTTCTGGCGGTACTTCAATTGCAGCACTATTTATTGCAGGCTATGTACCCGGTATTTTAATGGGACTTAGCTGTATGCTAGTGGCGTATTTGATTGCCCGTAAAAAAGGATACAGCAGCAAAGGTGAAGCACTTACATCAAAACAAAAGTTCGCCATTACATTGCGCGCACTGCCAAGCCTTGGTTTAGTTATCGTTGTTATTGGCGGTATTATCGGTGGTATTTTCACGGCAACCGAAGGGGCATGTATTGCCGTCCTCTACTCGTTTGCTCTGGCCTTGTGTTACCGAAATCTAAACATAAGCACGCTACGTACCATCTGTGTTGAGACTGCTGAGATTACCGGCATCATGCTGTTCCTAATCGGTGCTTCAACCATCATGTCGTGGGCAATGGCATTTACCGGTTTACCTAATATGATATCTGACTGGATGTTGTCGGTTTCTGATAACCCAATCATCATATTTATCATGATGAACCTGATCCTATTGGTTGTAGGTATGTTTATGGACTTAACACCTGCCGTACTTATCTTCACTCCTATCTTTATGCCGATAGCGACGCACCTAGGAATGCATCCCATTCACTTTGCAATGATGATGATTTTCAACTTGTGTATTGGTATCGCAACGCCGCCAGTAGGCACAGCATTATTCGTTAGTTGCTCGGTAAGTGGCGCAAAAATAGAAAATGTAATCAAATCGATTCTTCCGTTTTGCGCAGTACTCATCGCCACTCTAATGATGATTACCTTTATTCCTGAACTAAGCTTGGCTCTGCCTCGACTATTCGGTCTAATTCAATAATTTTTTATGACTCGCAATCGGGGGGGATTTCCGTTGAATAACCTAGCCCTCGATTCATCTCTCCCAGTGATATTATAATTAGAAAAACATATCTATGATGTACTATTAACCTCTCTGTATGAGAGGTTTTTTTTGTCTGTTCATCACGCACCAATACTCAACAAGGCTCACAATATTAAAGGTCAAAAATAACCCTGACCACAGTTTTAGGCTATGGTATTTAGCATCTAAACAAGGATGTAAATATGTTTAAAAACAAGCACTTTATTATTGCAATGGTAGTGACTCCAATCTTAGCCAGCATAGCCTATTTTGGGGTAGATATGGCGTTGAGCGAAAAACCACACGCCGCCAAAGAAGGTGAAAGCTATAAGCTGATCAGCAAATCAAATTGTCGCTATACCAGTGGTTTGTGTGACATGGAGAATGGCGAATTTAAGGTTCAATTTCGCTCTGAACAACTAACAGATAAGACCCTCACCTTAAGTCTAACCTCCAAATTCCCTATTACTGGTATTGCAGTTGCCTTAGCGGATTCAACGGCATCATCAGAGCAAAAGCCTACTGACATGACAGCGACCAATGACACTCAAAAGAATTGGTCAGTCCAATTGCCATCACAGGATATCGACACTAAAAAACTACGAGTCGCAATCAAGGCTGATAGCAATCTTTATTTTGGAGAGGCTGAGACTAAATTTGTTATCTATAAAACACTGCTTGATTAATCTGGTATGTTGGCTTGATAGCGATTTAACAGGGCTCTCAATCGAAGCGGCTTAACCGGTTTCGCTAAAAACTCAAAGCCTTGTTCCGTTACTGACTCAATTATTTCAGGGGCTCTATCTGCACTAATGATAACCCCTGAAAAGTCACTACCTAGCTTTTGTTTGCACATCTGTAACACATCCAATCCTGTTGCTGATTCTTGCAAACGATAGTCTGATAATACAACCTCAGGTTGCCACTCTGTCGCCAATATTAGCTTCGCATCCAGCAAACAATTGGCGGACTGCACCTCACAGCCCCAGCGCTGCAATACGCCTTCCATCGCTAGCAGAATTTCCAGCTCATCATCAACGCACAATACCTTCAATTGTTTCAGGCTTGAGCTATCTACTTGGGATTGATGTGGTGATGCAACAGTGACTGGCGGCTTATCTGCAATTGGAACAGAGATCGAAAATACACTGCCTTTATTAGTCCATGAGCGCACGTCTATTTGATGCTTGAGTAATTGAGAAATACCCCGTGAAATGGCAAGCCCTAACCCCAGTCCTTTATCTGCACCAATTGGAGTGGTTCGTGTAAACTCCTCAAAAATCAATTGCTGCTTACTTGGCTCAACACCGACCCCATTATCCCAAACCTGAATTTGAGCATTGTGACCAACTCGCCTCACCCCTAAAACGACTCTTCCTTGTGGACTGTAACGAAAGGCATTGGTTAAGAAATTTTGGATCACACGACGCAATAACTTAATGTCAGAATCGATAACCAAGCTACTGGCTATGGTTGAAAAATGGATCGATTGCTCCTCTGCAATCACTCCGAACTCGGCATCTAAATTGTTAAACAGTTCTTGGATGGCAAATGGTTTTGAGTTGCACTCTAGCTTTCCAGATTCTAGGCGTGAGATATCCAATAAATCGCTAATCAAAGACTCTGCCGCATACATCGCATTCTCGATATGGTTCGCCACTTTCTTGGTTTCGGCGTCTTGAGCTACCTCTATCAGAGAGGAGGTAAACAGCCGAGCTGCATTGAGGGGCTGCATTAAATCATGGCTTACAGCAGCTAGAAATCGCGACTTAGATTGAGACTCCATCTCAGAGCGCTGATTCGCTAACATCAATTGTTGGTTAAGTTCTTCAAGCTCCTGAGTTCGTTCATGAACGCGCTCTTCAAGGGTCAGATTGGCATCTTTTAACGCTTGTTCTGCTTGACGAAAAACAGTGATATCGCTAAAGCTCATAGCAAACCCGCCCCCTGGCATTGGGTTCCCTTGTACCTCAATAACCTGTCCATTTGGTCGCTGTCTGGATGAGGTATGGGTCGACCCACGACGCAAGTGACTCAATCGCTTAGCCACATGAATCTCAGGGTTACCCGGACCACATAGCCCTTGTTCAGCGTTGTGACGGATAATATCTTCTATCGGTCTGCCCACCTGAATCAGACCAGAAGGAAAACTAAATAACTCTAAATATCGCTGATTCCACGCCACCAGCCTTAGCTGTTTATCTACCACAGCGATACCATGCCCAATATGCTCTATAGCTCCTTGCAATAAACTACGACTGAAATCGTATACCTCAGAGGCTTCATCAACTATGGTTGCCAGCTCATCTAGGTGCATGTTTTTACCTTGCAGAGCAGAAGTAAGCACTAACTTAGCTGAAGATGCACCAAATACTCCGGCCAACAGCCTTTCGGTATGACGAATCAAGGTAGAGGGTGCGTTTTGATTTGGCATTAATACATGCTGTTGTTGATCCCAGTATTGAACAAACCCTGACTTCATCCGTTTACGTCCAATAAACCTAGACGCTACCATTTCCAATTCACCAACGGTGACTCGACTCTGGTACAGGCTAATATTGTCAGCTTCAGGAGATGGCGAACCAACAAAAGCCGCTGATTGTAAGCGTTCACTAACGTTAGGGCGACTTAGCATCGAAACCACAACATAAAACAGTGCGTTTAAAGCAACACTAACTAACAGCCCCCAATCAGACGCCTCAATATCTAACGAAGATAACCATCTAGGAGGTGCAATTAAGCTCAATAAAAAGTTGCTGGTTGCATCCCCTGCCAAAACACTAGCTTGGCTCATTAAGGTAATAAGCCATACCACGAACCCCACAGTTAAACCAACCAATACCCCATTTCGATTGCCTCGGCGCCAGTACATCCCCCCTAACAGGGCCGGTGCAAATTGCGTGACGGCGGCAAAGGAGAGAAAGCCAATCGCAGACAGTGTTCCTATGCTATCTAGTGCCCGATAAAAAAACCATGCACCAACAATTAGCAGCACAATAAGGACTCTTCTTACCACCAACAGACGCCCAGAAAAGAGCTTAAAGTTATGTGAAGAAATACGCATTCGCCTCAAAAGAAGCGGCATGACTAGGTCATTTGAAACCATTATTGCAAGGGCGATAGTCGATACTATAACCATCCCACTGGCGGCTGATACCCCCCCAATAAATGCCAACAAAGCGACAGAGTCTGCTCCCAGCGCAAGAGGTAGGCTAATCACATAGCTATCAGCAGAAACTCCTGATAACAAAGCATTTCCAACCCAAGCAATAGGCAGTACAAAGATCCCCATCAATACGAGATATAAGGGAAATACACGACGAGCTGTATGTAAATCTGTCGCCTGTTCATTTTCAACCACTATGCTATGAAACTGCCTTGGCAAACAAAAAATCGCCATCATGGTTAACCCAGTGTGTATCAAAAGTGTGGCTATATTTGGGGAGGCGTAGGAATCTTTAGCCGATGATATAAGAGAGATATCAGGCATACCGCTTATGCTATACAAGACAAACAAGCCAACGACTAAGAAAGCCACCAGCTTCACTATCGACTCAAAGGCGATAGCCATCATCATACCTCGGTGGTGCTCAGTGTTATCTATATGTCGCGTACCAAACAACACCGTAAAACCAGCTAAAGCAATAACTACTAGCCAAGATAGGTAGAACTTTCCATCGCCTTCCACAGGTAATAGCTCTGGTGCAATGAGTTCTAAGCCCATCATGATCCCTCGCAGCTGGAGGGCGATATATGGCAAGATACCAACCACAGAAATTAGGGTAACAAAGACGGCTAATCCTTGAGATTTTCCGTAACGCGCCGCAATAAAATCGGCAATGGAGTTGATATGCTCCCGCTTCGCAATCAAGATCATGCGGGCTAGCACACGCCAAAAAAAGACAAAAACGATGATAGGGGCAAGATAAACCGGAAGAAAAGACCAAGGGTTATCACTGGCTTGGCCTACGGTACCGAAAAAGGTCCAAGAGGTACAATAAACCGCAATCGAAAGGCTATAGATCCAGGGTCTAAAACGAGCCAGCCAACGGCTACGGCGGTCCCCATACCAAGCGACCCAAAACAAAATTCCTAGATAGACGAGAGATGCAGGAACGACAACCCATCCTGGCATAGAGCAATCCTTGGCTAATACAAAGTAACTTAACTAGATTAGACAAGGAGTTGCTTATTACTCAATGAGTTAGGTTGATTTTTGTGCGGTAGGCTCGACTTCTGAATGGCTTTCCTCTGATTGTGGCACCTTCAACTTAATAAACATCGCTACCACGCCCATCAATGCCATCCCCCAGAAGATATTTACTCCCCAATATTCATAGCCCCATCCACTTAATGTTGTCATTGCTGCCATAACAATACCTAGCGGAATCGCATTATATAACGCCTGCAGTGCAACCATGCGGTTAGGCTCTGAGTTTTGTATATAACGAATAGCCGCTATGTGCGCCAGTGCAAAGGTTACGCCATGTAGCATCTGAATAAACACCAATGCGGGCAGTAGAGTTGTAGAGGCTGTTAATCCCCAGCGAATAACCACGCCTACAGAAGCGACCAAAAATAGAGAGCGCAATGTCCACCCTCCGAATAGTCGGTTGCTCAGTGCAAAAATACATACCTCTGCCGCAACCCCTAAACTCCATAGATACCCAATCACATCTGCCGAATACCCTGCGTCTTTCCAATAGATAGAACTAAAACCATAATAGGCGGCATGACTACACTGAATCAGTGCCACCAGAATCAAAAATTTAATCACCGCTCTATCACGCATCAACAGGCTGAGTCTAGGCCTTACCGCTTTATTTTGTTCTGCGGTCACGGGCAAAGTCGTAGGGCTTCGAAGCGACAAAGCAATTGACAGCAACACACCAAACAAAGCAGTAAACACAATCATCTGGATACCGAACTGCGCAACCAGAAAACCGACCACCGTTGAACCTAAAATAAAGGCAATCGACCCCCATAGTCGTGTACGACCATAGTCGAGCATACGCAAGCGTGAGTAGTAATTGGTAAGAGCATCAGACAGAGGTATGGCAGGCCCACAACACAAATTGAATAGTATGGTCGCGACTACCAACAACCAAAAATTACCGCCTGTAACCAAATGAAATGCAATAAAAAAAGCGGAAGCTACGCTTAATATTCTTAGCGTTGGGATCAAATGCTCAACCTTATGAATGCGCGGTGTAATCACTAGATTAGCCACACAACGAGTAGCAAACGCCAAACCAAGCAAAATACCAATATCACCAGCAGATATACCCTGGTCTTTTAGCCATAGGGCCCAAAACGGTAGATAAACGCCATAGGCAAAGAAGAACCCGATAAAGTATTGAGATATCCAAGCATAGGGAGAGGGTTTTAGCATTATAGATTCCACACATAAGAAATAAGCTGACACATTATGAAAGCAAGTACCGATAACAAAAAGGGATAATCTGCATTTCATCTTTTCCGTATTAGACCAAAGTCGTCTGGAGTACCGTGTAAAACTTGGCAAAATGTATACTTAGATGTCACCTGTCTAGGCGAGATTATGCCCGAGCAATTTAATACACAACATGCACCTTTCGATAAGCTAACCCCCAATCAAACCCAAGCTTTGCTTGAGTCGTTGGATATTGCGTATTACAGAAAGGGTGAGTCTATATTAGAGACTGGTGAGATTAGCGACAGCCTATACGTATTAATTAAAGGGTCTGTAGAACAGGTTCACAATGGACAGGTTATCGCGCATTTTGGACATGATGATCTTTTTGATCCCGATGCTCTTTTTACCCATCATTGTTCCTATCAATTTAGAGCAACAGAAGACGTACTGTGTTATCTAATCCCTAGAACAACATTCCTTTGTTTATGCCAAGATAACCCAGAGTTTAAGCAGTACTTTAATGGTGATTTTTCACAGCGAAAACAGCTCCAAAACTCAGCTCAAAAACAAAAAAGCCTCGCAGAATTTATTCTCACCCGAGTTAGTAGTGCTATTTATCATCCTCCATTAATACTGGGCAGCAATACCACATTACGAGATGCGACCGCCAAGATGCAACAACTCGAACTTGATGCCGCGTTAGTGCAATTAGACCCCGCGGACTCGCGCCTTATTAATAATTCCCAGCATCCACCGTATGCCATAGTCACTCGAACCAACCTATTGCACGCCCTCGCACTTGAAGGAAAAATGCTTACGACATGCGTTATTGATATTGCGACCTTCCCTGTCTATCAAGCGCAAGAAGGGACATTTCTGTTTAACGCCATGCTGACAATGACACGCAATAAAATGAAGCGCCTCATGGTGACCAATGGGCAGCAAGCGGTTGGCATGCTTGACCTAACACAGATATTGAGTGCTTTTTCGTCTCACTCACACGTTATCAGCCTTAGTATCGCTCGCGCTAACTCCATCCAAGAGTTAGTTGCGGTATCACAAAGGCAGGACGCCTTTATAAAAAGCCTGTTAGAAAATGGCATCCGAACTCGCTTTATTATGGAACTGATTTCTGTCGTAAATGAGCAAATAATCCAAAAAGCATTTGAATTGACCATCCCAGAACAGCATCAAGATTATTGCAGTTTATTGGTTCTCGGTTCTGAAGGTCGAGGAGAGCAGGTATTTAAAACCGACCAAGACAATGCCCTAGTTCTGTCTGACACCCATCAATGGCCTGATTGTAGTGAGAGCATGATAACCTTCAGCCAGCACCTTGATGCGCTTGGTTATCCACCTTGCCCTGGTAAAGTAATGGTCAACAATGAGCAGTGGGTTAAGACGCAATCCCAATGGATAGCGCATATCGATAGCTGGACTCAAACTATTACCGCACAATCGGTTATGCATCTATCGATTTTTGCCGATGCACACCCAGTGGCTGGGCACTCTAGCCTAATTGAGCCTGTCATCGAGCATTTACATACTAAATTAAAAGGTAATATGCTGCTGTTATCTGATTTCGTTCGCCCTGCCCTACAGTTTGCAGTTCCCCTGACTTTATTTGGCAATGTCAAAAATAAGAAACAAGGTATCGATATTAAAAAAGGTGGGATTTTCCCAATTGTGCACGGTATTCGAACCCTCTCTTTAGAGAATGGCATCCCCCAACGCAATACCTTTGAAAGAATTATAGAATTGGGCGCACAAGGGCGCTTAGAGCAAAGCACTGTCAATAACCTTTCCGACGCACTCAAGCTCTTCTTTAAGCTACGACTCATCGAGCAAGGAAACAGCACTCAGTCCGAAAATCACATCTATTTTTCTAAACTCAATCGCAGTGAGAGAGATCTGGTTCGCCATGCATTCCACGTGGTGAAAAAGTTCCAGCAGTTTTTAGCCTACCATTATCAAATAAGGGATTAAGCTATGAACTTTCTGCTACGCTACTACTGGCTTAAAAAGCTAAAAGATAACAAGTTCAAATACCTATTCAATACGCCTCAAGGCGATGAATATGTCTCGATCGACTGTGAAACAACCAGCCTAGACCCTAGCCGAGCGGAAATAATCACCATAGCGGCCACTAAAGTCGTAAACAATCGAGTATTAGTAAGTCAGGCTTTTCATGTGAAGCTTAAAGCGCCTTCGAGCCTAACCGAGAGTTCGATTAAGGTGCATCAGATTCGCCATCAAGACCTTGGAGATGGCATGGATGAAGGGCAGGCAATAGAAGAACTTCTATCCTTTATAGGTAACCGCCCAATAGTGGGCTATCACATTCGCTATGATAAGCAGATCTTAAACAGCGCTTGTAAAAAGCACTTAGGGTTCCCATTACCCAACTCAGTCATTGAAGTCAGTCAGTTATACCAACAAAAGCTCGAAAAGCACCTCCAGAACGCCTACTTCGACCTAAGCTTAGAGACCATATGCCGTCATCTAGACCTGCCTATTTATGAACAGCATGATGCCTTGCAAGACTCCATCACCGCGGCGCTCATTTTTGTTCGATTGAAGAAAGGTGAACTTCCTGATTTGAGCTTTCCCCATATAACCAAGTAGTTGTTCTACTTCTCAAAAATCACAGATAAACAACGCAAAATAGCCCCACCTAATCCTAAAGTCTAATTGTGGAAAGAACCGAAGTATTGAACTCTATACATAGAATAAAGGAATCGTAACGCGAAACTACGAGCTCAGCCCAAGGAGAGAAAAATGAGTGAAGTCCATATTTATCCTGTAAAAGACAACATTAAAGCTACCACTCACGTTGACGATGCAAAATATCTACAAATGTATCAACAATCGGTACAAGACCCTGAAGGCTTCTGGGGCGAACACGGTAAAATAGTCGATTGGATAAAACCATTTACCAAGGTTAAGCAGACTTCTTATGACCCAGGTCACGTGGATATTAAGTGGTTTGAGGATGGCACGCTTAACGTTTCAGCCAACTGTATTGACCGCCACTTAGAATCGCGCGGAGACGAGGTTGCTATCATCTGGGAAGGCGACGATCCAACTCAAGATACCACTCTCACCTTTAATCAACTCCATCATCAGGTGTGCTTATTTGCCAATGCCCTTAAAGCTCAAGGGGTAAAGAAAGGTGATGTGGTATGTCTGTATATGCCGATGGTACCCGAGGCCGCTATCGCGATGCTTGCCTGCACTCGAATCGGCGCAGTCCATACGGTTGTGTTCGGTGGGTTCTCACCTGAAGCTCTCGCTGGGCGAATCAACGATTCCGACGCTAAGGTCGTCATTACCGCAGATGAAGGTGTTCGCGGTGGACGCGCGGTACCATTGAAAAAGAATGTAGACCAAGCCCTTAAAAACCCAAGTGTAAAAGACATTGATAGCGTTATTGTCTTCCAACGCACCGGCGCTGAAGTTGAATGGAATACTGGCCTTGATATCTGGTGGCATGATGCAATTGCGAACGTAGATGCTGACTGTCCTCCTGAAGAAATGAACGCCGAAGACCCGCTATTTATTCTTTATACCTCAGGGTCTACAGGTAAACCTAAAGGGGTACTGCATACTACTGGTGGCTATCTCGTCTACGCCACTATGACCTTCAAGTATGTCTTCGATTACCAGCCTGACGACATTTTTTGGTGTACTGCGGATGTAGGCTGGATAACTGGGCATACATATCTAGTTTATGGCCCGCTTGCCAATGGTGCGAAAACAATCTTGTTTGAAGGGGTTCCAAACTACCCAGATACTAATCGCATGAGCCAAGTGGTAGACAAGCACAACGTATCAATCTTGTATACCGCTCCAACCGCTATCCGAGCGCTAATGGCTAAGGGTAATGACGCGATTCAAGGTACAACCCGAGACTCTTTAAGAATTATGGGGTCGGTTGGTGAGCCTATCAATCCAGAAGCATGGGAGTGGTATTACAACACCATAGGAGATGGTAAGTCACCGATTGTAGACACTTGGTGGCAAACAGAAACCGGTGGAATACTCATCACACCGCTACCGGGCGCAACCCAACTAAAACCGGGTTCAGCAACACGACCATTCTTTGGTGTACAGCCTGCGTTAGTTGACAACATGGGTAATATCCTAGATGGGGAAACCTCGGGGAACTTAGTTATTCTAGACTCATGGCCAGGACAAATGCGCACGGTTTATGGTGACCACGACCGCTTTGAACAGACCTATTTCTCTACGTTCCAAGGTATGTACTTTACCGGAGACGGGGCTCGCAGAGATGAAGATGGCTACTACTGGATAACCGGGCGAGTTGATGACGTACTTAATGTCTCTGGACATCGAATGGGCACAGCTGAATTAGAGTCGGCACTCGTTGCCCACGATAAGATCGCTGAAGCGGCAATCGTTGGTGTTCCACATGACATAAAAGGACAGGCTATCTACGCCTATATCACCCTCAATGCAGGTGAATACCCAAGCGTAGAGCTGCATAAAGAAGTGAAAGATTGGGTTCGTAAAGAGATTGGACCAATCGCAGTACCTGACACTTTACACTGGACAGATTCTCTACCAAAAACCCGTTCAGGGAAAATTATGCGCCGAATATTGCGTAAAATTGCCACCGGAGACACTGGAAATCTTGGTGATACTTCGACCCTTGCAGACCCAGGAGTAGTGGAAAAACTGATTTCAGAGAAGAGTGAGTTAGTTTAAAACGACCTATCTTACTGGTTAAACCAGTGCAACTAATTGCATCTGCCGTCACATTGTGGCGGCTTTTTTGTTTTCGGTTGATTATAGATTAATCATAATAGAAGCAATCACTTAACAAAGACGAACAAAAAACACCCGAGCATGTAATGTTACATTAAGCTAACAGTAACCTTGCTGCTAAAAACAGCCAGTTTCTGGTGATTAGACCAGTATATTGCTGTTAATTTCGCTGAATTAGCTATAATCAGGCGCTAATTTGCTTTATTACCTAATCTTGACTGGAAATTAATCGAGATTAGTAAAATAATTATAAGCAATAATGATTAACTCAAATTAACGGAAAATAGCGGCACGATGTCTACAAAATTTCGCGTTCTACTCCTAAATGGACCCAACCTAAATTTATTAGGTAAACGGGAACCAGAGGTTTACGGTTATTCTACATTAAATGACATAGTTGATAACCTTATGCAACAAGCCACTCATCATGATGTGGAGCTTACGCATTTGCAGTCTAACCGCGAATATGAACTAGTCGAGGCTATACATGATGCCATGGGTAAGATTGATTTCATCATCATCAACCCAGCCGCTTTTACCCATACAAGTGTCGCACTTCGAGACGCTTTGCTCGGTGTGAACATTCCATTTATTGAAGTTCATCTATCGAACGTACATGCCCGAGAGTCGTTCCGTCACCATTCATTCCTTTCGGATAAAGCCGTTGGGGTTATATGTGGATTAGGTGCCGAGGGCTATCAATTTGCTCTGTCTGCAGCTGTTAGCCAGCTACAGAAAAAATAAACGTCGTTGTCTCAATAACGCTAATTGAGATTGTAAAACACCAGATATAGAGAAGAATCATGGATATTCGTAAAATTAAAAAACTTATCGAGTTAGTAGAAGAATCAGGTATCGCTGAGCTAGAAATCTCAGAAGGTGAAGAATCAGTACGAATCAGCCGTAATAGCACAGCTCCTGTAGCTCCTATCCACTATGCAGCACCAGCACCAGCTCCTGTGGCAGCACCAGCACCAGTTGCTGCACCGGTTGCAGCAGAAGAAGTAACCGCGGCTCCTGTCGCTACAGGTCACAACGTATTATCACCTATGGTGGGTACTTTTTATCGCGCACCGGGTCCTGACGTAAAACCATTTGCTGAAGTTGGCCAGACTGTAAATGTTGGCGATACTATCTGTATCGTTGAAGCGATGAAAATGATGAACCAAATTGAAGCTGACAAATCTGGCGTTGTAACAGCAATCCTTGCCGAAGATGGCAGCACAGTAGAATTCGACCAACCGTTAATCGTGATCGAATAATAGAGGTCGTAAATTATGTTAGACAAATTAGTCATCGCGAACCGAGGCGAAATTGCGCTTCGTATCCTCCGCGCATGTAAAGAGCTAGGGATTAAAACCGTAGCCGTACATTCAACAGCTGACCGTGATCTAAAACACGTATTACTTGCTGATGAATCTATTTGTATCGGTCCTGCTCGAGGCATTGATAGCTACCTTAACATCCCCCGTATTATTTCTGCGGCTGAGGTTTCTGGGGCGGTTGCTATCCACCCAGGTTATGGCTTTCTTTCAGAGAATGCTGACTTTGCAGAACAAGTAGAACAATCTGGCTTTATCTTCGTTGGCCCTAAAGCCGAAACTATCCGCATTATGGGTGACAAGGTTTCAGCAATCAATTCCATGAAAAAAGCTGGCGTTCCTTGTGTTCCTGGTTCAGACGGCCCTCTAGATGATGATAATGCTGCTAACAAAGCACACGCTAAGCGTATCGGCTATCCAGTAATCATCAAAGCATCTGGTGGTGGCGGTGGTCGTGGTATGCGTGTAGTTCATGCTGAACAAGATCTTGTTGAAGCCATTGCGATGACTCGCGCAGAAGCAAAATCTGCTTTCAACAATGACGTGGTTTACATGGAGAAATTCCTAGAAAATCCACGCCACGTTGAGGTTCAGGTTATTGCCGATGGTCAGGGTGGAGCAATCCATCTTGGAGAGCGTGATTGTTCAATGCAGCGTCGTCACCAAAAAGTAGTTGAAGAAGCACCAGCACCGGGCATTACCGATGATATGCGTAAATACATTGGTGAACGCTGTACTCGTGCCTGCCTAGAGATCAACTATCGCGGTGCTGGCACATTTGAGTTCCTATACGAAAATGGTGAGTTCTATTTCATTGAAATGAACACCCGTATTCAAGTAGAGCACCCAGTAACTGAAATGGTAACTGGTGTTGACTTGGTTAAAGAGCAACTTCGTGTTGCTGCAGGTCAGCCACTATCTTACACCCAAGATGATATCAAACTGCGTGGACACGCTGTCGAATGTCGTATCAATGCTGAAGATCCAGTGCGCTTCCTACCTTGCCCAGGCAAGATTAAAGGTTTGCATACACCTGGTGGCATGGGAGTACGTTGGGAATCACATATCTATACTGGTTATACCGTTCCACCTCATTACGATTCAATGGTTGGTAAGCTCATCACCTTTGGTGAAAACCGTGATGTGGCGATTGCACGTATGAAGAATGCATTAGGTGAAATGATCATCGACGGCATCAAAACCAACATACCGCTTCAACAAGACATCATGAACGACGAAAACTTCCAACATGGTGGTGCGAATATCCACTACCTAGAGAAGAAACTCGGTCTTCAATAATCCTCGCGATTAAAAAATTCCAATGCCCACCTCGGTGGGCATTTTTGTATCCATTACTCCACTGCTGCTCTCGTTTTAGTCGTGATTATCTTATCTATTTTTAATACTCCCCTTACACAACTCATGCGCTGAATTCTGTACCTTGAGGTAACTTGAGTATAAACTCCTCACAAAACTCCTAAACTCAGAGATCAATTCATGCCTTGGATTCAAATCAAGCTTAACGCAACCGATAAGAACGCGGAACAAATCGGTGACATGCTTATGGAGCAAACTGGTGCGCTATCTATTACCTTCCTTGATGCTAAAGACACGCCAGTGTTTGAGCCTCTACCAGGTGAAACTCGTCTATGGGGAGAAACAGATATCCTAGCGCTCTATGATGCAGAAGCTGATACTAGCTGGATCATTGAACAAGCAAAAGCCAGCTCTCTTTTAGATGATAACTTTGCGTATAAGATTGAGCAGATCGAAGATAAAGACTGGGAACGAGAGTGGATGGATAATTTTCATCCAATGAAATTTGGTGAACGTTTATGGGTTTGCCCGAGCTGGCGTGAAATCCCAGAGCCTGACGCAGTCAATGTAATGCTAGACCCTGGCTTGGCATTTGGCACCGGTACACACCCTACTACATCACTTTGTCTAGAGTGGCTAGAAGGCCTAGATTTAACAGGCAAAACCGTAGTCGATTTTGGTTGTGGGTCTGGTATCCTTGCGATCGCTGCGATCAAGCTTGGTGCCGCCAAAGTTATCGGGATCGATATTGATCCTCAGGCTATTATTGCTTCGCAAGCAAATGCAGAGCGCAACGGCGTTAAACAACAGCTTGAGCTCTTCCTGCCACAAGACCAACCTGAAAACCTAGTTGCCGATGTTGTTGTCGCAAACATCCTAGCCGGCCCATTACGTGACCTTTCTGGCGTAATTAAGAGCTTGGTAAAAGAAAACGGTGAACTGGCAATGTCTGGAGTACTCAATACCCAAGCTGAAGATGTTGCAAACTATTACCGTGACCAGTTTGATATTGAGCCAATAAAAGAGATGCAAGAGTGGTGTCGTATCTCTGGTACAAAGCACAACAATTGAGCCTCATCAAATTTTGAGCAAAAAAACAGCAATCCGTAAAATATTTTGTGAAATGCTCAAATATTAGGCTTTTCACGCGACAAAAAAATGCGTAAAATGCGCGCCCTTGCTGTTAATAATGTGACCATGATTTGAAAATCGGAAACTACCAACTTAAGAATAATTTGATTGTTGCGCCTATGGCGGGCGTTACGGACAGACCATTTCGAGAGTTATGTCTACGGTATGGTGCTGGCATGGCTGTTAGCGAAATGATGCTAGCCAATCCAAAAACATGGAATACATCAAAGTCTCAACAACGCAGAGTACATGAGGGCGAATCGGGCATTCGCTCTGTACAGATTGCTGGGGCAGATCCACAATTAATGGCAGAAGCTGCGCAATTTAATGTTGATAATGGTGCTCAAATCATCGATATCAATATGGGTTGCCCTGCAAAAAAAGTGAATAAGAAACTAGCTGGTTCTGCGTTACTCAAGCATCCGGAAATTGTGGAACAAATTCTGAAGGCTGTTGTTAACGCCGTTGATGTCCCTGTGACACTCAAAACTCGAACCGGCTGGGATACAGATCATAAGAACTGTGTCGAAATCGCTAAAATGGCTGAAGACTGTGGCATACAAGCACTTGCGTTACATGGCCGTACACGCACTTGTATGTACAAGGGAGAAGCAGAATATGAAAGCATCAAAGCCGTTAAGCAAGCTATCTCGATACCAGTTATCGCCAATGGTGATATAGACAGTCCCGAGAAAGCAAAGCATGTATTGGAGTATACCGGTGCAGACGCTTTGATGATTGGTCGGCCTGCCCAAGGTCGTCCTTGGATTTTTCAGGAAATCCAACATTACTTGGAAAACGGTACAACCATGCCTGAACCTCCTTTAGGGGAAATTAAGGATACCATGCTTGGCCATGTTCAAAGCTTACACCAGTTTTATGGTGAGTATTTAGGTCCACGCATCGCGAGAAAACACGTTGGTTGGTACCTAAAGGAACATGAACAAGCAAATGAGTTCCGCCGTGTCTTCAATGCTATCGAGGTTGCTAACCAGCAGCTCGATGCGCTAGAAGAGTATTTTAATTCCTATCAATGATAGGAATACAGTTGCATCATAATTACGAGAAGAGCTAGACCGCATATGTTCGAACAAAATCTGACCTCCGAAGCACTAACAGTTACTACTGTAACGGCACAAGATCAAATCGCGCAAAAACCACTTCGCGACTCGGTAAAAGTTTCAGTTAAAAACTATCTTGCACAACTAAACGGTCAGGATGTCAACGACCTTTATGAGCTTGTATTAGCAGAGGTTGAACAACCTCTACTAGATATGATCATGCAATATACTCGCGGTAACCAAACTCGCGCTGCATCTATGATGGGTATCAACCGTGGTACTCTTCGCAAGAAGCTTAAAAAATATGGTATGAACTAAATAACAAGCCGTGAACCCTTATAAATCAAGGGCTGAGAGTGTAAGCACTTAGCCCTTTAATACCAAAACCCCAC
The DNA here is from genome assembly GCF_024346875.1 of Vibrio gallicus. Taxonomy (NCBI): domain Bacteria; kingdom Pseudomonadati; phylum Pseudomonadota; class Gammaproteobacteria; order Vibrionales; family Vibrionaceae; genus Vibrio; species Vibrio gallicus. The sequence continues at coordinate 2,331,784 of NZ_AP024871.1, forward strand.
ATAAACCCCTTGCCACTTTTAAGACACGACTCTGACGCGATCATGAGTAGGTCTATTTCGCTCCGTATCAAGCCAAACACCACAACTAGTACAAACACCAACATTTAGCGCAAAGCCTCTTATAGAGCTATCTAGCTATCGAGTAGTGGAACGCGCATTTTGTAAGCTTACGAAAACTGGATAAGTCTTGGCGCAAATCCCAAGAGATTCACAGTCGAGAGGATTCTTCTCGCATGTATAGCTCCGCACCACTCGCATGTATTCCCCACACGCAAAGTACCGCTTCGATAGTTAAGAACCTCGCCACACTCGCCCAAGGCAACGAGTCCCATTTGGTCTAGTACGATTTGTGCTTTCTGGTTTGGCATTAGCTTCTTGAATGGAACGCTTGGCATTACTTCCCTCGCTTAACTGGTTTGGTCATCGTTTCGGTTGGGGGTTGTAGTTCAATGGCACGAGTAGCAAAGCTGAAATCTGGTGGACGATAGTAGGCGCGGATAGGCGACAAGAGTGTACCGAGTTACCCAATTGGCCTATATGACAAATGACAAATGACAAGGTTCAATGATGATAATTGATGAATGAAGATCCACATTCGAGAGAGAATATTAGTTCATAGACTTATTGCGTGTATTTTAATCACCTTGGATTTATCTAGGGTTTTCCAAAGTCTTGGGGATTACATTAACACCATTAACACTTACGCCTAATCCCTTATGTACCAAGGCCTCAGAGGGGTGTGTTAAAGAAAAACCTTCATTACCATTAACACCTTTTTTCATTAACACTAACTGGAAATCAACGACCACCAAGGGTTAATGGTGTTAATGGTGTTAATGAGTGTTAATGAGCGACTGTTTTCATTAACACCCCACCAAACCCTTACTGTATAAGGCTTCTAGGCAATAGGTGTTAATGTGTTAATGAGTTTTACTAACTTTAAGGTTTTAAGGTTCTACAGATAACAGAAACCCCACACTCTTATTCGCCTTAGTAATGATTCTTCTCGACTGTAATTACTGGTTAGGTTTGTGTACTGCCTGAGTGAAAGAAAGAGATCCACATTCGAGAGGGATATTCTTCAAAGCTGATACGCGGCCACTATGTTTCGCCAAGCGGTGAAAGAGTGAAAGAGATTTACCAACTTTGAGGTTTTAAGGTTCTACAGATAACAAAAACCCCGCACTGAGGCAGGGTCTTAGTAATGATTCTTCTCGACTGTAATTACTGGTTAAACTCGTTCAGTGTCGGTAAGTGATACTTGGTTACGTTCCTGCTTTTCTTCTCGCTAACAATAAGCCCATCCTTGACCATAGACGCTAAAGCCTTGCCAATCTCTCTAGACTTACCTTTAGGGAAATCACAGTAAGCGCACACCTCACTAGCCTTCATCCATTCCATAGAGCGAGTGTTCATATCAACATCTAGGAATTTTTCTTCAAGCTCGAATCGCCAATTACTCTTGAACTTATGTTCCGTGTTTATCTTGTCGAATAGTGATAGCTCTTTGGTACTAAGCATCCAAGAACCGCCAGTATCGTAGTTGTGCTTAACCTCTAGCCAGAATTGTCTAAGCTTATTCTCATCGACTAGCTGAACTCTCCCATCTTTGTAAGTCCAACCTAGGATCTCGTTCACTGAATCCATATCAATGGCTTTGGCCAGTTCAATAACAGCGTATCGACTAGAGCCAGTATCATCACGCAAGAACTCTGATCCATTAACTGAGGCAATGAACACGGTTTGTCGTTTCTTCTTAACGTCAGACCTGCCATAAGGAGGACGAACGCTATCAACATTCTTGGTAATGAACGCCTTTAAGCTGCCTTGGCTATTCTTGGACGTTCTCTCTAGCTCACCAAGCTCAACAATCCACGACTTGATACAGCTTAGAATCGAGTCCTTGTTATCTGGGTTCAACTCAGCACCTTCGAGGAAAGAACATGGCACTACATCAGCGAATCGGCTAATAAACGCTGTCTTCATGTAGGATTGGTCGCCCTGTAGGATAGGCACTAGCTTACAAGTAAAGTTCTTCTCATAAAGCGCGGCTACACAGGCTACAAACCACTTGTTCATGCCAATACTAGCCAATGCCTTATCTTTAGCGTTTAGTGCGTCTATGACCTTTTCAACGCGCTCAACACCATCCCACTCACCATTGTCTAGCCATGCCTTCACAGGGTGATAGTTGGCATTTTCTGATAGTGCGTTCATGTGGTCTTCGATAGCTGATTTAGGTAGCCAACTCTTTAGCGCCTCGCTGATTAGCATTGATCGTTTAGCCTCATAGCTAAGATCCAATGGCTTGTTGTCCTTTAGCATTTCCAGTTCAAGGTTCATCGTATTATGAGCAGGCTTTAGTCCTAGACCTTCAACCAACGCCTTAACATTGTCATAAGTACCTAGTGGCTTGTTGTCGTCTCTTAGGTCTGGGTAGTCAATGAAAGTTCGACCCTTTCCATTGGGCTTATTCTCGTTGGTAACTGGCATTGGTGGTGGAGTGAAGCTACCCATTGGTGGTGGTGGCGTAAACTCAGGTTCATTGGCTACAGGGTTCTCTAAGTCCAGTACCGCTTGAGCGATATCACCGCCTTTCTGTCTGTAGTCGTCCCAATCAACGCTCTTTTGCCCTTCGGGAATGTCTATTGGTGGTAGATGAACGTGATCATTAGGTTGTACTGCGTTACTAGCTCCGTTCATACCTGCTTTGCTCAAGTCCTTATCGGCCATAAACACCATTGGCAGTTCTTCTACAGTCGAGATTTCCACATTCGAGAAGAATCCTCTCGCATGTAGCTCTCTTATCTTCCCTGCTACGTGTGACAAGTTACCTGAGTCAAAGCACACAACTACAGGTTCTTTACCGTCAAAAGCCCTATGTACGCTTAGTGCCGTTGCCAGTCCTTCGGCCATAAAGATTCGAGTTGGATTAGTGCCGTTTAGTAGGTGATAGCATCCCTGCTTCTTGCCACCCTTTAGGTAGCATTTCTGGCCACTCTCATTGATTAGCTGAACGTTTACTATCTCACTGCCGTCAGTCATTGGTAGGCATATAGAGCCGCTTGGGAAGTCTATTCCACCACTCTGTTGTGAAGCACTAAGGCAAGGAACACGAACACCGTTAAGACCTCGACTCTCTAGGTACTTATGATCGTCTCGACTCAGTAGGGTTCTGTTTATCTTCTTGGCTAGGATTACTGCCTTGGCGCGTTCTTTCTCGTCTACAGCAACGACCTGCGCGTAGTTGATAGGTTCTATTGGTTCTAAGCCCAACACTCCGACTACTTGGCTTGACGTTGCTACGGCATCACCATCGTTGATTTTGGTTATCAGGTCGAACGCATCACCGCCTCTTGGTGAGCAGTGTCTACAGCGATAGCGCCATTCGGACTTACCTTTTAGATACCAACTAAATCTATCTGTACCGCCACACATAGGGCAAGGTGAGCCAATGTTTTGATTCTTGTGTACGTGAACGCCTAGATTGCTTAGGACTCCAATCTCAACTCCTTTCATTTCTCGTCTTAACTGTTTAAAATCACAGCTACTCTTTTGTGATAACATTTGTATAATCACTCCTGTTGTCGAGGGCTACTCGGTGTATCAACTTTCGTAGCCCTCGGTGATAGATAACAGAGCCTATTAATCGACTAAACTAATATGTTCTGCTCAAAGGGCTTGGGTTAATACCTGAGCCCTTTTCTCTTTCAGTTCTTCGGCCAACTCCTGCTTTCGTATCTTGTCGTCAATGTAAGCCTCTCTTTGCTCCATAGTCATAAATACGTGTACTACTAGGAATGGTGGAACGATTCGGGTTTTAGGGCACATAGCTTTCTTGTGTTCGATACTATGCCAGATACCTTGTTTCTTAATGGTGCTGACTAGGCTATGTAGGTTGCCGATCCCAATTACTCGCGCTTGGCGTGTGTTCAGCGCTATACCTTCTAACATCAATCTAACCAAGTACTCTTGTTGTCTCTCGGTCTCTAGCGGTGCTGGGAAACCTAACTTTTCACACTCACTTCTTATTAACATTCAACACCTCCTAGGCTTGCTTGCTTGATTGAATCCACTCTTGTACGTCAGAGGCTTGGTAGCCAATAACCGTACCGTACTCAGGGTGAAGCACTGGCTTGGCGAACAGACCTGCTTTAGTCCAACGCCAAAGAGTATTGCGACCACGACCAATTAGCTCACAGACTTCGGTAGTAGATAGCAACTTGTTTTGTACGATAAATTCTTTGTTACTAATGCTCATTTTGTGTCTCCTTGTTTTGACCTGTGTATTCTGTCACCTTGATTTTTTGCTGTATAGGGACAAAAGTATCGAAAGTTTTTGGGGTTTTGTCCTAACTCTGAATGAACGAGGAACGAATCCTCTGAAAAGCCTTACGCTCACTGTCTTCGTCTATGTTGGTATCGAAGAACAATCGCATAATCTTGGCTAGTGATGAGTCGGATAAGTGGTTGTAGTTCTCGAATAGGCTTTCTCTTTGGTATCGCTTAACACCACCAGTGCGCCTCTTGCTTGCCAGTCTCTCTATCTCACTAACACTGAACTCATCAGCAGTTCTTAGGAATAGGTCTAAACTGCCGTAAATTGGCAATACGACATCTGCGTTACTGCTTTCCTCTGTTGGTATTCGTGCGTCAGCGATACAACCTAGACCGCCTTTTAGTTCGCGTGCGTTCATTAGCTCAAGCATTTGGCCGCTTAACTCTCTGAACTTCTCTAACTGGCTTAGGTATCTTGTTACATGATCGTGAGGAACGCTGTTAATCACGAGCCACTCAATCAGTTCGGCAAGCTTCTCGGCTTCGCAGTCACTTACCCCAATGTTTTCCACAAGCCGTCTCTTTGTTTCGTTTCTCATCTTAGGTTCACCACATTGTTAATTTGTTCGTCTTCGTCAGTAAGTAGTCTGTTCGTCCATATATCTAGCGCTACGCGTTTCTTCTCTAGGTGCTGAGACTTGTTATAGACGCTCATAACACCACCAAGCGCGTGACCTAGTAGCTGTTCGACAACGTAAGGTTCTATTTCCATATCATTGAGCATGGTTGCGAACGTTCTGCGTAGGTCATGTAGAGTCCACTTCTCTTGATTCAGCTTCTTGTGAAGACTAGAGCCGTACACTGCTACTGATTCTGGTGTCTTTAGTTCGCCTAGCAGGTATTCGCTATCGGTGCTTCCCTTCAATGAGGTGATCAGACTTACAAGGCTGATTGGTATTGGTCGTTTGATAGCAACGCCAGTCTTGCTGTTTGTCTTTGGCACAGTCCAAACCATGCTTTCCAAGTCCCATTCACTCACGTTGCTAAGTCTTAGTTCTTGGGTTCTAGCTCCAAAGCTGATTAGAAGTACTGTTAGGTTTCTGTAGTAGTAGTTTGAGCGTATATCCCCGCACCACTTCCAAAGGTCTTTTAGTTCATTCCACTCAAGAACCCTGTCGCCTTTCCCTTGGTGCTTGCCTATATCAGCAATGGTTAGGTTAATTAGCGCGTTTGACTCTGCGAACTGTCTGTTTGAACAATAACGGAGTGCCTGTTTACAGTTTTGGAGGATATATCCTGACGCTGTTGGAGCGGGTTTATAGAAAGTGCCTTTTGAAATGTCATCGAATACACGAACCCAATGCCTAGTTTCAACTCTCTCGACTGGTATAGCGCCAAGATGCGGATAGATATGCTTGGCGAACTGAGAGCGGTGCTTCTCATGGTTGGCTCGATTCTTTGCCGCGTAGTTATCTAGCCAGTACTCAAGTGCGTCTTTGACCGTTACAGCGTCCAGTACTCGGCTAACTGCCAACTTCCTTTCAACCATAGGATCATATCCGTCTAGTAGAGTGCGTTTGTGGTTATAGACTCTATCCCTTGCTTCTCCAAGAGAGATAACTGGGTATTGGCCTAGCACTAACTCTTTCTGCCTGTTGTTGTAGCGATACCGAAAGATGAACGATAGAACGCCACTCTCGCGCTGTAGAACCATGAGTCCGTTGCCGTCTTGGTGCTTAACCTTCTTGGGTACTGGCTTGCCGTGTAGGGATTTCAGCTTTGCCGTTGTTAATTTCATGATTTCCTCTCAAAACCCCACTTTAAGCGAGCCTTTTTGTTGGTGCTGAGAAGATTACAATAAAACATGGTGAGACTCAATAAGGGCATGAAGTCACATGTGACAACAGTTTAGTTGAGATACGGGGTATAGCATTGAGAGTGTGGGGTTTGAGATCTTGGAATCTATGGTATGAACTAAGAATTTCTTGGTCCATACAAAAAAGGTCTGATGCATTGCATCAGACCTTTTTTGCTTTTAAGTGCTAGTACTACTTAGCAAGCAACCGAGCTAGGAAGAGCAAGATACATGCCCCAACGGTAGAGGTAATAATAGAACCTACTAAGCCAGTAGCTGCAAGCCCTAAAGAGCTAAATACAAAACCACCGATTACAGCACCAATAATGCCGACCACCATGTTCATCACTAGGCCAAAGCTGCCGCCTTTCATCAAGTTGCCTGCTAACCAACCCGCAACTGCGCCGATCGCTAAAAATATAATAATGTTCATAAACCAATTCTCCTTGGGGGTATGCTTTAAAACTAGCACATCCTATAGGTAAATTAGCTCAAAGCACTCACTAGCAAAATAACTAATTGTTTTTGATAGCTTTCCAATAGTACATATCAACAGCTAGCATCACAGTCAGCCATAGTTTCATTTAATCCTGATTGAGCCAACGATTGATCGATGTTCTATCCACTGATAATTGCTTAGCAACCTGTGATTTATTGTAATTTTCTTCTACGAGTACCCTTTGCAGTACCTGATTGCGAATGTCTTTAAAGGACCCTTGCACCAACTTGCATTTATTACAATTATCAGAGCTATTAGCGAATGAACTTTTTTAACTACAACTTCCGCATTTAGGGCTGGCACTCCACTTGCTAATAGCAACCCGCACATAGTAATTAACCATCAAAGCGGCCAACACGATCGCTGATGATATACTCAACCAATGTGGCACAACCTCATGCTCGGCGGCGCTAAGTGGTTGTACGACGAAACCATGTACTGAAACTAAGTAGTCCGTCATAAATCCAAATACCAATGCAGTGCCTATCACCCCAGTAAGATAAGCAATCAAAGAACGCTTCCCAAGCTCTTTCCAAACAACCCCTAGCGTCGCAACATTAGTTGCCGGGCCTGCAAGCATAAACACCAACACCGCACCAGGGCTGATACCTGACATCAATAGCCCTGCGGCGATTGGTGTAGAAGCTGTGGCGCAGATATACATAGGCACACTAACTACTACCATCAGTAGCATACTCCAGATGCTACCGCCCCATTGAGCAAGAAAATCAGCTTCCACATAGGTTTGCACGAGAGCGGCAAAGAACAGGCCTATTATTAACCAAGTGCTAATATCTTTAACTAAATCAGTCGCTGCAAAACCAATACCTGCCTTGAGTTTTTGTACTGCTCCCTTCTTGGTAGGTGCTAACTTTGAAGAGCAGCATGTCGCTTTCTGAGTAGAGCAACATGAACTTGTATTGGACTCAACCGGTTGCGGCTTTATAGTTGTTAGTACCACGCTAGACGGTTGGGGGGTAGTCAGCGGCCTTAGCCCCGCTATATCTAATTTAGGCTCGGCTCTATTTGCATCCTTACCAACCAATAACCCCGCAACAATAGCACTGCAGATAGCGGCTATCGGGCGCATAACAGCCATAAACGGCCCTAATAATGCATAAGATACTGAGACTGAATCCAATCCAGTCTCTGGCGTGGCGACCAAGAATGATGTAGTTGCACTCTTTGATGCGCCACTGCGACGAAGCCCGAGCGCCGCAGGAATTACACCACAAGAACACAGCGGTAAAGGCGCCCCAATAAAGGCAGCTTTAATGGTTGTCTTAGCTCCTTTTCCACCAAGATGCTTACTTAGCAACTCAGTCGGAACCCATTCTTTCAATAAACCAGCAACTACTAGACCAAGTAGCATCCAGAATCCTGATTCAATAAATAGCTCGATAAAATGCTGGACTAAATTCATGATTGGACTTCCTTGCTGTCACCATCGGCACTATCAAGTGCTTCTAGAATCGAACAATGGGTTGCAGGTTCGTTACCTCCACAGCATGACGCACTCAAAGTTGTCAGCGATTGTTGAAACACCTGAAGCTCTCTTATCTTCTCTTTTACCTGAGCTAATTTTGCATCAACAATATCTCGCGCTTCATGGCAAGAATAACGATCTCTGTCGATACGAATAGACAGTAAATCCCCTATTTCAGTGAGAGAGAAACCCACCTTTTTAGCTCGCAAGATAAACCTCAAACGCTCAGCATCCTGCTCTGTATAAATACGGTAGCCACCCTCACTGCGACTACTTGGCGCTAACAATCCGTGCTTTTCGTAAAAACGTAAAGTATCGGCTTTTATAGCAAACCTTTTGGCTAGCTCTCCAATCTTATACATACCATCACCAGATTATCGTTCATTCTTAAAGTATAAACCTTAGACATAACTCCAAGGTCAATACTGGGAAATGACTTTTGTTTTAATTCATCAATTTTTCAAGCTATAGAAAAGGGAATTTAACAAAAAATGCAAAAGCCAAACGATTGCGCGAGCTTTTTAGCTCATTCTTCGTTAGAATACGCGCCATTCTAGAACCGTGTTTTTTTGCTCGTAAAGGATAGTTATCAAAGTTAAGCATCAGCAATTTAGCTTTGATAAACATCTTTTCATCCAACTTAATTCCCTAACCTGGATTCAATTTCAGGCATTGGGGGAAATTCTGAATCATTGAGGAATATGGAAGCATGAGTAACGCTCGCCCAATTCGCCGCGCACTTATCAGCGTATCTGATAAAACCGGCATCGTAGAATTTGCTAAATCACTAACTGAACGTAACGTTGAGATCCTTTCAACAGGTGGTACCGCACGCCTACTTGCAGAACAAGGCCTGTCAGTTACCGAGGTATCTGATTACACTGGCTTCCCAGAGATGATGGATGGGCGCGTAAAGACCCTGCACCCTAAAGTACACGGTGGTGTATTAGGCCGTCGCGGACAAGACGATGACGTAATGGAAAAGCACGGCATCAACCCTATCGATATGGTTGTTGTTAACCTATACCCATTCGCTGAAACCGTAGCAAAAGAAGGTTGTACCCTTGCTGATGCTGTTGAGAACATCGATATCGGTGGGCCAACAATGGTTCGTTCTGCAGCGAAAAACCACAAAGACGTGACTATCGTTGTAAACGCTCACGATTACGAGCGCGTAATTGCTGAAATGGATGCAAACGACGCTTCTCTAACTCTTGAGACTCGTTTTGACCTTGCGATTGCAGCGTTTGAACACACGGCTTCTTACGATGGCATGATTGCTAACTACTTTGGTACTATGGTTCCTTCTTACGGTGAGAACAAAGAAGGCGACCAAGAGTCTAAATTCCCTCGCACGTTCAACCAACAGTTCGAGAAGAAACAAGACATGCGCTACGGTGAAAACAGCCACCAAGCAGCGGCATTCTATGTTGAAGCAAACCCAGAAGAAGCGTCTGTATCAACAGCTCGCCAAATCCAAGGTAAAGCACTGTCTTACAACAACATCGCTGACACTGACGCCGCTCTTGAGTGTGTGAAAGAATTTAACGAGCCAGCATGCGTTATCGTTAAGCACGCTAACCCATGTGGTGTAGCACTAGGCGAAAATATCCTAGAAGCTTACGACCGCGCGTTCAAAACCGATCCAACATCTGCATTTGGTGGCATCATCGCGTTTAACCGCGAACTAGACGCTGCAACTGCAACCGCTATCACTGAGCGCCAATTCGTTGAGGTTATCATCGCACCGTCAGTTTCTGCTGAAGCAGTAGCAATCGTTGCGGCTAAGAAGAACCTTCGCCTTCTAGAGTGTGGCGAGTGGACAAGCAAGACGACTGGCTTTGACGTTAAGCGTGTAAACGGTGGCCTGCTAGTTCAAGACCGCGACCAAGGCATGGTTTCTCAAGATGACCTGAAAGTAGTGTCTAAGCGCCAACCAACAGAAGAAGAGCTAAAAGATGCGCTATTCTGCTGGAAAGTAGCAAAATACGTGAAGTCGAATGCGATTGTTTATTCGAAAGGTGACATGACTATCGGTGTAGGCGCAGGCCAAATGAGCCGTGTTTACTCTGCGAAAATCGCTGGCATTAAAGCGGCTGACGAAGGTCTACAAGTTGAAGGTTGCGTAATGGCATCGGATGCTTTCTTCCCATTCCGCGATGGTATCGACGCTGCTGCTGACGCTGGCATCAAGTGTGTGATTCAGCCAGGCGGTTCAATGCGCGATCAAGAAGTTATTGATGCTGCTGACGAACATGGCATGGCGATGATCTTTACTGGTATGCGTCACTTCCGCCACTAATTTACTCTTCATATTTGGCACTGCGGCGTCGTTAACGGCTTTCGCCCACCCCAGTCACATAGCGAGCTATGCTCCTGGGGTGAGCTCAATTGTTGCCTAGCCACAGCACCAACTATTTTGAGTAAACGATATTTTGAGATTAAGGATTTTTAAATATGCGAGTTTTAATTATCGGTGCGGGCGGTCGTGAGCACGCTCTAGGCTGGAAAGCAGCACAAAACCCAAACGTTGCGACTGTATTCATCGCTCCTGGTAACGCTGGTACAGCACTTGAGCCTAAGCTAGAAAACGTCGCCATCGGCGTTGAAGACATCGCAGGTCTTGTTGCTTTTGCTAAAGAAAACAGCATCGAGCTAACCATTGTTGGCCCTGAAGCACCGCTTGTTATCGGTGTTGTTGATGCCTTCCGTGAAGCGGGACTGCCTATCTTTGGCCCAACTCAAGCTGCAGCTCAACTTGAAGGCTCTAAAGCATTTACTAAAGACTTCTTAGCTCGCCACGACATCCCAACAGGGTATTACGCAAACTTCACTGAAATTGAGCCAGCAATCGCTTACGTTCGTGAACAAGGCGCACCTATCGTGGTTAAGGCAGACGGCCTTGCGGCAGGTAAAGGCGTTATTGTTGCGATGACTCTAGAAGAAGCAGAAGACGCAATCAAAGACATGCTGGCTGGCAACGCATTTGGTGAAGCCGGTAGCCGCGTCGTTATCGAAGAATTCCTAGAAGGCGAAGAAGCAAGCTTCATCGTTATGGTTGATGGCGCTAGCGTATTGCCTATGGCAACCAGCCAAGACCATAAGCGTGTTGGCGATAAAGATACTGGTCCTAACACTGGTGGTATGGGTGCTTATTCTCCTGCGCCAGTAGTAACGCCAGAGATCCACAACCGTATCCTAGAAGAAGTTATCTACCCTACTGTACGCGGTATGGACGCTGAAGGCGCACCATACACAGGCTTCCTATACGCTGGTCTAATGATCGATGCTGACGGTACACCTAAGGTTATTGAGTACAACTGCCGCTTCGGTGACCCAGAAACTCAGCCTATCATGATGCGCATGGAGTCTGACCTTGTTGAGCTTTGCCTAATGGCAATCGATGAGAAGCTAGACCAAGCAGAATCTAAGTGGGATCCACGCGCTTCAATTGGTGTTGTATTAGCAGCCGGTGGTTACCCTGCTGACTACGCTAAAGGCGATGTGATTTCTCTGCCATCAGCTGATACTGAAGACCAGAAGATCTTCCACGCAGGTACCGCTAACAATGAAGCAGGCGACGTTGTTACAAACGGCGGCCGTGTTCTTTGTGCTACGGCACTGGGTAACACAGTTTCAGAAGCGCAGCAGCAAGCTTATGCACTAGCAAAACAGGTAAGCTGGGACGGCATGTTCCACCGCAATGATATTGGCTATCGTGCGATTGCTCGCGAGCAGCAAAAGTAATAACAGCTACATAGTAAAAAGCCACTCCAAACGGAGTGGCTTTTTTTATCCTTTAACTTTTTATCCGTTAAACATTGGTCGCTCAATGCAGGCATAGCCGCCGTGCTTCAATAGCAACATTTGATCTACGACTATCTTTTTCCCACCAAGCTCACCAATAAATGCCGCAAAGTTCTCTTCTTCTTTTATACGGTCAACCAACAATTTAGGCAGGGGTTGTTTAAATTGTATGTTGCGATACTCATCGCCATTGCAAGTGGTGAAAACGCCATCTTTCCAATGCCCTTGAATAAGGCTTAGTCCTTCATTTCTTTGAGAGCGGCTTTTTGAAACTACTTCACCGGCTTGAGATCGAACTTCGCCTATCTGGCCATTTTTCATTGGCATAACTCTGCCGTTAATTTGCATTCGTTGATATACAGCCTCACCCGCTTGACTAAAGCGCAGTGTCATTTGAAAAGGGACTTTATCACCTGAGTTATTTCGTCTTTCTCCTACGCGAGTAATCTCACGAAGGTAATTACCATCCCAAGTGTAATGACTTTGATACCAAGTGTTATCCGCAAACTTAACGTCATCGGTGCTTGATTCTGGGTTGTTTAACTTTTCAGTTAACCAATAGAAAGAGGTTCTGTCGGTATTGCTTTCGCCACCAGCAAACTGGGTGATCTGGGCGTTCTGACGTAGGGGGGTCGTGGCAGAGGAGCAGCCAGCGAGTACTAGGGTTACAAAAATTACGGGAGTTACATGTTTCATATAAAAATACGCCGAGCTCTATCACTCGGCGTATTTTACATTAATTTACTGCGTCTTTCAGTGCTTTACCTGCAGTAAACGCAGGAACATTTGCTGCTGCAATTTGGATCTCATCACCAGTCTTAGGGTTACGACCAGTACGAGCACTACGGTGAGATACTTTGAATGTGCCAAAACCAATTAGTTGAACTTGGTCGCCCTCTTTTAGAGCTTCTGTAACGCCTTCAAGAGTAGCTTCAAGAGCTGCCTTTGCTTGAGCTTTTGATAGGTCTGCTTTTTCAGCAATTGCATCGATCAATTGGGTCTTGTTCATTAGGGTTTCCCTTCTTAAGTGTTTGAGAACAAAATTACTCTAAAGCATAAAGCCCCCATCTGGCAAAGGTTTGAGGGCGATCTTGGGGTTCAAGCGAACACTTTTTAACTTATTTTGTAATTCAACTCACAAATTATCTACTTGTCACTCGTTATCCGGTTAAATTATCTACACTACAATCGCTAAGCATAGTCTATTAATTCAACAAAATGCCTGCCATAATCCATATGTTTCATACTCATATTTACAAGGTATTATGTTACTGCTAACCCTCTATGTCTCCATTGCAATTGGTGTTTCTTTCATCTGCTCTGTACTTGAAGCTGTGTTATTAAGTATCTCTCCTAGTTACATCGCCATCCTCAAACAAAACCAACACCCTGCGGCTAAAAAACTGGGTAAGCTTAAGGCCGATATTGACCGCCCTTTGGCATCTATTCTGACCTTAAATACCATCGCGCATACCGTTGGTGCAGCCAGCGCAGGAGCGCAGGCTAGTGTGGTGTTTGGTAGTCAATGGCTTGGTGTGTTCTCTGCGGTACTGACACTGGGTATCTTGTTGTTTTCTGAAATCATACCTAAAACCATTGGCGCAACCTACTGGCGACAATTAGCACCAGTTTCCGCATCAATTCTAAGGTGGATGGTATGGGCGTTGACTCCGTTTGTGTGGTTCTCTGAACAAATAACCAAGCGCCTATCCAAAAAGTCCGTCGAACCTAAGCTACGTGAAGAGATATCAGCAATGGCCGTATTAGCCACCGAATCTGGAGAATTTGCGGAGGATGAGGGGCGCATCTTAAATAATTTGCTCAACCTACCAAACATTCCAGTCACTAAGGTAATGACTCCGCGCCCAGTTGTATTTCGTGTTAGCGCGACCCTTACCGTAAATCAGTTTTTAGAACAGCATCAAGACTGCCCTTTTTCTCGCCCTTTGGTATACAGCGAGCAGAAAGATAACATCTTAGGGTTCGTGCATAGGCTTGAGCTGTTTAAGTTACAACAGCAAGGGCAAGGTGAGGCTCAGTTAGGCGCGATAATGCGCCCAATCCATGTTTTCCTGAATAATATTATCTTGCCCAATGCATTCGACAATATGCTAAAAAAGCGCCTACAACTCTCTCTGATAGTCGATGAGTATGGCACGATACAAGGGCTTGTTACCTTAGAAGATGTATTTGAATTTCTACTAGGTGAAGAGATTGTAGATGAGGCGGATACTAGCAATGATATGCAAGAACTGGCCTACCAGCGCTGGGAAAGCTGGAAAAAGAAACACAATGTTATCGAAAATATAGATGACTAGTTATAGTGATTAGATAATAAAACAGGAGCCATCGGCTCCTGTTTGTCGAGTGGTTTGTTCTACTCCACTACAACACCAATGTTACTAACGGCGTCTTCTTTTAGTTCGGTACGCAAGTCTTTAATCAATTCAATATCGCGGGTAGTGCAATCTTTTAGAGGGCGGAAAATAGCCCACTGCACATCCCACTCTTCACACACAGCTTCATTCTGCTTTTGATTGTCATTGGTGATCTCATCTGCACCTTGCGCAACCTCTAAATCAGCAACGGTTAATACTGATTGCTGACTGATATTAAGCATAGCTTCCATCAGTAGGTCGCGATCAAGTAGAGCGTGCAACAGTTCTGATAGCCCCATGCAGGCGTCAATAGCTGGGTACACGCCATAGAAATCAAAGTCATCAGCACTAGGCACTAACTCTTCAAGCTTCTCGAGCTGACGCTCAAAATTCACTTTGGCCGTTTTAACGGTTAATAGCTCCCAGATACTGTCCAGAATATCTCTGTAAATTCGAGCCTCAGCAAATTCCGTTGTCTGGCAAAACATGGCATAGTTTGGATACATTCGCTCACACAGACTGGCCATGAAAGTAATTTGTTGCCAAGGTTCTAGCTTCTCAAGACGAAGCTGTAGAGGATTCTGTAACATAGCGACTCGCAATTATGGGGAAACAGCAAAAGTGTACACAATTATTGCTTGCTATTCATAGTTTTACTTACTTTTAAGGAAGCCAATCCATGAAAACGGACACTCAATACCTTTATATCGAGTCTGCGACCAAATCCGAGTACCTCAAACTCATTCAGCAAGCCGACCTTCCAGGGCTTGAGGTTACCGAAGATAAAGAGATCGCGAACATAGTACTTGCAGGCCCACCAAGGTTAGCCGACAAGCTTGACCAGTTCCCAAATCTAGAATGGGTTCAATCTTCCTCGGCTGGTATAGACCCTTTAATCCAAGATGGCTTACGTAAAGATTACCTACTCACCAATGTCAAAGGTATCTTTGGTCAGTCAATCTCTGAATATGTGTTGGGGTATGCTATCCATCACTACCGACACCTAGGCATCTACCAACGCCAGCAAGAGGCCCAAGACTGGCAACCGCACTCATACTCTAACCTCAATGAAAAAACCATTGTTATCCTAGGGACTGGCTCGATAGGTTCATACCTTTCACATACCTGCAAGGCATTTGGCCTTACTACAGTCGGGGTTAATTCAAGCGGTAATCAGCCTCAAGATAGCCAGTTTGATCAGGTATTTGCGATAGGAGACATTCAGCAGGCGCTGCAATTAGCCGATATTGTAGTTTCAGTTTTGCCACGCACGGAGCAGACCAAGGGTATACTAAATAGCGACACCTTCTCAAATTGTAAGGATGCACTTCTATTTAACGTTGGGCGCGGGGATGCCATAGAGACTCAGGCTTTATTAGAGGCATTGAAGCTTGGTCAGGTTAAACATGCTTACTTGGATGTCTTTATCAATGAACCTATCTCGCAACAGTGTCCATACTGGCAACATCCACAGGTAACGGTAACGCCACACATTGCCGCTCACTCCTTTCCAAATCAGATAATGGGGCTATTTAAGAGCAACTATCTTAAGTGGGTTAACCAACAGCCATTGAGTGCAATAGTCGATTTCAACAAGGGTTATTAAAGCCGTAGCCAATAAAAAACGCCATTCAGTTGAGTGGCGTTTTGATATTCAATATGACTTAATTAAGCATTAGATGCCGTATTGTGCGCGATACGCTTTAACTGCATCTAGATGTTGTGCGTTACCGCCTTTCTCTTCAAGGAAGGTAATTAGGTCTGTAAGGCTAACAATTGAGATGATAGAGCAATTAAAATCACGCTCTACCTCTTGAATAGCTGACAGCTCACTCTTACCTTTTTCTTGGCGATCAATTGCAACCAATACGCCCGCTAAATCCGCGCCGTTTGCTTGAATGATTTCCATAGACTCACGAATGGCAGTACCGGCAGTAATTACATCGTCCACCAGCATGATTCGGCCTTCTAATGGGCTGCCTACCAAGTTACCACCTTCACCGTGGTCTTTGGCTTCTTTGCGGTTAAAGCAATATGGCTTATCGGTATCGTGGTGATCAGCAAGCGCTACCGCTGTAGTTGTCGCAATAGGGATGCCTTTATACGCAGGGCCAAACAACACATCATAATCAATAGCGGAGTCCGCTAATGCTGCTGCATAGAAACGCCCAAGACGCGCTAAATCACGACCGGTATTGAATAGCCCAGCGTTAAAGAAATAAGGGCTAATACGTCCTGATTTCAAAGTAAACTCACCAAACTTAAGAACCTGTTTCTCAAGTGCAAACTCAATAAATTCACGCTGGTATGCTTTCATTTTTTTCTCTCTTATTAGGGGTCTAAACTTAGACATATCATAACTGTTGCTCCAAAGATTGGAGACAAAAAAATAGCCCCTGAAACAGGAGCTATTAAAATCAAAATTAGTCGACTAGAGCCGCTTTTTGCAATTCAACAATATCGGCAATGCCCTTATTCGCTAGAGCCAACAACTGAAGAAGTTCATCATGAGAGAATGGTTCGCCCTCAGCGGTACCTTGCACCTCAATCATTTTGCCTTCTTCGGTCATTACTACATTCATATCAGTATCTGCAGCTGAATCTTCTGTGTACTCAAGGTCACAACGTGCTTCGCCTTCTACGATACCAACCGAAACTGCAGCCACATGCCCTTTCATTGGATTTGCTTTTAGCTTACCGGCATCTACAAGCTTCTGGAATGCATCTGCCATTGCAACGCTAGCACCAGAGATAGAAGCGGTACGAGTGCCGCCATCTGCTTGGATAACATCACAATCGACTGTCACCATGATTTCACCCATAGCTTCTAGGTCAACCACTGCGCGCAAGCTACGTGCGATAAGGCGTTGGATTTCCATAGTACGTCCACCCTGCTTGCCACTGGCAGCTTCACGGCGGTTACGGGTATGAGTTGCACGCGGCAGCATACCGTATTCAGCTGTCACCCAGCCTTTGCCTTTACCTTTTAGCCAGCGAGGCACATTCTCTTCTACAGAGGCGTTACACAATACCTTTGTGTTACCAAACTCAACCAATACAGAACCTTCTGCATAAGCGGTATAGTTGCGAGTCATTTTGATAGGACGAACCTGATCCAGTGCGCGGTCGTTTGGACGCATGTAAAGTCACCTTAGAAATAGGGAAGGAATTGGTGCGTGATTATATAGCATCATGAAACAGGATGCGACCTTAGGGAGACGCTACGAGTTGTGCTAACATTGCACACAATAGTACGACACACAAAAGTGAAGAGTAAGGTAATTCAATGATCTACAGCATGACCGCTTATGCGCGCAAAGAAGTTAAAGGCGATTGGGGCAACGCAGTTTGGGAAATCCGTTCAGTAAACCAACGCTATCTAGAAACCTATTTCCGTATGCCAGAGCAATTTCGCGCTCTAGAGCCTATTCTACGTGAGCGTTTCCGTAAGCGCTTTGCTCGCGGTAAGGTTGAATGCCACCTACGCTTTGAAGCGAACCCAAACTCAAAGGGTGAGCTCACCATCAATGAAGACCTTGCTAAGCAGGTTATCAATGCCGCAAACCGTATTATGGAACTGACTGGAGAAACCAGCCGCGTTAATCCATTCCAAGTAATGCAATGGCAAGGTGTGATGGAAGCACCAGAGCAAGATATGGACAGCATCAATAAAGACCTGCTGGTCGGTTTTGAAGAGGCTATCTCTGACTTTATCGATGCACGTGCTAGCGAAGGCGAAAACATGAAAGCTTTGATTGTTCAGCGACTAAATACCATCACCGAAGAAGTAGTGAAGGTTCGTGCACGTATGCCTGAAATCCTACAATGGCAACGTGATCGCCTGATCAACAAGTTTGCTGACGCATCTATAGAGCTTGAGTCTTCACGTGTTGAACAAGAGCTTATTCTACTAGCACAAAAATCAGATGTAGCAGAAGAGCTAGACCGCCTTGACTCTCACGTTAAGGAAACCAACAACATCCTGAAAAAAGGTGGCGCAGTAGGCCGTCGCTTAGACTTCATGATGCAAGAATTCAACCGCGAGTCTAACACCCTAGCCTCTAAATCAATCAGCACCGACATCACCGCATCAGGCGTTGAGCTGAAGGTACTAATTGAGCAAATGCGCGAGCAGATCCAGAATATTGAGTAATATTCAGTTACCTATTAAAGTCGGGCTCATGGATGCCGGGCTATAGGGAAACTGGCAGTTAAAGTAGAAGCGCTCGCTAGTGCCATATCGATGGTGAGTGCTTATACTTAAAATAACGAATTACCGCTGAAGTTCTTGCCTATACGGCCAGACAGTACTAATCAAAATTAAGTTCGTCAAAACCTTCATATTGCTGAAATGGGAGAAGATAGATACTTTTAAGTACATCGTCCGAAATTTCTTCTAGCTCACTTAAGACCGTGTTCTCTATCTTCCCAAGATTGGCCTCAGCAATTACATCGTCAATAACTTTGGGCAGTATCTGACACAGTTTTTTAAAAGCATGAGCATCACCCGTGGCAATTTCATAGAACTTATCCATTGAAGCTCTTCGGATGTTCTTGTGGCTGATCTTTTCACTATCTAGACTAATAGTCCAAGGAATATCTTGGCTATTCTTAGCAATAACCTCGACTAAATAGCACGTAGCCTTATCATCCCTAACGATTTTATTTTGCATCTTCATATACGTTTTCTGAGAGGACGCAGAATTCATTGTATTATGTTTATTCTTCATCTCCACATAGATATTAAGCTCTGAGTTAATCGCATCGAACCCTTGTTCGGGTACTTCCCAACCATCGATAAAGTTAAAAATATTTTGGTGAAAATAGCCAATGTGATTTGTATTCGACTTGTCAATCTGGCGGATAGATTCTGATTCAATGATCTCTGGTACCGTCTTGCCATAAACTTTTGAATCAAATGTTAGCTTTATAGGATCAAGTAAGTTTTTATTAAATTGCGAAAGGTTAATTTTGAATCGGTACTTTTGAACTGTATCTTTCACATGTTCAAATAGCTGCTCATCTCGAATAAACCCTAGTCCATACGTATCTGACATTGATGCTTACCTTTATGTAAATCAGTTAGCTATGCTATCGCAATATAGAGAAACAAAAAGGCATATAGATCAACCTTAATGCCTTAAGCAAGCCATTACCTAGCCCCTGAATCCCATACGTGTGAAGCTATAACGTTTCTAGTGTATGGGAAAAAAGGCATACACCAAAGTGTGTTGGTGCTGACAAGTATCTATTAGTTGGTCATCAAAGTCTCTTAGCTCTTGCCCATGCACTATTAAACTCCAGATCAAACCTCTACTAATAGAGGTAAACAACAAACTACTTAATAGTGGTTGTAATTTTTTGAAAAAACTCTGGACCATGCTTAACTTAGTGTGTATTATCTCGAACATGCAGCAACATAACTTGGAAGCGTCATAATGTTTGATGTCCAGACTGAGCAAAATAATATGTACTACAGCTTAGAAATTCTTGCCGACATTCTCTCCCAGTCCAAAGCAACAATAAGGGCAAGAATCAAACGAGGGGAGTTAACACCATGCCCTGCTACTGGCAAGATTCCGATTGAGCAAGTGGAGAATTATCCTGAAA
Organism: Vibrio gallicus; assembly: GCF_024346875.1. NCBI lineage: Bacteria > Pseudomonadati > Pseudomonadota > Gammaproteobacteria > Vibrionales > Vibrionaceae > Vibrio > Vibrio gallicus. The sequence continues at coordinate 2,351,697 of NZ_AP024871.1, forward strand.
TCCAAGAGATGCTCCGAAGCCCTTGGGATGAGGAGCACGCAATCACCCCCAAACGCCCCTATAGTTTAGTCGAACTCTTCGCGGGTGGTGGTGGCCTTGCGATTGGTATGGAACAAGCAGGCCTTAAAAGCATCTTACTAAACGAACTGGACAAGAATGCCTGTAATACTCTACGTTATAACCGCCCTGACTGGAACGTGATTGAAGGCGACATTAGTCAGGTAGACTTTACTCAAATAGAGCAAGACGTTGATATACTGACAGGCGGGTTTCCATGCCAAGCTTTCTCTTACGCAGGTAAAAGTCTCGGTTTTGAAGATACTCGCGGTACCTTATTTTTTGAGATGGCACGAGCTATCAAAGAGACACAACCAAAGGTGTTTTTGGCTGAAAATGTCAAAGCTTTATTTACCCATGATGAAGGTAGAACACTAGAAACTATTAAAAGAGTGATTAACGAACTCGGCTACGAACTAGTTGAGCCACGAGTATTGAAATCAATCTTCTACAAGGTACCACAGAAACGTGAACGTCTTATCTTGGTGGGCATCCGCAAGGATTTGACTTCAAGTGTGAAATTTTATTGGCCATCTCCTTATAAACGAATAATGACGTTACGCGATGCTTTTTATTCTGGTGAGCTGTACGCCACTGAAGTACCAGAATCTGAAGGCCAAACATATCCTAAACGTAAGAGAGAGATTATGGCCGAAGTACCACAGGGTGGCTACTGGCGTGACCTTTCTGATGAATTGCAACGAGAGTACATGGGTGGCAGTTACTTTTTAGGTGGCGGAAAAACCGGAATGGCGCGACGCCTATCTCTTGATGAGCCAAGCCTGACGTTAACCACATCACCAGCTCAAAAACAAACTGAACGTTGTCATCCTATTGAGACGCGTCCCCTGCAAGTACGAGAGTATGCTCGCATTCAAACCTTTCCAGACGACTGGGAATTTAAAGGGACAAAAAACGCAGCTTATAAACAAATTGGTAATGCTGTCCCTGTGAATATGGCTCGCGCTCTTGGACACTCATTAGTTCGTTTACTTAATGATATAGACGTATTAAATAGAAGCAGATAAATACAGGTAGACGATCGGGTGCATCCGGGTAAGTTGATTCACCCCTCATTCAGCTTTTTAATGGATTTGAACCTCATCTTCTATACTGTTTTTTAGATCGGAGCAGTCAGATGTTGCTTGTGTCAGTTGATAAAATCTGTCTAGTGAATACTGTGACTGCCATAAAAGCAGAGTTGGCGAAATGACATTTATCCGGTGTAATCTGACAGGTACCAACTCAAAATGGGTAACTGTCAGGTCAGACACTGAATTAGTAAGGCTAGTAAACTATGCCTAAACATCTTTCAGCACAAGAGTGACAATGCGAATCAGAGTGCATCATACCGATAACAAAATGCGCTTTACATTGGGTACAAAAACCAAAATATTTTGGATTACTCAAAAGGTATTGAATCTCAGCGTCTAGTTCCATTAATTCAATACTAGAGTCTAAAGATTTAGCAGTAACCCAAGTTTCTGATGGCTCATGAGGGGCTGGCCAATCAATTTGGCATACCTGTAAAACTAGCTTATTGGTTTCACAATTAATTCGAATGAAATCTTGATGCATTAAAGCCACCTTTGCTTAACTGCAAACTTGAATTGCTAAAAATGTTAGTAAGTAGGAAAATAATCAATACCCTAATACATTACGAAGTTCTTCTCGATTTTCTGTCACCCATAGCTTGTTAAAGGGACCCCATGATTCAATTTGATAGTGGCCGTTTTTAAGGGAGCCTGTAAATATACATACAATATCAACTTCAGCAAGCGCAACGATTGTATCCTGCGCAGTCCTTCTTGGTATATTAATTTCTCCCTGAATTTTAGGGATAGTATTAATTCCATTGTCTATTAGATACGCTACGAACAGACGACGATATAGTGAAGATTTTGTTTTGCTAATCATGAGCTTATCCTGAAAGAGCGCAAAGCCCTCGAAAAGGCTTTGCATGACTAATCATCCGGACCAACGGTTGAAAGTCAATACGATAGTAACATAGCTTAATTTGCAATAAGTGACTAAAGTCTATTTTGCATCATAATTTTACCAATCTAGGTTTCAACCTCTTCTTCAACCAATTAATACTAATCTTGCCATCGAAAACTTTGCTGATGATATCGACAATAAATTGAGATTTAAAATCCATATAGAACATCCTTCGGATATCTAAAGCTCCATTTAATGCTTTAACAGTAAATTAAATTAGTCCCGATAAAATCCCTTGGAAGTTAACTTAATGACAAAGTCGCTTGGCGATCAAACTCTTTACCAAAACAAAGTACCTAGCGATTAGGCAAAAAACTAATACAGATCGCTTACTAACGCTAAACATCGAATTGGAAAACGAGCTTCATCAATGGCTGTATTTCTACTTTATCTGGCATACGCAGCTCATGAACATACCGCAGTGGCGCAACCGTCACAAAACCCCAAAATGCCAAGAAGCGTTTAATAAATCGCGATTCAATCATGATGCCTAATAGCTGACTCGGAGACGAATACTTATCTTCAGGGCAACTCAGTAATAGATCTGGGAATGCGATAATCACCTCGTCAATAAACTGCTCAGTGTTACCATGCTTTTGCATTCTCCACAGCATAAACAACCAGAAGGGCCTCAGATCAACATCATGATCCCACCCATCTAGATAACCCCAATTGTACTGAGTGGTTGCCGATTCAAGCATGGGAATAAAGAACGCTTGAATGCCGTGTGTTCGGTACTGCTTTTGGGCTGCTTTTTTCACATGGTAACGGCCACTGCGGCGATAGATGATCCCAGCAATCTCTGCCAGTATTCGGCTGTAATGTAATGCATTAAACTTATCTTCGTTACTGCCTGCGTACTCGCTGATGCTGATATCTCGTTCAAATTGAGACACTGCAAACTCCGGCAATAATTCACTAGCCTGTTTAACGATTTTTGTCGGCAAATTACCTTTACTGGTAGCTTTAAATGAGCCATCACTCTGCATCGCTTCATCTAAAATCAACTCTAAATAACGCATCACAGGACAGGCGTTAAGATCGTCCGGTGTACTAATCTTAACCCCGTCTAACTCTTTAAAAGGTGCACATATCCAATTACTAATTTGTGTTGGGGAAAGGCCATGAAAATCAGGGTGAGGCCGTTCATTGGCAGCTTTCATCCTTTGCTGTGCGATGATATTAAGCTCTTCAATCGATAAGTTAGGGTTCATTGCGGCAACCTGCTTAATATCATCTAGCATGGATACGTGCTGCTTAGAGATACTGTTCATACAGCAATGCTTGTACTTTTTACCACTGCTACAAGGACAAAGTTCATTTCGACCTGGTTTCATGTTTTATCTACTCGCCTTATTTATCTTAATGCTACGTCACCTAAAAACGTCACCTCAAACAAAGAACGCCTATAGGATCTTAAGATGGTTGAGCGTTAGAGAGCGCTTTCCACTTAAGGTCAATTGGTACTGTTCGATAATAACCCTTAGCATGATGATACCAAGCTCAAGCTTAGCGATAGCTTGATTAAACTCAAACTTCTTCTTCTTGCGCAATCCATAGAATAAAAAATATAAGCCCACAATTACATATGCAGAATATTGAATTAGAAACATTATGTAATTTGCTCCCCAGGCAGGGTACCTATACCGATTAGGTGTATGTCCCAAACTCAGAAGGTCTAATATAGTACTAGAGCACCCCAGAATAAATAATAAAATACATGCCCTAGCGACCATTAACCATGTTGATTCTAGATAGATTACTGTCAGTTTCATTCACCTTTCACCTTTCACCTTAACTATGCAATAAATTAGGTTGTTTTCTATAAACCACAACAGTGAATAGCCTAGTTATCCACGCTAACGTCAATTATTGTAACTATTATATCTATCACTAAAAGTAATCATGGTTGGTATTAGACCAAAAGGCTCTGGATTTATAGTGACAAACATTAAAGACCACTTATTGTTCATATCAAGATAGGCTTGTAATCTTAAAAAGGTCGCTCCTTTCTCATAGTTGACGGCAAGAAACACAATAGAAACACGAGGTGTTATTTTTTCAGTCGCCATAGTCTCATAAGATATGGGCTTTCTATATAGATTTTCATAACGAATCAAAGCATTAGCAATGGTGAAGAATCTCCACTATAAGGAGCCCAGAGTTCTGCTGTTTTTTCTGGAGAATTTACAAAATGATATTTAATACTGGCATTGACTAAATCATCGATAGAGTCGTACGCAAAGCTAATAAATGGGGTTAAAACAAACAATAGAGTAACGCTGAGTTTTAGTAGCATGATCTTCTTCTCATAAAAGTTCGCTCGAAAGCTTATCTAAAAGATAAAAGCACACAGCCTGCAAAGGGAACACGCCCCAACAAACCCACTCACAACCAATAATCACCACTCACACTGAACCTGCTATCAACAGATTGTCATTGTGATATATCTATCACTCTCTCAGCTTACTTCCCTTAAAGGCAAGGTATAGTGCAAATAGACAAAGTGATATGTCTTTACCTACATTAGCTAAGAAGTTGAATGTATTATCAGAAAATGTTGAAACATTTCCATATTTATCCTCCGTTACCCCACTCTCGAGGACAGGGTAGATATCCAACCCTATATTCGTCGCCAAACATAACATTAAGAATCTAAATATATTTAAATATTTTTTGGGTAAATACACCTTAAATAGATTCATTTATTCTTACCATCCTCAATTTCATCAAATAGGCCCGTTATTTCTCTAGAGAGATATTCAAAAGTACCATCGACCATATTAGAGTCTTCAGGTAAAATCTTACTGCCCTTGCCTATCATTTCAATAGTTTTTAATGTTTTCCTAGCTGTTACATTGGCAAGAATCTCTTGTGAAATGGCCTTTTTAGGATCATCATCTATAGCCGCTGCTACATAACCACTTACAGCAGATAAAGCCCCGGCTACCACAGCCACGTGCACTTGCCCGCTAAATAAAGCGCCAGTAGAAAGAATATTCATTGCATCTGAGAAACCCTCTATATCACCTTGAGTAAAGCCCGTACCCTTTGCTCTTAGAGTCGCCTTATAAGCATCGACACCATTGTGAGTTACTGTGCCATTTGTATACACCTCGACTAGAGCACCACCTGACATGTATGAGTTAGCAGGTTCTATTCTGTAATATTCTGGCATACACAATCCAAACGGATCCACCCACGACAATGGATTACCACTTACATAACCATAGGACATTTGTTGGCTTGGATCACGGAGTAATTGATTGGTATTTAGGCCGGTATATCTCATGAGTTCATGTTGGATCTCTTGCGGGAGATAGGTGTTTTTGAAGTTCCACTGGTCCGGTTGTACAAAGCGGCTGATGTGCGGGTTGTACCAGCGAGAATCCAGATTGACCAAACCAGTGTTGCCATCTGTGTATCTGCCTGTGTACTGATACGGCATCAACTGGGCGAGTTGTTTGTTTGCATTCACGCCCGCATTTATCTTCCAAAATGTTTGGTCGTTATGTCTACGATATACCTGACCAAATGGGCTGTAGCCTAAACGCATTGCAGAAGTACCCTGTGCATCTAGAACCTGTATTGCACTGCCGAGCCTGTCGTGATGGATGAACAAGTTTGAGATATCTGCGCCTTTGGTGCCCGTTGCCTTTACTAAAGCGGAATTAACATCTGACAGCGTTTGATGAAGCACTTCAGCATAGGGAAGTCCCGGTATTGGTAGCGCAGTTAGGGAGCGAAAGTTCGCAAAGCCATTAGCTGTTTGTTGCCACTGACCAATCTCTTGGCGTCCATCATAGTGACTGACCAAGGCAGTAACCTCGCCATCAGAGCTGTGCTCGGTTACAACTCGGCGCGAACGTGAATCATAGGCATAATTTGTTGCTGAGCCATTTGGGTTAACGACTGAGGTTAAACGACCTAGTGCATCATGCTGGTAGTGTTGAGTTTCATTTCCGTCATCAACACTGGCAAGGTTGCCGTTAGCATCATATTGATAATTATAGGTATGTTGGCTAGAACCCTGCTCATCATCGTCACAATTGGAGTCAGAGCAACTAAACCCTGGCAGACGGTGTCCGTACATCTGGGTAAGTTGATTCGCCTGATTATAACGGTACGAGAAAGTATGCGATTTAGTCTGCTTTTCAATGAGATTACCTGCGGCATCCCAGCGATAATCAATATCATCATTACTTGGATAATCTGCTGACAGTAAGCGGTTGACTTGGTCGTATTCAAAGTAGGCCCATTGCTCTTTTGCACCTAACTCGGTTTGGCGGTTATAGGCAGTTACATTTCCAGTAGCATCATACTGATAACTCAATACTTCTATTGCTTGCCAACTGCCGCTCCAGCGCTTTCCTTTATACTGTTCTTGTTCAATGGTGATACCAACGATTCGCTCAAGCTCATCGTATTCGAGGCTTCTGCGGCTATGGTTAGGATAATCAATCTGGGTTATACGCCCATTGCTGTCATAGTTTACAGTAAAGTTGAACGTACCCTGCGCTCCCTCACGCTGCATGGCTATCACTTGTCCTTCTGCATCTCTGGTGTAGTAAACGCTGTCTCCTGAGGTCAACTGACTAGCAACACGATTACCCAAATTATCGTAGCCATAGTTAAATGTTTGTCCGAGGGTATCGTTGTTGACCTGAATAAGCTGACTGGCATTATCATATTGATATTGTTCGGAAAGGGCTGGGCTATGAATACCACTCAATCGTCCGAGTTCATCATAGCTAAGGGACTCACTTATCAGTTGCCCATTTTGCCAGTGTTGACGCTCTGTTAGGTTACCCCGCTTATCGTATTGATAGCTAATATTGGTCAATGATTGAGGCTGATTATTTTGAGTTAGCTGCCCTGCTTGGTCATACTCATAATGCCATTGTTGCCCAACTTCATTAGTAAATGAGCTGAGTCGAGACATAACATCGTATTCAAATGATTGGCTCTCACCTAGCGGGTTTACAACCTGAGTGAGCTTATCGGCCGTGTTGTACTGATAGCGAGTCTGCGCCCCATTTGCTTGCTCTACTGAGACAAGATTACCAAAGCCACTATATTGATATTGGGTTGTTCTACTGAGCTGATCTGTATAGCTATGGATCTGATCACGATAGTTGTATGTCCATTGCTGATATTCATTATGGGCATCGATTTGAGCTATTGGCCTATTAAGCGCATCATACTCAAATTGCGTAGTATTCCCTTGCGGGGTTGTCAGCGATATCCGATTACCAAAGGCATCAAACTGCTGCACTGTAGTTTGGTTTAACCGATTGGTCACCCTGAGTGCGCGGCCTGCACTATCAAGCTGATAGTTAACGCTGTTCCCTTGCGCATCATATGTCGCTATCACTCTGCCTAAGCTGTTTCTATGCTGAACAGTTACTCTAGCCAGGGGGTCTTTCACCGCGACAAGCCTGCTCATTTCATCATATTGATATTCGGTAATACCAGAGCCTGTGCTTTGCGGATCAATAACCCGCACCACTTGGTTGTCAGCATCGTAACCGTATTGCCAAGCAAACCCTTCACTATCGGTGTAGTTAACGGGGTTATCATTGCCATCATATTGCCACGATTCCACATAACCGAGGGGGTTATAGCTCGCCATGAGCCTCCCCGCTGAGTCGTACTGGTAACTGTAGCTACCGCCATCTGGCATAGTGACCGACTCTACCAACCCTAACGCATTGTATTGATAGCTATTAACGCTACCAAATGCGTAATGTGCCAGCTGCTCTGTGATAACTCGCCCCTCACCATCATAGGTATAGTAGCTAGTGCGAGAATCCCCCTCTGCTGAGTGTGTTGTTTCAGAAGTCATTTGCCCAGCAAGGCTATATTCACGAGTAATTCGCCCCCCATCTGGATTGACTATTCCTGAAACTAAGCCAATAGCATTTAGAGTAATTGACCACCCATGATCCATTGAGTCACTATAGGCTATTAACCTTCCTAAAAGGTCATAAGTCTTAGTGCTTGTGCGGAGATTATTGAGGAAAACTATCGACTGCTGAGTATCGGTTTCCGTCTGGGTAACGATTAATTTGGTCGGTTGTTGATCGTAGTGCCATTGCGTCTTTAACCCTGCCTTGTTTAGATGTGAGACCTTTCTGCCTATCGCATCATATTCAAAGCTTTCGATACCACCTTCGGAATCGACTATCTGAGATACTTGACCAAATACTGTATATTGATAGCGAAGCTCACCACTACCTGCATCCGATTGTGTGATTGGATTACCGCGCCAATCCAGCTGCAAGCGAATTCGCTCTTGGTTTGAGTTTGGTACAGAAACCGCGATGCTCTGCCCTAACGAATCCACCACATAATCGGTATAATTTTGATTGGCATCGACAACCTGAGTAATAAACCCTAGTTCATTTCTGAGGTACTGCTGTGTGTAATCCCCTCTTTCATCGTCAAACACCGCGCTTAATCGCCCAGCGTTGTCATAGCTGTATGTAGAGACATTGCCCAACGCATTAGTCATGCTTTGCAACTGCCCATCAGAATAATGCTGGGATAGCGTAATATTGCCTGAACTATCTAGTTCACTAAGCTGACGACCCGTCGCATCATAGCTAAATCGTTTACTTACCTGAGTACCCTCAATATAAGTGTGAATAAGGCGATTGCGAGCGTCGTATTGGTAGTGCCAGATCGCACCATTTGCTTGAATAGTTTTGGTTAGATTGTTTTCTGCATCATAGAAATATTGAGTCAGATATTGTCGGTTTTTCTCGTCGTGTGGCACTTTAACTTGCTTAGTAGAAACACGCCCACCAGCGGTATAAGTATAAAAAGACTCAACCCCTGAAAAGTCTTTTTGATAGGTCAATTGCCCGGTAACATCATAATTAAATACCGACTGGCGACCTAATGGGTCAGTAATACGAGTAGGCTGGTTAAGGCTGCGTCCATCGGTAGTAGAATACTCATAATAGGTTGTGCGCCATTCTTCATCCGCTAACGATCCTGCCCCTTGTGAAACCCTTGTTATTCGCCCTATAGCGTCATGCTCAAGCAGAGTTAGCGCCTCACCTCCTGATTGGGTGTTTGCATCAAATTGTTCAATGCGTGTTGGGTAGCCAAGCTCATCATATTCAAATAGGGTTTGACTCCCCACCGGGTCAGTACGCTTTACCAAAACACCATTTTGCCAGAACTCCTCAATCGTTGAGCCATCGGCTTGGGTTATAGTCTGCACCTTCCCTTGCAAGTCATATTCGATATGCGTGCTTTCACTCGCATTGTTGGTGGAGGTTACGATTCGCCCATCGCTATCTCGCTGTAGGCTTGTGGTTCGACCGCTAGCATCCGTGGTTGAAAGCAATCTATTGAATTGGTCATATTCATAGAGGGTTTGTTCTCCCAACTCATTGTATTCGGCGACTCGATTCCCTTGTTCATCGTAAAGGTAGTCAATTTCACTACCATCAGCCTCAAATACCTTAGATATGATGTTGTTATTGCTGTCATATTGGTAACGGGTGCGGGTTCCATTGCGATTAATGACGGTAGTCATACGATTTGGAAAGTCATATTCATAGTCAAATCGATTTCCGTCAGGGTCAATTTGAACGTCAACCACGCTTGTTCCGTCAAGTTCACGATAGGTATAAACAGAGCTATTGCCTTTGCCATCACTTTTACGCGTAATGGCTAATGGGTTGGTCTCATAGTTGTATTCATAACTCTGACGTTGGCCATCGAATTGAACCACCTCAATTAATTTCTGATTTTGGTAGCTGAAATGGGTTATACGCCCTACTTGATCAGTGATACCAACAAGGCGCCCATCGGAGTATTCGAGAGCTAAGTAACGCCCCAACTCATCAACTATAGCTATTGCTTGCTGTGCACTATCGCGTTCTATCTCTACCCAGCGGCCATCGTTACCTTCAATACGAACCAACAAACCATAGACATTAAAGTGGTAGCGAACCCCAACCGCAGTAGTGACGATTGCACCATTAGCGAGTGATACCTCAAGCTGGGCACTGTTTCCCTGCAAGGCGCTTGCTTTTAAAGAAGCCGAATCAAAGCTAAATAGCTGTCGACTACCTTGCGGCGTAATCCATTTAATCTTGCCGATGCCTATCTCATATTCTTTGGCAAAATTAGGGTCAGCACTGTAGCGGTTGCGCAGCTTATACTCATCTGAACGGTTATTAATCTCACGCAGGGATTCGAGTTGCTGTGTTGCGTTTTCAGATTGAGCAACGTAAGACGCCTGTAGCGCATTAAGCGTCTCGATTTGAGTTTCAATATACCCAGCAATATCTGGGCTATACCCTACGCGGTTAACAAATTGAGAACGCAGATTCGCAATTGCACTCTCAATTTGAGCGATAATCGCAACGTACTGTTGTGCAGCTAATTCATAAGCCTGTTGCTGCGGCTGATTATCAATAGCCGTACCCCACAGGATTCGAGAATCTATCGCGCTATGCCAGCCTACTCCTAGAGACCACGCCGAGCCCTGTGATAATCGATGCTGGCGAATTAGCGGAAATAGCACATGCTCAAAGTCAACCTCACGGGTGATTTTACATCCTGAGTAAAGCTCAACAGGGCAATCCGTTGCATCACCTGAATTACCATTCCCACTCGCCTGCGCTTCAGAAGCTTTGTTTGCACTATCAGCGGCGGCAGCTTGTGTATCAGCACTATCTGCGGCCAGCTTCGCATCCTCACCAGCTACAGCAGCGGCACCAATAGCTTGTGATGTCAGTCCATCTACCTCTGAGCGTATAGCGCTTGAATCTTGCTGCACTGCATCTGTATCTGTATCTTCGGAGTCCTTATTATTTTCATCAAGGTCAGTGGAGTCTGATGGAACCGATTCATTCTCTCCACCATCACAGGAAAGTGCTCCAGAGCATTCCCTATAGAGTGAAATTTCAGAGGCTAGCACCATATTTGTAGAGAAGGTAACCCCTACCATTAGGAAAAAATTTATCTTTATCAGTTTCATCAGCTGTCCGTAGCTTTCTAACAAATGAGATAAAAGTGTAATTTCCTGTTTTTTTACAAAGGGTTGATTTAAAGCGACCTAGATTCCAAATTTAAATGCAACAAACATACGGGTTACAGTACGCTGTTCACATTGAACAGTGGTTGAGAATACTTCAAAAATCGTGCTATTCTTCGCAACCATTTTTCTAGGGTTATCTTAAACTTAACTCTAGTGCTATCTTTACTAATGCCGATACTCGGCCGTTTCAAACCCTCACTTTTGGAGTTCCAACAAAATGGGAAAAGGTACCCTCTATATCGTTTCAGCACCCAGTGGTGCAGGCAAATCTAGCCTGATTTCAGCGATGCTTGAAAAAAATCCAGTTTACGCAATGAAGGTCTCTATCTCTCATACCACTCGCGCTCCGCGCCCGGGGGAAGAAGATGGTACACACTATCATTTTGTTGAGCGTAATCAGTTTGAATCCTTTATAGAGCAAGGCATATTCTTAGAACATGCTGAGGTATTCGGAAACTACTACGGTACATCGCGTGTTTGGATAGAACAGAACCTAGATCGCGGTATCGATGTGTTCCTTGATATTGACTGGCAAGGTGCACGTCAAATTCGTCAGCAAATGCCGCAAGCTAAAAGCGTATTTATTTTCCCACCATCAAATGGTGAACTGGAAAGACGCCTAAATGTGCGCGGTCAAGATAGTGACGAAGTTATCGCTAAGCGCATGAGCGAGGCAAAGTCTGAAATGTCACACTATGATGAATATGACTACGTTATAGTTAACGATGACTTTGATGCTGCTTTAATGGATTTCAGAGCCATTCTGCGCGCTGAGCGTTTAAAGAAAGACAAACAAACAGCAAAATACAGTGGAATGCTGACTGCATTACTAGCAGAATAAGAGATAACACTGTATAATTTCCCGTCATTTTTGAAGTTTAAATAAGTAATTTGGAGTCCTCATGGCACGCGTAACCGTACAAGATGCAGTTGAAAAAGTTGGTAACCGTTTCGACCTAGTTCTAATTTCTGCTCGCCGCGCACGTCAGATGCAAACTGGTGGCAAAGATTCTCTAGTGCCTGAAGAGAACGATAAGCCAACAGTAGTAGCGCTTCGTGAAATCGAAGAAGGTCTGATTACTAAAGAGATCTTGGATGCGAAAGAGCGTCAAGAACAGCAAGAACAAGAAGCAGCTGAACTAGCAGCAGTGAGCAGCATCGCTCACACACGTTAATCAGCACATTCTCACGTAACTTTTGGGTCTGAATTTGTATCTATTTGATAGCCTCAAAGACGTTGCCAAAGAATACCTCTCGGAGCCTCAACTAGAGGCTCTTCGTCGTTCTTATTTGGTAGCAAAAGATGCCCACGAAGGGCAGACACGCTCTAGTGGTGAACCGTATATCATCCACCCTGTAGCGGTTGCTCGAATCTTGGCTGAAATGCGCCTTGACCTTGAAACCCTACAAGCAGCCTTGTTGCACGATGTCATTGAAGACACCGAAGTCACCAAGGAAGAGCTCGAAAATGAGTTCGGTACTGCTGTGGCAGAACTTGTGGATGGGGTATCAAAACTCGATAAGCTCAAATTCCGCGATCGCAAAGAAGCGCAAGCTGAGAACTTCCGTAAGATGGTCCTTGCTATGGTGCAAGATATCCGTGTAATTCTTATCAAGCTCTCTGATCGCACCCATAATATGCGAACCCTTGGCGCTCTTCGTCCAGATAAGCGTCGTCGCATTGCTCGTGAAACCCTCGAGATTTATTCGCCACTTGCACACAGATTAGGTATCCATAACATTAAAACTGAGCTTGAAGAGCTTGGGTTTGAAGCGTTATATCCAAATCGCTATCGCGTCTTAAAAGAAGTGGTTAAAACGGCTCGTGGCAACCGTAAAGAGATGATTCAACGTATTCACTCTGAGATAGAAGGCCGTCTTGAAGAGGTCGGTATTCCATGTCGAGTATTGGGGCGTGAAAAAAATCTCTACTCCATCTACAACAAGATGAAAACCAAGGAACAGCGTTTCCATACCATTATGGATATCTACGCGTTCCGAGTGATTGTTGATAGTGTAGATACTTGCTACCGAGTACTCGGTCAGGCCCATAGCTTATTTAAGCCTCGCCCTAGCCGTATGAAAGATTATATTGCGGTACCTAAAGCGAATGGCTATCAGTCATTGCATACTTCTATGGTGGGGCCTCACGGTGTTCCTGTAGAGGTGCAAATCCGTACTGAAGATATGGACCAGATGGCAGATAAAGGTGTGGCAGCTCATTGGTCATATAAGAGTAACGGTCAACGCAGTGGCACAACCGCACAGGTTAAAGCGCAGCGTTGGATGCAAAGCTTACTTGAGCTTCAGCAAAGTGCCGGTAACTCATTCGAATTTATCGAAAACGTTAAATCGGATCTATTCCCTGATGAAATTTACGTCTTTACACCAAAAGGACGTATTGTCGAGCTTCCTGCCGGAGCTACTGCGGTCGATTTTGCCTATGCGGTGCATACCGATGTAGGCAATACCTGTGTCGGCACTCGAGTTGACCGCAATCCGTATCCACTGAGCAAGGCTCTGAAAAACGGTCAAACTATTGAAATCATTAGTGCTCCTGGAGCAAGGCCAAATGCAGCATGGCTAAACTATGTTGTTACTTCACGAGCTCGCACTAAGATACGCCAAGTTCTTAAGACCATGCGTAGAGAAGAATCGGTTGCTCTTGGACGCCGTTTATTGAATCACGCCCTTGGTCGTCACTCGATTGACACTATCTATCCTAAAAACATTAAGCATGTATTGGCTGAGCTTAAGCTCAATAGCATTGATGATATGTTGGCAGCGATTGGTCTTGGTGAGCTGATGAGTATTATCATTGCACGTCGTTTACTCGGCGATGTTGAAAAACTCACCGAAACCAGTTCAATCGAATCCAGTTCAGAGAAGAAACTCTCCATCAAGGGTGCCGATGGTATATTGCTAACCTACGCAAACTGCTGTCGCCCAATCCCAGGAGATAGCATCATAGCTCACGTTTCCCCTGGCCGTGGTCTCGTTATTCACCATGAAACTTGTCCAAATGTTCGCGGTTACCAAAAAGAACCGGATAAATATATGGCAGTAGCGTGGGAAGATACCCATGAGCAAGACTTTATATCTGAGCTTTGTATTGACCTTCAAAACAGCCAAGGCGCACTTGCTGGGTTAACAAATGTTATCTCGCGCACGGGTTCAAATATCCACGGTATTTCAACCGAAGAAAAAGATGGTCGCTTGTATACTGTTATCGTGGCGCTAACCACCAAAGACCGTATACATCTTGCAAGCATAATGAAAAAGATTAGAGTTATGCCGCAAGCTCTTCGAGTTCGACGTCGTCGTAGATAGTTATAATCAAAAGCAATAAGTAGTAATGAGCCCAGAGCGTTTTCAGAAAATTCAGCAAGTATTAAAAGCGCGTCAGACTGATCTGACGCTATGCTTGGAAGAAGTTCATAAACCAAATAACGTATCAGCGGTAATTCGAACCGCAGATGCTGCTGGGCTACACAAAATCCATGCCGTTTGGCCCAAACAAGCCATGCGTACCCTAACCCATACCTCCGCTGGAGCCAGAAATTGGGTAGAGGTTGAAACTCATAACTCCTCCCAGCAGGCATTTGCTGAATTAAAAGCCCAAGGCATGCAGATTCTGGTTACCAACCTGTCAGATAATGCCGTCGATTTCCGAGAAATTGATTACACCCTACCGACCGCAATTGTCCTTGGTGGTGAAAAACATGGCATTAGTGAACAAGCCTTACAAATGGCCGATCAGGATATTATTATCCCTATGGTTGGTATGGTGCAGTCACTGAATGTATCTGTGGCTAGTGCTCTAATTTTGTTTGAAGCTCAAAGGCAGCGTCAATTAAAAGGCATGTACGATAAACAGCAATCCTCTCTTGCACCGGAAGCGATACATAAGATTCTTTTTGAGCGAGGCCACCCCGTACTAGCTAAAGTCGCCAAAAGAAAAAAGTTACCTTACCCTCCGCTAGATGATGAAGGGCAAATTAACGCCCCCAAAGAGTGGTGGGCAGCGATGCAGAGAAAATAGGCGGTTATATCCACCCTCTTTCTGCAAATGATACTACCTCTCCATCTCCTACTACAAAATGATCCAAAACTCGAATATCCACCAGCGAAAGTGCGTCAATTAAACGGCGAGTAATATGGCGATCTGCTTGGCTTGGCTCCGCGATACCACTGGGGTGGTTATGCGCCAAAATTAATGCGCACGCATTGTGATGCAGGGCTCGCTTTACCACCTCTCTTGGGTAAACATTAGCGGCATCAATGGTTCCTTCAAATAAGACTTCATACTCAATCACCCGATGCTGGTTATCGAGAAATAAGACAAAAAAAGCCTCTCTAGCGCGATCTCTTAGCATACTCAGTAAAAACATCTTGGTATGCTGAGGGTTAGTTAATGCCTCTCCCCTCTCTAAAGTTTCAGCTAGGTATCTATGGGTCATCTCGATAAAAGCCTGCAATTGAACATACTTAGCTACGCCAAGCCCCTTATGCTGACAAAACGACTGCTCACTTGCCGATAACAAATGTCGTAAAGAACCAAACGCTTTTAGTAGATGATCCGACAAGGTTAATACATTCATCCCTGGGCACCCTGTTCTTAGGAAAATGGCTAACAGCTCAGCATCACTGAGGCTTTGCGCTCCCTTCAATAATAACTTCTCTCTGGGCAGAGAATCTTTCGGTAGCTCTTTTAGATTCATAATGTAGTTAGGTGATTTTGGGTCTACCAAGTATGGAAGCTAATACTATTGTTTTCTGAGACTTAGTTTTTACTTTGCACCCAGATCACACCTTGTCAAACTCAGCCTCAAACTCTAAATTATGCCTAATATATGGTATGGTTAACTAAGAAGTTCATTAGAGAAAATTCGCATGCAACCTCTTGAAGGGAAAAAAATTGTTCTAGGTATAAGCGGTGGAATCGCAGCTTATAAATGTGCAGAACTTACTCGTCGCTTAACTGAGCGCGGAGCAGAAGTTAAAGTTGTAATGACCAAAGCGGCCAAGGAGTTTATTACTCCATTGACCATGCAAGCTGTATCGGGAAACCCGGTTGCAGAAAGCCTACTTGATCCTGCCGCTGAAGCCTCTATGGGCCACATTGAAATAGGCAAATGGGCTGATTTAGTTCTATTGGCTCCAGCAACAGCTGATCTCATTGCCCGCATAAGTGCCGGTATGGGTAACGACCTACTCACTACTGTAGTGTTAGCTTCAGAAGCCCCTATTGCAATTGCCCCTGCAATGAATCAGCAGATGTATAAGAATATCGCAACCCAAGAGAATCTGGCGACGTTAAGCCGTCGTGGTGCTCTAATCTGGGGGCCAGCCGCTGGAGAACAGGCTTGTGGTGATGTGGGATTGGGCCGAATGCTTGAGCCAATGCAGCTTGTCGAGCGATGCATCACTCTATTTCAGCCAAAGCCATTACAAGGTAAAAAAATCGCTATTACAGCGGGACCAACCCAAGAAGCTATCGACCCAGTTCGTTTTATCTCCAATCACAGTTCAGGAAAGATGGGGTACGCTCTGGCGGAGCAAGCCGCTCAGCTTGGTGCTGAAGTTACCTTAATCAGTGGCCCGGTGGATCTTGCGACTCCAAACGGAGTCCAGCGCATCGATGTGTTAAGTGCTGAAGATATGTTTGATGAGGCCACTAGCCGAGCTCAAAGCAATGACATCTTTATAGGTTGCGCAGCCGTTGCTGACTATCGTCCACATGCGATTGCACCACAAAAAATGAAGAAAACGGTCGATAGTGATGAAATTACTATTCGGTTGGTTAAAAATCCCGATATCATCGCCACCGTTGCAGCCCTAAGTGAAAACCGACCATTTACAGTTGGGTTTGCCGCTGAGACACAAAATGTCGAGCAGTATGCAATGGACAAGTTACATCGAAAGAACTTGGATTTAATCTGCGCCAACGATGTATCTCAAGCAGGTATTGGCTTTAATGCCAACGACAACGTATTAACCCTATTTTGGAAAGAGGGTAATCAACATTACCCACATGCCAGTAAAATGCTACTTGCGCGCGCTATTCTTGAAAAAATTGAAACACTGAGCACACACAAATCATGAGAAAAATCGATCTTAAAATCTTAGACCCTCGTATCGGCAAGCAATTTCCACTACCTCAATATGCTACAGAGGGCTCTGCTGGGCTTGATCTTAGAGCCTGCCTTGATGAAGCACTTATTGTTACTCCGGGACAAACTCATCTAGTTCCTACTGGTCTTGCCATCCATATTGGTGATTCTAGTCTTGCCGCAACAATTTTGCCTCGCTCAGGTCTTGGTCACAAACATGGCATTGTACTGGGTAACCTTGTCGGCTTAATCGATTCTGATTACCAAGGTCAACTTATGGTTTCAGTATGGAATCGCGGACAAGATACCTTCACTATTGAGCCGGGCGATCGTATCGCACAGCTTGTATTTGTACCGGTGGTACAAGCTGAATTTAATTTAGTTGGCGATTTTGATGCATCTCAACGTGGCGATGGTGGCTTTGGTCACTCTGGTAAACAATAATTTTTACGTATTTTCTGAAAGGGATGTAATTGATGACGGGCAGACGTAACTCCAACCGAAAGGACGAGATATTACAAGCATTGGCGTTAATGCTGGAATCAAGTGAGGGTGCCTCTCGGATTACCACTGCAAAGTTAGCGCTACAAGTCGGTGTTTCAGAGGCTGCGTTGTATCGCCACTTCCCAAGTAAAGCACGCATGTTTGAAGGTCTTATCGAGTTTATTGAGCAATCAGTATTATCTCGAATCAACCAGATTATGGATAAGGAAAAAGACACCTTTACTCGTCTTTACGAGGTGCTGCGCTTTATCCTATTATTTGCAGAGCATAATAAGGGCTTGAGCAGAATCCTATCTGGCCACGCTCTCATGTTTGAAAATGAGCGCCTTCGTGAACGAATTAATCAGCTATTTAGCAAAATAGAAAGCCAGATTAAGCAAATTCTTCGTGAACGAATCCTACGTGAGGGGCAAGGTTTCTCTCTTGATGAGAAGATCTTAGCATCAATTGTCCTAAGCTATGTTGAAGGACGTATTAACCGCTTTGTTCGTACCGACTTTGATATAAAACCGTCTGAAGATCTAGAACAATACTGGGATCTTCTTCGTCAGCAGATTTCCTAATATAACAAGAGATTTATGAGTAAATACGACGCTCCCAAATTTTCATTGTCACTCATACACCCCAAAAACTGGGGTGTATGGTTTGGCTTTGGAATACTTGCCTTAATCGTCAATCTCCTTCCCTATCCTGTTCTTTTTAAGATAGGTAGAGGGCTGGGTAAGCTGTCTATGAGACTAGCAAAGAGCCGCGTAAAAGTGGCAAGACGTAACCTAGAACTCGCTTTTCCTGATAAACCCCAACCAGAAGTGGAAGCGATTGTAGAAGAGAACTTCAAGAATACTGGTTTTGCATTCTTTGAAATGGGTATGACTTGGTTCTGGCCTACATGGCGCCTTAAACGACGTATTCGTGCGGTTAACTTAGAGCAAATGATAGAGTTTAAGGAACAAGGCCGTGGAGTACTAATGTGCCACCCTCATACCCTAAACTTGGAAATCAGCGCACGAGCGTTTGCTGTACTTGGATATCCAGGAAGTGGCGTATATCGCCCGCACAATAACCCTGCTTATGATTTCATTCAATACTGGGGCCGCACACATAATGGAAATACACTCGTCGACCGTAAAAACGTTAAAGAGATGCTCAGAGTGCTAAAAAGAGGTGAGCGCTTATTTTATCTTGGCGACCATGATTACGGCAGAAACAAATCAGTGTTTGTTCCTTTCTTTGCGGTTGAGGATGCTTGTACGACCACAGGTGCAAATATTCTATTTGGCGCAACAGATTGCGCTATGATCCCTGCAACAGGCTTTCGAGACGCACATGGGCACTATGAGCTTAATTTGGCACCCGCTATTCATGACAACTTTCCTAAGAAAGATTTTGAAGCTGGCGCCGCAATAATGAACAAAGCATATGAAGATGTCATATTGCGTCAAGTTGACCAATGGATGTGGCTACACAAGCGCTATAAGACAATGCAAGATAAAAGTCTACCGAAAGGCTATCGATACAAAAAATAAA
The DNA here is from genome assembly GCF_024346875.1 of Vibrio gallicus. Classification (NCBI taxonomy): domain Bacteria; kingdom Pseudomonadati; phylum Pseudomonadota; class Gammaproteobacteria; order Vibrionales; family Vibrionaceae; genus Vibrio; species Vibrio gallicus. Next base: position 2,370,957 of record NZ_AP024871.1, read on the forward strand.
CTTTTTGTATCCTAGATAAAGAACAGCCCCTCATTGAGGGGCTATTTTTTTATTTATGATATGGCTTAGAAAGCTCATGTACCGCTTCAACAAAAACTCCGGCATTTTCAGGCGGAACGTCCAAATGAATACCGTGTCCAAGGTTGAATACATGGCCTGTACCACCATCACCAAACCCTTCTAAGATAGTACCGACTTCCTGACGAATACGCTCTGGTTGAGCATAAAGCATTGATGGGTCCATATTACCTTGCAGCGCAACCTTATCTCCGATGCGACGTTTTGCATCAGCAATATTGATAGTCCAATCTAGGCCAACAGCATCACAACCGGTTGCTGCGATGGATTCTAACCACATGCCACCATTTTTGGTGAACAAAGTGACTGGCACACGGCGTCCTTCATTTTCGCGAATCAAGCCGTCTACGATTTTATGCATGTAACGCAATGAAAACTCATTGTAGTCACGAGGGGTAAGCACGCCACCCCAAGTATCGAATACCATTACAGATTGAGCACCAGCCTTAATCTGAGCATTAAGATACTCAATTACACTGTCTGCTAGCTTATCAAGCAGAGCATGTAAGATTGCAGGTTCTGCGTACATCATCTTTTTAATTTTAGTGAATGCTTTTGAGCTTCCACCTTCAACCATATAAGTAGCAAGTGTCCACGGACTACCAGAGAAACCAATCAAAGGTACTTCACCGGCAAGGTCTTTTCTAATTTGACGAACCGCATTCATTACGTACTGCAATTCACCTTCTGGATCAGGTAAACCAATTTTATCCACATCCGCTTTGCAGGTAATTGGTCGTTCAAATTTAGGACCTTCTCCCGCTTCAAAGTATAAGCCTAAGCCCATCGCGTCTGGGATGGTTAGAATGTCAGAGAATAAGATAGCCGCATCTAATGGAAAACGACGTAATGGCTGCAGCGTCACCTCTGAGGCAAGTTCCGCATTTTTACACAGTGACATAAAGTCGCCCGCTACCGCACGTGTCGCACGATACTCAGGAAGGTATCGACCCGCTTGACGCATCATCCATACAGGGGTGCAATCTACAGGCTGCTTTAGAAGCGCTCGCAAATAGCGATCATTTTTTAATTCAGTCATCTTTCTGGTCAAACATTAGTTACTACAAAACCCTATATTAACACCTTTCGAGCATGAACAATGCCTTAGGAATGAGCTATAGATCATGTTCTAAATATGCTTCCTATTTTCCAGTGGTAACTTCTTTCATAATTACCTCGACCGTATCGTCAATAAGACTGCGTGCAATGGTGCCTTTCGGAGCTACATCGGGAAGGTTATCAAATTCAAACCACGCCGCATCCGATAACTCACTGTAATCAGGTTTAATATCGCCACTGGCGTAGTCGGCAACAAACCCCATCATCATGCTACTGGGGAATGCCCAAGGCTGGCTTCCAAAGTATCGAATATTCTTTATATTGATACCGGTTTCCTCTTTAACCTCTCGAGCCACACATTGTTCTAGCGTTTCTCCAACCTCTAAAAAGCCAGCAATGACAGTGTACATATTTCCTTTATGCCGTGGATGTTGAGCCAGTAAGAGCTTTGAACCATTGCGCACAGCAACGATAATGCACGGAAATATTCGAGGATAATGTAAGGTTCGGCACTGCTGACATTGCATCGCCAGTTGGTTATGGTTAAGGGCGCAGCGTCCTCCACACTGACCACAGAAACGCATCGTCTGACTCATATGCCCAAATTGAATAGCCTTGCTAATCAACAGGAATAACTGCTGAGGGAAATCCAGAAGCTCGCGCAAGGAGTTCATCTCTAGTGGTCTTTCAACATCAATATCGTTCAACCAATACACTTTCGAGCCTTGGTAGTGAGCGATTTCAATAGCCTTATCCTCTGGCAGATTAAGAGCTTCAGCACTACCAAATGGAATGGCTCCAGAATCCAACCAAAGGTCACTTCCATTGACCACCAGCCAGTATGCACTCTGTTTCTGGTTACTTTTTTTTAACATCAGCATTCTCTCCGCTTGCAGTTCTGGTATTTTACTGGCAATCTAAATCTATACCAAATGCTTAACATAGTCTTTGAATAGCCTTGGTATAAAACACATTTTTGCATTCATTAATGGAACCCTCTCGTCGTGTTTCGAGATTTTTACCAGGCCGGTAAGGGATCAAGAGGACTTGGTCATGTTAAAAAAATTTCAACAAGTACAAGAACAATGGGGTGGCTCAAGTGATGTCATTGACCATTGGCTAGAAAAACGTCAAGCTTTATTGGTTGAGTATGTAAAACTTGCTGCTCTACAGCCTGTTGCGGCGTCAAATGTAGTTACGCTTCCTTCAACCGAAGAGCTGCAGAAATTCTCCCAACACCTCGTTGATTATATATCTGAAGGTCACTTCAAGATCTACGACATGGTGATGGATAAATGGGCAGCTACAGGTTTTCAAACTACTGAAGAAATCAGTCAAACCTACGCTAAGATCGTGTTAACTACAGAGCCCCTACTAAGTTTTACTGATCACTACGCTAATATTGCTAAAGACGACGAGTTAAATTCATTTGAGCAAGATATGTCAGATATCGGTGAGGTCCTGGAATTGAGGTTTGCCGTTGAAGACAGGCTAATCCAACTTATCGCAGAAAGCCTAGCAATGCCTCCCGGCGCTTAGGTAGCAGTTACTAAACAGAGAGCCTTTACTTATCGCTCTCTGGTTTTTTACGGCCTGCAATTTATCGTATACCGCGAATGCTGACCCTAAAAACTAAAAATCTACACATAACAAAAAGGCACCCGAAGGTGCCTTTTTTCTATCAGCTATAAAGCTCGATTAATCGTCAGAGAAACCGGCATTTAGAAGTGCAGCCAAGTTGTCCGTTGCTTGTTCAGCAGATGGACCTTCTTGTAGCTCTTCACGTTTAGCTTGACGCTCTTGGTGGTATGCGAAACCAGTACCTGCAGGAATCAGACGACCCACAATTACGTTTTCTTTCAGACCACGAAGCTCATCACGCTTACCAGATACCGCTGCTTCTGTTAGTACTCGCGTTGTCTCTTGGAACGATGCCGCAGAGATGAACGACTCAGTCGCTAGAGAAGCTTTAGTAATACCTAGTAGCTCACGCTCAAAGCCAGCTACTTGCTTGCCTTCTGCCTCTAGGGCACGGTTTGCAATCTTAACTTGAGAGTACTCAACTTGCTCACCAGGTAAGAAGTCAGAGTCACCAGCAGTGGTAATAGTACACTTACGAAGCATTTGACGAACGATAGTTTCAATGTGCTTATCGTTAATCTTAACGCCTTGCAGACGGTATACTTCTTGTACTTCGTTAGCGATGTACTGAGTCATAGCATGGATACCACGTAAACGTAGGATATCATGCGGAGTCTCAGGGCCGTCTGCGATTACATCACCGCGTTCAACCTTCTCACCTTCGAATACGTTAAGCTGACGATGCTTAGGAATCATTTCTTCATAAGCTTCACCACCCTCACGAGTGATAACTAGACGACGCTTACCTTTAGTCTCTTTACCAAACGATACAGTACCTGTGTATTCAGCAAGGATCGCAGGCTCTTTAGGCTTACGAGCTTCGAATAGGTCTGCTACGCGTGGTAGACCACCGGTGATATCTTTGTTACCGCCAGATTTCTGAGGAATACGTGCTAATGTGTCACCGATACCTACTTCACTACCGTCTTCGATTTGAACAATCGCTTTACCTGGTAGGAAATATTGTGCAGGCATGTCTGTGCCAGGAATCATTACATCGTTACCTTGCTCATCAACAAGCTTGATGGCTGGACGCATGTCTTTACCTGCCACAGGACGAGCTGCTGGCTCTGTAACTTCACTAGAAGATAGGCCTGTTAGGTCATCAGTGTGACGAGCAACAGTAACACCATCAATCATGTCAACGTATTGGATACGACCCGCTACCTCAGTAATGATAGGTAGTGTGTGCGCTTCCCAGTTAGCAACTGTATCGCCCTTAGCAACTTTCTGTTGATCACCTTTGCTTAGGATCGAACCATAAGGAAGCTTATGCTTCTCTTTAGTACGGCCTAATTCATCGATGATAGTAAGTTCAGAAGCACGAGAGGTAATTACAAACTTACCTTCTTTGTTAACTACGAACTTAGCGTTGTTCAGGTTGATAGTACCGTCATTCTTAGACTGAATGCTGTTTTCAGCAGCAGCCGTAGATGCCGCACCACCGATGTGGAACGTACGCATGGTAAGCTGTGTACCTGGTTCACCGATAGACTGAGCAGCGATAACACCAACTGCCTCACCTTGGTTCACAAGGTGACCACGAGCTAGGTCACGACCGTAACATAAAGAACAACAGCCGAAGTCAGCATCACAGGTTACAACAGAACGTACTTTCATACGGTCGACAGAGTTGTCTTCCATAATCTGACACCACTTCTCATCAATTAGAGTATTGCGTGGGATCAGTACTTCTTCTGTACCTGGTTTGATTACGTCTTCCGCTACTACACGACCAAGCGCAAGCTCAGTCAGAGGTACTTTAACGTCACCACCTTCAATGTGTGGCATCATCTCAACACCTTCGTGCGTGCCACAGTCGTGCTCATGGACTACAACATCCTGAGCAACGTCTACTAGACGACGAGTTAGGTAACCGGAGTTCGCTGTCTTAAGTGCGGTATCCGCAAGACCCTTACGAGCACCGTGAGTAGAGATAAAGTATTGAAGTACGTTTAGACCTTCTTTAAAGTTCGCTGTGATTGGCGTCTCGATGATTGAACCATCTGGACGTGCCATCAGACCACGCATACCAGCAAGCTGACGAATCTGAGCTGCAGAACCACGAGCACCGGAGTCAGCCATCATGTAGATGCTGTTAAACGATTCTTGTTGCTCTTCTTCACCTTCACGGTTAGTAACAGTTTCAGAAGACAGGTTATCCATCATTGCTTTCGCAACACGGTCGTTGGTAGACGCCCAGATATCGATAACTTTGTTGTAACGCTCACCCGCAGTTACCAGACCTGATTGGTACTGGTCTTGGATTTCACGTACTTCTTCTTCAGCTTCAGCGATTTCAGTGTACTTAGCATCAGGTACAACCATATCGTCGATACCAACAGATACACCAGATAATGCCGCGTAAGCAAAACCTGTGTACATGATTTGGTCAGCAAATACTACAGTGTCTTTAAGACCAAGCTTACGATAAGCCTCATCTAGAAGTTTAGAAATCTGCTTCTTGCCTAGCTTCTGGTTTACCAGTTCAAACGGTAGGCCCGAAGGAACGATCTGCCAAAGCATTGCACGACCAACAGTAGTATCTACCATCTTGGTTTCGGTTGTGCTGTTGCCATCTTCATCTTTGATGGTTTCAGTAATACGTACTTTAACGCGAGCATGAAGCTTAGCGGTCTTAGTGCGGTATGCCTTCTCAGCCTCTTCAGGGCCAGAAAGGTACATGCCTTCACCTTGCACGTTAATCTTGTCACGAGTCATGTAGTAAAGACCCAATACAACGTCCTGAGAAGGTACGATGATAGGATCACCTGATGCTGGCGACAAAATGTTGTTTGTTGACATCATCAGTGTACGAGCTTCAAGCTGAGCTTCCAGAGTTAGAGGTACGTGTACCGCCATCTGGTCACCATCGAAGTCGGCGTTATATGCCGCACACACTAGTGGGTGTAGCTGAATAGCTTTACCTTCGATAAGTACTGGTTCAAACGCTTGGATACCTAGACGGTGAAGTGTAGGTGCACGGTTTAGTAGTACTGGGTGTTCACGAATAACTTCGTCTAGGATATCCCAAACAACAGGCTCTTCGCGCTCTACCATTTTCTTCGCAGCTTTAATCGTTGTCGCTAGACCACGAGTTTCAAGCTTGCTGTAGATGAATGGTTTAAATAGCTCAAGTGCCATCTTCTTAGGAAGACCACACTGGTGCAGACGAAGGTATGGACCTACTGTGATTACAGAACGGCCAGAATAGTCTACACGCTTACCAAGTAAGTTCTGACGGAAACGACCTTGTTTACCCTTGATCATATCAGCAAGAGATTTCAGAGGACGTTTGTTAGAACCCGTGATCGCACGACCGCGACGACCGTTATCAAGAAGTGCATCAACAGACTCTTGCAGCATACGTTTTTCGTTACGTACGATGATGTCCGGAGCAGATAGCTCTAGTAGGCGCTTCAAACGGTTGTTACGGTTGATCACTCGACGGTAAAGGTCGTTCAGATCTGAAGTCGCAAAGCGACCGCCATCTAGTGGTACTAGAGGACGTAGATCTGGTGGCAGAACTGGAAGTACAGTTAGAATCATCCACTCAGGGTTGTTACCTGATGCAACGAATGCTTCTACTAACTTCAAGCGCTTAGTGATTTTCTTACGCTTAGTTTCTGAGTTAGTTGTACCTAACTCTTCGCGCATTAGTTCAGCTTCCTGCACAAGATCCATGGTTGAAAGCAGATCTTTGATCGCTTCAGCACCCATCTTAGCAGTGAACTCATCACCCCACTCTTCTAGTTTGTCCAGATACTCTTCTTCTGTAAGCATCTGAGACTTTTCTAGATCAGTCATACCTGGTTCTGTCACAACGTACATTTCGAAGTACAGAACACGTTCGATATCACGTAGCGGGATATCCATCAGTAGACCGATACGAGACGGCAATGATTTTAGGAACCAAATGTGAGCTACAGGTGACGCTAGTTCGATGTGGCCCATACGGTCACGACGAACTTTAGTTTGTGTAACTTCAACGCCACACTTCTCACAGATAACTCCGCGGTGCTTCAGACGTTTATATTTGCCACAAAGACATTCGTAATCTTTAACTGGGCCAAAGATACGTGCACAGAACAGACCATCACGTTCAGGTTTGAACGTACGATAGTTGATCGTCTCAGGCTTTTTCACTTCACCAAAAGACCATGAACGAATCATGTCAGGTGAAGAAAGACCGATTTTGATTGCATCAAATTCTTCGGTCTTATGTTGTGCTTTTAGAAAGTTCAGTAAGTCTTTCACAATCAGCTCCTGTAAGGAGTTAAAAGGCGCCCACCCTCAGGTGAGCCCCTTCTTACCAATAACCACTTGTCTTTAAAAGAAAGGGTTACTCTTCGTCTTCTAGTTCGATGTTGATACCCAACGAGCGAATCTCTTTCAACAATACGTTGAACGATTCTGGCATGCCAGGTTCCATCCCGTGATTACCATCTACGATGTTTTTATACATCTTAGTACGGCCATTCACGTCATCCGACTTAACGGTTAGCATCTCTTGAAGGGTGTAAGCAGCACCATATGCTTCTAGTGCCCATACTTCCATCTCACCGAAACGCTGACCACCGAACTGAGCTTTACCACCAAGTGGTTGCTGAGTTACTAGGCTGTAAGAACCAGTAGAACGTGCATGCATCTTGTCATCAACAAGGTGGTTCAGTTTAAGCATGTACATGTAACCAACAGTTACCGGACGCTCAAATTGATCACCAGTACGACCATCAAACAAGGCTAACTGACCAGATTCAGGTAGGTCACCTAGTTTAAGTAGCGCTTTGATGTTTTTCTCAGACGCACCGTCAAATACTGGAGTCGCGATTGGTAGACCGCCACGCAAGTTTTTAACTAGTGTACGTACTTGATCATCAGACAATTCAGCAATGTCAACATCTTGACGGGTATCACCGAGATCATAAACCTTCTGTAAGAACTCACGGAACTTAGCAAGCTCTTGTTGTTCTTTAACCATCTGGTTGATCTTGTCGCCGATACCTTTCGCTGCTAAGCCTAAGTGAACCTCTAGAATCTGACCGATGTTCATACGCGAAGGTACGCCCAATGGGTTCAATACGATATCTACAGGTTGGCCTTTTTCATCGTACGGCATATCTTCTACAGGGTTAATCTTAGAGATAACACCCTTGTTACCGTGACGACCCGCCATCTTATCACCAGGCTGGATGCGACGTTTAACAGCTAAGTAAACTTTAACGATTTTCAGTACACCAGGTGCAAGATCGTCACCTTGGGTGATCTTACGACGCTTAGTTTCAAACTTCTTATCGAATTCAGCTTTTAGCTCGTCATTCTGCTCTGCTAGTTGTTCTAGCTGAGTTTGCAGTGCATCGTCTTCTAGCGTTAGCTCTAACCACTGTTTGCGGTTAATGCTATCAAGTTTAGCTTCAGAGTAACCGCCAGCGATTAATACAGCGCGAACACGGTTTAGAAGGCCACCCTCAAGAATCTGGAATTCTTCAGTAAGGTCTTTCTTCGCTTCTTTCAACTGCATTTGCTCAATTTCTAGAGCACGCTTGTCTTTCTCAACGCCGTCACGAGTAAATACTTGGACGTCGATGATAGTACCCGACACAGAGTTAGGTACACGCAATGATGTATCTTTAACATCAGATGCTTTTTCACCGAAGATTGCTCGCAAAAGCTTCTCTTCAGGAGTGAGCTGGGTTTCACCTTTAGGGGTTACTTTACCAACTAGGATGTCGCCACCCTTAACTTCAGCACCAATGTAAACGATACCTGACTCATCTAGTTTAGATAGAGCAGCTTCACCTACGTTTGGAATATCGGCAGTAATTTCTTCAGAACCAAGCTTAGTATCACGCGCCACACAAGATAGTTCTTGAATGTGGATAGTAGTAAAGCGATCTTCTTGTACTACGCGCTCTGAAACTAGGATTGAATCCTCAAAGTTATAACCATTCCAAGGCATGAATGCGATACGCATGTTCTGACCAAGTGCTAGTTCACCAAGATCCGTTGAAGGACCATCAGCTAGAACATCGCCACGAGATACTTGCTCACCTGGCATCACAGCAGGACGCTGGTTGATACAAGTATTTTGGTTAGAACGAGTGTATTTAGTTAGGTTGTAGATATCGATACCAGCTTCGCCAGGAACCAATTCTTCTTCATTAACCTTAACTACGATACGAGATGCATCTACAGACTGGATAGTACCGCCACGCTTAGCAACTTCGGTTACACCGGAGTCAACTGCGATATTGCGTTCTACACCAGTACCAACTAGAGGCTTATCAGCCTTCAGTGTTGGAACTGCTTGACGCTGCATGTTCGCACCCATCAATGCACGGTTTGCATCATCGTGCTCTAGGAATGGGATTAAAGATGCCGCAATCGATACAACCTGGTTAGTCGCAACGTCCATATATGTAACGTTATCGCGAGGGTGAAGACCTGACTCACCTTTTAGGCGTGCAGTGATTAATTCTTCAGAGAACGTATTCTCTTCAGTTAATACTGTGTTTGCCTGAGCGATAACATACTGGCCTTCTTCGATAGCTGATAGGTAATCAACTTCGCCAGTAACAACACCATCGACAACACGACGGTATGGAGTTTCAAGGAAACCAAAATCGTTACAACGCGCATAAGCAGATAGCGAGTTGATTAGACCGATGTTTGGACCTTCAGGAGTTTCGATCGGACATAGACGACCATAGTGAGTTACGTGTACGTCACGTACCTCAAAGCCCGCACGCTCACGAGTCAGACCACCAGGACCTAACGCAGAGATACGACGCTTATGTGTAACTTCTGAAAGCGGGTTGTTCTGATCCATAAACTGAGACAGCTGAGAAGAGCCAAAGAACTCTTTCACTGCCGCAGAAATTGGCTTAGCGTTGATTAGGTCTTGAGGCATAATTGCATCAAGGTCACCAAGGCTCAAACGCTCTTTAACAGCACGCTCAACACGAACTAGACCGACACGGAATTGGTTTTCAGCCATTTCGCCAACTGAGCGAATACGACGGTTACCAAGGTGATCGATATCATCCACTTCACCTTTACCATTTCTGATAGAGATAAGCTTCTTCATCACTTCGATGATGTCTGTTTCGTCTAGAATACCCTGCTCACCAGCGTCTTCACGCATGATAGAACTGTTGAACTTCATACGACCAACTGTTGATAGGTCGTAGCGCTCTTCAGAGAAGAACAAGCTTTCAAATAGAGATTCAGCTGCTTCCTTCGTTGGTGGCTCGCCAGGGCGCATCATGCGGTAGATTTCTACCAGTGCAGATATGCGATCTGAAGTGCTGTCACCACGAACTGTGTCAGACATGAATGGACCGTGATCAAGGTCGTTAGTAAACAGAGTTTCTAGCTTAGTGTGACCAGCTTGCGCTAGGTTCGCTAGGCTTTCTAGTGTGAACTCTTGGTTAGCTTCGACGATAACTTCGCCGGTGCTTTCGTCAATGTAATTTGTTGACGCAACTTTACCAACGATGTACTCAACCGGTACTTCAATAAATTCAATGCCGTCTTTCGCTAGGTTACGAATATGGCGCGCAGTTACGCGACGGCCAGCTTCAATATAAACCTTACCATTAGCTTCAACATCAAAAGATGCAGTTTCACCACGCAAACGCTCTGGAACCAACTCCATCATCAGAGTTTGGTCTTTAACTTCAAAGCGAACTTTCTCAAAGAAGATATCTAGGATCTCTTCTGTTGTTTTACCCAAAGCGCGCAGAATGATTGAAGCTGGTAGCTTACGACGACGGTCAATACGAACGAACAAGCTATCCTTTGGATCAAACTCAAAATCGAGCCATGAACCACGGTAAGGGATAACACGTGCGTTATATAAAACTTTACCTGAAGAGTGGGTCTTACCCTTATCGCTGTCGAAGAATACACCAGGGCTTCTGTGTAACTGGGATACGATAACTCTCTCGGTACCATTGATAACGAATGTACCGTTGTCCGTCATGAGTGGAATTTCACCCATGTAGACTTCTTGTTCTTTAATGTCTTTTACAGTACCAGCTGGTGCATCTTTATCGTAAACAACAAGACGCAGCTTAACGCGCAGCGGTTTTGAATAAGTGACACCTCGGATTTGGCATTCTTTAACGTCAAATACTGGTTCACCAAGACGGTAGCTAACGTATTGCAGCTCAGAGTTGCCGTTATAGCTCTGGATTGGAAATACAGAGCGAAAAGCAGCTTCTAAACCATGTTGCCCTTCTGGATCCTGCTCGATGAATTTGTCGAAAGAATCAAGCTGGATCGATAGCAGGTACGGTACGTCCAAAACTTGCGGACGAGTACCAAAGTCCTTGCGGATGCGCTTTTTCTCGGTATAGGAGTAAACCATGGGGTTCCTCAGCTCGCTGATAAGTGACCCAACTGCCAACATATTTGGTCAAAATAAGAGGCAGAGACTAACAACTGTTTTAATAATATATCACTTCGTAAAATACGAGGTGGATTACGCAGATATTGGTGTTGAAACAGAGAAAAAACACCAAGACCCTACAGCGCAAAAAGGCCGGTGGTTAATAAACCACCAGCCATTAGCCATAAGGCTAAGAAATTAAGCAATAATTACTTAACTTCAACAGAAGCACCAGCTTCTTCTAGAGTTGCTTTAAGAGCTTCTGCTTCTTCTTTAGAAACAGCTTCTTTAAGCGGAGCAGGAGCACCGTCAACTAGACCTTTAGCTTCTTTAAGGCCTAGACCTGTAGCGCCACGTACTGCTTTGATAACTTGTACTTTGTTACCGCCGATAGCAGTAAGGATTACGTCAAATTCAGTTTGCTCTTCAGCAGCGTCGCCGCCAGCTGCGCCACCAGCAACTACTGCAGCTGCAGCAGATACGCCGAATTTTTCTTCCATAGCTTCGATAAGCTCAACAACTTGCATTACAGACATTTCTGCAACTGCGTCTAGGATTTGCTCGTTAGTAATAGACATAACAATTCTCTTTTAAGTCAACAATAAGTTTATTTTGCAACCAGTAAAAAGCAAGGCTTAAGCCGCTGCTTCTTCTTTTTGATCGCGTAGTGCAGCGATAGTACGTACCAGCTTGCCTGCAGAAGCTTCTTTCATGCACATCATTAGGCGTGCGATAGCTTCGTCGTAAGTTGGTAGTGTCGCTAGTACATCTGCGTCAGTAACCGCGCCTTCAAATGCAGCAGCTTTGATCTCGAAATCTTTATTCTCTTTAGCGAAGTCTTTAAAAAGACGCGCTGCAGCACCTGGGTGCTCATTAGAGAACGCGATTAGAGTAGGACCAGTGAAAGTGTCAGTTAGACACTCATACTCAGTTCCCTCAACCGCACGACGAACTAGTGTGTTACGTACGACTTTCATGTAAACACCAGCTTCACGAGCTTGTTTACGTAGAGAAGTCATAGCGCCAACAGTTACGCCACGAGAATCAGCTACAACTGCAGAAAGTGCACCACTGGCAGCTTCGTTGACTTCAGCAACAATTGCTTTTTTGTCTTGAAGGTTTAAAGCCATTTTGGATTTACTCCTGGTTGTCGTTACACCACTCACCGGGAATCGATGAGAGCTATACGGTGCAGTCCAGAAGAAAGGCAATCTTATACAAGTTTGGCTTTCTTTCAGTTCGGGCACCGTCTACGCAGGATTTATTAAGTTCTAAAAATTTAGAACACCTACGGTCTTGGACGGAGACTGTACTTATTCTCGAAAGAACAAATGCAGCCCCAACCACAAATATTAGGCGCGAAATTATACACTAATTTAACGCCTAAACAAGATTAGTTTGCTAGCGTTGTATCAAGGCTAGACTGTTCTACAGTAACACCAGCACCCATAGTGGTAGAGATGCTTACTTTCTTAACGAAAGCACCTTTAGCTGTAGAAGGCTTAGCACGCTTAAGAGCAACTAGAAGTGCTTCTAGGTTCTCTTGAAGTTGGCTAGCTTCGAAAGTAGCTTTACCGATAGTAGTGTGGATGATACCGTTTTTGTCGTTACGATAACGAACCTGACCTGCTTTAGCATTTTTAACTGCTTGAGCAACGTTAGGAGTTACTGTACCAACTTTAGGGTTTGGCATTAGACCGCGTGGACCTAGGATAGTACCTAGTTGACCAACAACGCGCATTGCATCTGGAGAAGCAACAACTACGTCAAAGTCCATCATGCCTTTCTTAACTTGCTCAGCTAAGTCTTCCATACCAACGATGTCTGCGCCAGCTTCTTTAGCTGCTTCAGCGTTTGCACCTTGGGTGAACACTGCTACGCGGATTTCGCGGCCAGTACCGTGCGGTAGTACAGTTGCACCACGTACGTTCTGATCAGATTTACGAGCATCGATGCCAAGGTTAATAGCAACGTCAACAGACTCAGGGAATTTAGCAGTAGCTAGTTCTTGAAGAAGAGCAATTGCTTCGTTGATTTCGTACTCTTTAGTAACGTCAACTTTGTCGCGGATTACGCGCATACGCTTAGTAAGTTTTGCCATTTTCTTAACCCTCTACCACTAGGCCCATTGAACGAGCAGTACCTGCGATAGAACGCTTCATCGCTTCGATGTCTGCGCCAGTCATGTCTGCAGCTTTAGTTTCTGCGATCTCTTGCAACTGAGCGTCGGTAACAGTACCAACTTTTTCAGTATTTGGACGACCAGAACCAGACTTAATACCTGCTGCTTTCTTAAGAAGAACTGCTGCTGGTGGAGTCTTAGTTTCAAAAGTGAACGAACGGTCGTTGTATACAGAGATAACAACTGGGATTGGTAGACCTTTCTCAACAGATTCTGTTTTTGCGTTAAACGCTTTACAGAATTCCATGATGTTCACACCGTGTTGACCTAGAGCAGGACCAACCGGTGGACTTGGGTTAGCCATACCTGCTGCAACTTGCAGTTTGATATAAGCTTCAACTTTCTTAGCCATGATATTTCCTAAATTTTGGGTTCAAGCGCCGAACTAAGGTCAGCTCCCCATAAGTTTAATTAACGCTTTGCTTTCGTTAAAAAACAAAGAGGCGCGAATTATAGTTATAATTCACGCCTCAAACAAGCCCTAAAGACTAATTTTTAGTCAACTTTTTCAACTTGACCAAATTCTAGTTCTACAGGTGTTGCACGACCAAAGATCGATACAGACACTTTAAGACGGCTCTTCTCATAATCAACCTCTTCAACAGTACCGTTGAAGTCAGCAAATGGACCATCGTTAACACGAACCACTTCACCCGCTTCGTACATTGTACGTGGACGAGGAGCTTCGCTCGCTTTCTCAAGACGGTTTAAGATAGCATCTGCTTCTTTATCCGTAATTGGAGCTGGACGGTCTGAGGTGCCACCAATAAAGCCCATTACACGAGGAACGCTACGAACTAAATGCCAAGATTCATCGTTCATGATCATTTGAACAAGAACATAACCTGGGAAGAACTTACGTTCACTCTTACGGCGTTGACCGGCGCGCATTTCTACAACTTCTTCAGTTGGTACAAGAACATCACCGAAGAAATCTTCCATAGCGTGCATTTTGATATATTCGCGTAGAGAATTTGCTACACGACCTTCAAAGCCAGAAAAAGCTTGAACTACATACCAACGTTTTTTTGGAGCTTCACTCATGAATTAAAACCCTCACACTCCAGTTGCTAGAGCGACTAGACGAACCATAATTCCGTCAACGCCCCAAAGAATTAAAGCCATAACAATACTTACAGCTAACACTATCAACGTTGTTTGCATAGTTTCTTGGCGAGTTGGCCAAACAACCTTGCGAATTTCCATACGGGATTCGCGAGCAAACGTGATAGCGGCCTTGCCTTTTGTAGTCGTAGCCGCGATACCAAGAGCAGCAGCGATTAACACTACTACACCTGCAACACGAAGAACTACGGACATTTCACTATATACGTGATTTCCCACAACAGCAGCGGCTAACAGAACAAAAGCGACAATCCACTTGAAAATATCTGCTGCGCTCGAGCTATCAGGAGTTTCAGCTTTTGCTTTCATAAAACTAACCTGTGACAAGTCTTACTATAGACGACAATAACCCCGCTGTTGCAGGGCAATACAAAAATGTGTTGTATACAACACCCTATAAAGCGAATCAGCTTTCCCTAACAGGCTAGTCAACCCGGTATAGAAAGATGATTCTTACCTTTTTTAGCTAAAACACAAGGCTTTTGATCGAAATCTCAGCGCTCGTTATCATCAGTGCAGAAAAAGGGCATCAAATGATGCCCTTTTGTTTGGATTTCGTCAATTATTAATCGAAAATCTTAGCAACAACACCAGCACCAACGGTACGGCCACCTTCGCGGATTGCGAAACGTAGGCCTTCATCCATTGCGATTGGAGCGATTAGCTCAACAGTCATTTGGATGTTATCGCCTGGCATTACCATTTCTACGCCTTCAGGTAGAGTGATATCGCCTGTTACGTCAGTTGTACGGAAGTAGAACTGTGGACGGTAACCTTTGAAGAAAGGAGTGTGACGGCCGCCTTCGTCTTTAGAAAGAACGTACACTTCTGACTCAAATTTAGTGTGTGGGTTGATTGAACCTTTAGCAGCAAGTACTTGGCCACGTTCAACGTCATCACGCTTAGTACCACGTAGTAGTGCACCAACGTTCTCACCAGCACGACCTTCGTCAAGCAGTTTACGGAACATTTCAACACCAGTACAAGTAGTAACTGTAGTATCTTTGATACCAACGATTTCTACTTCGTCACCTACGCGTAGGATACCGCGCTCGATACGACCAGTTACAACAGTACCACGACCTTGGATTGAGAATACATCTTCAATAGGAAGTAGGAACGGTTGGTCAACAGCACGCTCTGGAAGTGGGATGTAAGAATCTAGTGCTTCTGCAAGCTCAACGATTTTATCTTCCCATTGTTTTTCGCCGTTTAGAGCGCCAAGAGCTGAACCTTGGATTACTGGTAGATCATCACCTGGGTAATCGTACTCAGAAAGAAGTTCACGAACTTCCATTTCTACTAGTTCAAGTAGCTCTTCGTCATCAACCATGTCACATTTGTTCATGAATACGATGATGAAAGGGATACCAACCTGACGACCAAGTAGGATGTGCTCACGAGTTTGAGGCATTGGGCCATCTGTCGCAGCAACAACTAGGATACCACCGTCCATTTGCGCAGCACCAGTGATCATGTTTTTAACATAATCGGCGTGTCCTGGGCAGTCTACGTGTGCGTAGTGACGTTCAGGAGTATCGTACTCAACGTGAGAAGTTGCGATTGTGATACCGCGCTCACGCTCTTCTGGAGCATTGTCGATTGATGCGAAATCTTTCGCTTCACCGCCATACACTTTTGAAAGAGTAGTACAGATAGCAGCTGTTAGAGTTGTTTTACCGTGGTCAACGTGGCCGATAGTACCAACGTTAACGTGCGGTTTCGTACGTTCAAATTTTTCTTTAGACACGATTGTGTTCCTCTAGGTACGGTTTAACAAATGGCGGTTAAGCCACGCAACCAATAGGTAGTAAAGTATATATCAAAAGGAAATATTTGCTTAAAAGCTGGTGCTGATAGGCAGACTCGAACTGCCGACCTCATCCTTACCAAGGATGCGCTCTACCACCTGAGCTATATCAGCACTCATAAAAGAGTGGAGCGGGCAGCGGGAATCGAACCCGCATCATCAGCTTGGAAGGCTGAGGTAATAGCCATTATACGATGCCCGCAACGTGTAACTCAGAGAGCTATTTCCTAAAGAATATGGTGGAGGGGGACGGATTCGAACCATCGAAGGCAGTGCCGTCAGATTTACAGTCTGATCCCTTTGGCCACTCGGGAACCCCTCCAAATTTTTTCACTTTCATATACAAAAAGAAAGTGGTGCCGACTACCGGAATCGAACTGGTGACCTACTGATTACAAGTCAGTTGCTCTACCTACTGAGCTAAGTCGGCATAAGTGGGGCGAATTCTATGGGATGAATTGCAAGCTTGCAATAGTAAAGTGCAAAATATCTGACATTTATCTTTAAGCGTTCAAATATTAACCATAAACACATTGCGATGAACTTAACTTCCCATTCATCCAATTGCAAATTTAAATTCATGCTGTATGTTTGAGACAACATAATAAAGGAACAACATGATGAATTCGCACATAATTTTCAATCGATCAAAATGGTCAGAGCTGAGAGCTTCAGTACCTATGGTATTGAGTGATTCAGACATTGAAGAATTGCGAGGAATTAATGAGAACATGGATACGACAGAAGTAGAGCAAATCTATCTTCCCCTTTCTCGTCTCTTAAACTTACATGTTGGCTCTCAACAAAGAAAGACTGAAGTCTTAGACACCTTTCTGAACAAAACCAATACTCACACCCCATTTGTAATCGGCATTGCCGGCAGTGTTGCTGTAGGAAAGAGTACAACTGCTCGACTGCTAAAAGCATTGTTATCTCGCTGGGAAAACCACCCTAAAGTGGAACTAGTGACTACCGATGGTTTTTTGTATCCCAAAAAGGTATTGGATGAGCGAGGTATAATGCATCGCAAAGGATTTCCTGAATCCTATGATATCCGACGCCTAATTCAGTTCGTTTCAGACGTGAAAGCTGCCGAATCCAATATAGAAGTACCGGTTTATTCACACATCACATATGACATTACTGAAGAAAAACAGATTATTAATAGACCTGATGTACTCATCATCGAAGGACTTAATGTGTTGCAAAGTGGTATGGACTACCCCCATGACCCACTTCGTATTTTTGTATCTGACTTCCTTGATTTTTCTATCTATGTTGATGCAAAAACTGACGTTATTGAGCAGTGGTATATTGATCGTTTTCTTAAGTTCCGTTCAGGGGCCTTTACTAAGCCAAACTCGTATTTTAGCCACTATACGCAACTAACAGAGCAACAAGCTGTCGATAAAGCACGTAACATCTGGAGAGAGATTAATGGTGTTAACCTTAGTCAAAACATTCTCCCAACAAAGAACAAAGCAAACCTTATTCTCCATAAAGGAAAGAATCATCAAGTTGAGCAAATTTGGTTACGTAGTTGATTCGATGACTAAATAGCAGGTCTCACTGAAATCTCACCGCCAATAAAGGGCTCAATACCGTTTGGCGTTTCAAGTAGCAGGGCTCCTGTAGCATCGATCCCTTTGCAAACGCCATACACTTCTCTACTGCCCATGACTAACTTTACTTGCTGATTAAAGAAATTGTCGCGCTCATGCCATTTATTTAAAAATGGAGTTAAACCTTGGGTTTCATATATTTCAATACAGCAGTGGAGTCTATTGGTCAAAACTTTTACCAATTGATTTCTTAGCTTTGATTGACCACCGGTGATTTCATTTAGAGAAGTCCAAGGTTGATCTATACCTTCAACTCCCTCAGGCATAGCCACATTAACGCCAACACCAATAATTAAGTTAGCAGCATCACCCGCCTGCCCTGACAGCTCGACTAATATCCCAGCCAACTTCTTTTGGTTATGGTAAACATCATTTGGCCATTTAAGCTTACAGCCCTCAATACCTAGCTCTTCAAGCGCTTCAGTTAGTGCTATTCCAATGACAAGGCTAATCCCCATAGCAGCCTGCAAGCCTGCCTCTAAGCGCCAGTACATCGAGTAATAAATATTGGAGCCATAAGGAGAGACCCATTGACGTCCACGCCGTCCTCTTCCATTAGTTTGGTACTCCGCAACGCAAACACTGCCTGAAGTCAAATCGCCTCTGTTCAATAGATATTGATTGGTTGAATCAATAACAGGAATAACCTCGATTGGCGTATCTAGGTTTGAATGAAGGAACTCTAAGTCTAATAATTCTAATGGCTGCTCTAATTTATAGCCTTTGCCTTTCACACTATAGACATCAATACCTAACTCTTGAATACCTTGAATATGCTTAGCGATAGCGGCCCTAGATATACCGAATATCTCACCTAGCTGCTCTCCTGAATAGAAGCTTCCATCGCTGAGTTGCACAATTATCTTATTTTTCAGACTGAAACCCTTCATCTACAACCCCATAGCTACATCATGAAGGCATGTTTCTTGAGTTCGTCCGATAAAGCGAACCTCATGCTCTAATTCAACGGAGTATCTTTGTTTTACAGTTTGCTGTACGTGACGTGCTACTTGAATTACATCTTGTGCCGTGGCTCCGCCCTTATTTACAATCACTAAAGCCTGATTATCGTGAACCCTAGCCCCACCTACTTGATAACCTTTTAGACCTGCATTATCAATTAACCACCCTGCGGCCACCTTAAACCCCTCTGGTGCCTCAAATGCGACTAAAGAAGGATGCTTAGCCTTTAGCGCTTTATAGAGATCTTTGGTTATCACTGGGTTCTTGAAGAAACTCCCTGCATTCCCTTCTACCTCTGGGTTTGGTAGCTTAGATTGACGCGTTTCTTTTACCGCTTCGAAGATCTTCACAGAGGTAGGTTCACCAGTAATTAAGTTTTGCAGTGCTCCATATTGAAATTTGGCTTGCCATGATTTGGCAAGCTTTAGGCCAACCTTGATGATTAGTGCGTTGCCATACAAGCCTTTCTTAAATATCGAGTCTCTATAACCAAATTGGCATTCATCCATAGACAAGCGGACAACCTGTAAAGTAGTCAGGTCCAAATACTCAACGTAATCACACACGTCTTTAAACTCGACACCATAAGCTCCAATGTTCTGAATTGGTGCAGTACCAATACAACCAGGAATCAAGGCTAAATTTTCTAACCCATGCAAACCTTGTTTAACACTCCATTCAACTAAATCTGGCCAATCCTCGCCTGACTCACATTCAAGATACCAAAAATCACCATCTTCTGTGACAGAGATACCCTTCAATCGATTTAGTACAACAACACCCTCGAAATCTGAAGTGAATAACATATTGCTACCACTACCCAGCGGTAACTTGGGAAGGTACTGCCAGTCGTCATTTTGATATATAGAGATCAGCTCAGCTACCGAGTTAGCCTTAACTAATACTTTAGCTTGGCAATCAATCCCAAAGGTATGGTAAGGCGCGAGGTTTGCATTTAGAGTTATTTGTGACATAAGGGTACGCTTGATATCTACGTTAAATACTAAAACTTCACTTATAATACTGAAACTTTAGTTAGCTCGCAGTCAAATAATGCATAATCTCTCAATTACTGAAATGGATCCTATTCGATTACCATTACTTAGAAAGGTCTATAAGCAACATTACCCCTCCACTAAGGTTAAGGCCGGCGACAAGATATTCATTGCTGAACATAACTCGCAGTTAATCGGTGCCGTTCGATTTAGACATATTGAGCAATGGAGACTTTTAACTGGAATGGTGGTGATCGAAAAATATCGAGGCCGAGGTGTCGCATCTTCTATGCTAAAAGCGCTGCGCCCTACTCAGTTAGATCAAGATGTATACTGCTTCGCCTATACACATTTGACAAAGATGTATGCCGTGCACGGATTTGTCACTATCGACCCGCAACAATTACCAGGCTCATTGAAAGGTCTATACTGTAAGTATTCACAGTCAAAAAGCCTAAGTTGTATGCAATATCACAGATAACCTTAAATATATGCGCTTGTTTTGGTAAATCACCTAGGAAGTTTCTAGCCCGATTTGGTAAAATATCGGGCTAATTTGGCCCTTTTCAGGACTGTTGACCCAATATGGTTTTAGCGAGAAATATCATCGAGGAACTAAAAGCGGTTCCCGTTGATCCAATTAACTTCAAAACCCTTTACTCCGCTAAGGAGTTTAAAGCACAGATAGTTGAGCTAATTAGAGCTGCAACTAAGCGAATTTATATCGCTGCGCTTTATCTAGAAGATGACGAAGCTGGTCGTGAGATTTTTAATGAGATCTATCAAGCTAAGCAAAATAATCCAGAGTTAGACGTCCAAATCTGTGTAGATTGGCATCGTGCCCAGCGCGGTCTTATTGGCGCGAAAGAATCCGATGGCAATGCCGCTCTATACACCAATATGGCAGAGTCTCATCAGCATGCTGTTCCTGTATACGGGGTACCTGTAAGGGGACGCGAGGTATTTGGCGTACTCCACCTCAAAGGCTTTATTTTTGATGATACGATTCTTTATAGTGGTGCCAGTTTAAATAATATCTACCTGCATCAGAATGAAAAATATCGCTTCGACAGATACCATCAAATAACAAGCGCAGAAATCGCAAACTCAATGGTACAGTTTATGTCTCAGGACCTAATCTCTGACCCTGCCGTAAACTTACTTACACACAAAGATAGGCCAACGACCAAATCCCTTAAAGCGGCAATACGTCAGCTACGCACAAAGCTAATATCAACCAACTACAAGTTTAAACCTGCAGGGGTTAATAAAGAACAATTAGCTATCACTCCAATTCTAGGGGTAGGGAAAAGACGCAACTTACTTAATACCGCCATAATCCAATTGCTACGAGATGCGACGCAAGAGATCGTCATCTGCACTCCTTATTTTAATTTCCCTAAGAGTGTTGCAAAAGAGATCCGTAAAGCTCTTAGAAGAGGCGTTAAAATCACTATAGTTATTGGCGATAAGACAGCAAACGACTTTTATATATCCCCTGAAGACGATTTTAAAACAGTGGGCGGTCTTCCTTACTTATATGAAATGAATCTGCGCCGCTTCTTAAAAGTAAATGAAGCAAACATCGCTAGCCGTAAGCTCGATATTCTCTTATGGAAGCATGAAGAGAACAGCTATCACCTGAAGGGTGTTTGGGTTGATAAGAAGCGCATGCTTATCACTGGCAGTAACCTAAATCCAAGAGCTTGGAAGCTTGACCTAGAAAACGCCCTCCTAGTTCAAGACGAAAGTGGAGTTGTGTTAGAGCAGTTCGAACAAGAGTTTGAAAATATCTATCAAAATACTCAGCGTATCGGCAGTTATAAGCACATAGACAAAGTCGAAGACTACCCTGAATCTGTTCAGAAATTGCTACGTAAGGTAACGCGAGTTAAAGCCGATAGAGTATTAAAGCAACTACTTTAACAACCAGACATAGCACAACACTATTTAGAGGCTCTTACGGAAACGTAAGAGCCTTTTTAATAGATGAAACTAAATATTCGAACTCCCAACACGCGCTGTTTTGGTATTAGGTGAATCCGCTGCTCTGTCGCCTTTCTCTATATTACACGCATTATTACGCGTATTAAAAAAGGCTCCAGCATTTCTGCTAGAGCCTTTAATAATGGCAGGGGTGGAGAGATTCGAACTCCCAACACGCGGATTTGGAATCCGCTGCTCTGCCAATTGGAGCTACACCCCTAAAACTGTGATTGAAGTCGATAATTTATCAGGCTTCAGATTCAGAAAAACCTCGCTTTGCGAGGTTATCTAAATAAGTGGCGGAGTGGACGGGACTCGAACCCGCGACCCCCGGCGTGACAGGCCGGTATTCTAACCAACTGAACTACCACTCCGCAGTGGTATCTTTTACTAAATAAAGTCTTAGCGTTGGTCGCTTTATTTAGTTTTGTTTCCAGATTATTCAATCTAAAAACGTAATTAAAGCCTGGCGATGTCCTACTCTCACATGGGGAAACCCCACACTACCATCGGCGCTACTGTGTTTCACTTCTGAGTTCGGCATGGAATCAGGTGGGTCCACAACGCTATGGTCGCCAAGCAAATTTTAAAATTCGGAAAGCTGCTTCTCTATAAAAGAGAGTTAAAAGTTTTTATCACACATTCAAAGTTCTTACTTTGAGTCCACAAAACCCCTTGGGTGTTGTATGGTTAAGCCTCACGGGCAATTAGTACAGGTTAGCTCAATGCCTCGCAGCACTTACACACCCTGCCTATCAACGTTCTAGTCTCGAACAACCCTTCAGGACACTTAAAGTGCCAGGGAAGACTCATCTCAGGGCTCGCTTCCCGCTTAGATGCTTTCAGCGGTTATCGATTCCGAACTTAGCTACCGGGCAATGCCATTGGCATGACAACCCGAACACCAGAGGTTCGTCCACTCCGGTCCTCTCGTACTAGGAGCAGCCCCCTTCAATCTTCCAACGCCCACGGCAGATAGGGACCGAACTGTCTCACGACGTTCTAAACCCAGCTCGCGTACCACTTTAAATGGCGAACAGCCATACCCTTGGGACCGACTTCAGCCCCAGGATGTGATGAGCCGACATCGAGGTGCCAAACACCGCCGTCGATATGAACTCTTGGGCGGTATCAGCCTGTTATCCCCGGAGTACCTTTTATCCGTTGAGCGATGGCCCTTCCATTCAGAACCACCGGATCACTATGACCTGCTTTCGCACCTGCTCGAATTGTCATTCTCGCAGTCAAGCGGGCTTATGCCATTGCACTAACCACACGATGTCCAACCGTGTTTAGCCCACCTTCGTGCTCCTCCGTTACTCTTTGGGAGGAGACCGCCCCAGTCAAACTACCCACCAGGCACTGTCCTCATCCCCGATAAGGGGACTAAGTTAGAACATCAACACTACAAGGGTGGTATTTCAAGGACGGCTCCAACGATACTAGCGTACCGTCTTCAAAGCCTCCCACCTATCCTACACATGTAGGGTCAATGTTCAGTGCCAAGCTGTAGTAAAGGTTCACGGGGTCTTTCCGTCTAGCCGCGGGTACACTGCATCTTCACAGCGATTTCAATTTCACTGAGTCTCGGGTGGAGACAGCGTGGCCATCATTACGCCATTCGTGCAGGTCGGAACTTACCCGACAAGGAATTTCGCTACCTTAGGACCGTTATAGTTACGGCCGCCGTTTACCGGGGCTTCGATCAAGAGCTTCGACCGAAGTCTAACCCCATCAATTAACCTTCCGGCACCGGGCAGGCGTCACACCGTATACGTCATCTTACGATTTTGCACAGTGCTGTGTTTTTAATAAACAGTTGCAGCCACCTGGTATCTGCGACTCCTAGTAGCTCCATCCGCAAGGGACTTCACCGCCAAGAGCGTACCTTCTCCCGAAGTTACGGTACCATTTTGCCTAGTTCCTTCACCCGAGTTCTCTCAAGCGCCTTGGTATTCTCTACCCGACCACCTGTGTCGGTTTGGGGTACGATTTCTTATAATCTGAAGCTTAGAGGCTTTTCCTGGAAGCATGGCATCAATGACTTCACTGCACGTAGCAGCTCGACATCGTATCTCAGCGTTAAGAAAGTCCGGATTTACCTAAACCTTCCGCCTACATACTTGAACCTGGACAACCATCGCCAGGCCCACCTAGCCTTCTCCGTCCCCCCATCGCAATTATAAGAAGTACGGGAATATTAACCCGTTTCCCATCGACTACGCCTTTCGGCCTCGCCTTAGGGGTCGACTTACCCTGCCCCGATTAACGTTGGACAGGAACCCTTGGTCTTCCGGCGAGGGGGTTTTTCACCCCCTTTATCGTTACTCATGTCAGCATTCGCACTTCTGATACGTCCAGCAGCCCTTACAGACCACCTTCAACCGCTTACAGAACGCTCCCCTACCCCGCATACAAAAGTATGCAGCCGCAGCTTCGGTGTATAGCTTAGCCCCGTTACATCTTCCGCGCAGGCCGACTCGACCAGTGAGCTATTACGCTTTCTTTAAATGATGGCTGCTTCTAAGCCAACATCCTGGCTGTCTGAGCCTTCCCACATCGTTTCCCACTTAGCTATACTTTGGGACCTTAGCTGGCGGTCTGGGTTGTTTCCCTCTCCACGACGGACGTTAGCACCCGCCGTGTGTCTCCCGGATAGTACTCAATGGTATTCGGAGTTTGCAAAGGGTTGGTAAGTCGGGATGACCCCCTAGCCTTAACAGTGCTCTACCCCCATTGGTATTCGTCCGAGGCGCTACCTAAATAGCTTTCGGGGAGAACCAGCTATCTCCAGGTTTGATTGGCCTTTCACCCCTAGCCACAAGTCATCCGCTAATTTTTCAACATTAGTCGGTTCGGTCCTCCAGTTGATGTTACTCAACCTTCAACCTGCCCATGGCTAGATCACCTGGTTTCGGGTCTAATTCTAGCAACTCGACGCCCAGTTAAGACTCGGTTTCCCTACGGCTCCCCTATACGGTTAACCTTGCTACTAAAATTAAGTCGCTGACCCATTATACAAAAGGTACGCAGTCACGCTTCGAGGCGCTCCTACTGCTTGTACGTACACGGTTTCAGGTTCTATTTCACTCCCCTCACAGGGGTTCTTTTCGCCTTTCCCTCACGGTACTGGTTCACTATCGGTCAGTCAGTAGTATTTAGCCTTGGAGGATGGTCCCCCCATGTTCAAACAGGATATCACGTGTCCCGCCTTACTCGTTTTCACTTAAAATGCGTTGTCGGTTACGGGGCTATCACCCTATATTGCGAGACTTTCCAGACTCTTCACCTGACGCATTAAAAGCTTAAGGGCTAATCCAATTTCGCTCGCCGCTACTTTCGGAATCTCGGTTGATTTCTCTTCCTTCGGGTACTTAGATGTTTCAGTTCCCCGAGTTTGCCTCATTAACCTATGTATTCAGTTAATGATACGTGCTTATGCACGTGGGTTTCCCCATTCAGAAATCCCAGACTCAAATGGTTATTACTACCTAATCTGGGCTTATCGCAAGTTATTACGTCTTTCATCGCCTCTGACTGCCAAGGCATCCACCGTGTACGCTTAGTCACTTAACCATACAACCCCAAAGGGTCTTGCTTAACGCAATGCGTTTGCTACAACGCAGTATGACGTTTCCAAGGTGCGTTATCTCTTTATTATGAGCGAGATAACATTCGATTTTGCCGGACTCAAATTTGAATGCACTCTGGCAAGAGTACATTCCCAAGAACACTTGAATGTGTGTTGGTACCTACATCAATAAAGATATAGGATTTGAGAACTTTTAAATTTGAAAAATAATGAAATCACATTATTTATCGTCAGCTTTCCAAATTGTTAAAGAGCATGTATTTCTAAGCAATAAAGCTTTTGAAACCATTTTTAAAGACACTTAAAGCAAATGTACTTAAAGATGGTGGAGCTATGCGGGATCGAACCGCAGACCTCCTGCGTGCAAGGCAGGCGCTCTCCCAGCTGAGCTATAGCCCCATCTTGGTATTTTTTCTTAGACAAGGCAGATTTTGAGGCCGTGTACATCAGTACACAACGAAGAATCTAACGCAGTATAAGGAAAAATTGGTGGGTCTGAGTGGACTTGAACCACCGACCTCCCGCTTATCAGGCGAGCGCTCTAACCAGCTGAGCTACAGACCCAATTTTTCACAAAACAACACAAGTGTCATTTCGCAAAATACTCTCTTCACTTTCTAAACCATATCAATCTGTGTGGACACTC
Source organism: Vibrio gallicus (assembly GCF_024346875.1). Taxonomy (NCBI): domain Bacteria; kingdom Pseudomonadati; phylum Pseudomonadota; class Gammaproteobacteria; order Vibrionales; family Vibrionaceae; genus Vibrio; species Vibrio gallicus. The sequence continues at coordinate 2,397,048 of NZ_AP024871.1, forward strand.
ATCGTGAATAATCATCGTATAAGGAGGTGATCCAGCCCCAGGTTCCCCTAGGGCTACCTTGTTACGACTTCACCCCAGTCATGAACCACAAAGTGGTAAGCGTTCTCCCGAAGGTTAAACTACCTACTTCTTTTGCAGCCCACTCCCATGGTGTGACGGGCGGTGTGTACAAGGCCCGGGAACGTATTCACCGTAGCATTCTGATCTACGATTACTAGCGATTCCGACTTCATGGAGTCGAGTTGCAGACTCCAATCCGGACTACGACGCACTTTTTGGGATTCGCTCACCATCGCTGGCTCGCCGCCCTCTGTATGCGCCATTGTAGCACGTGTGTAGCCCTACTCGTAAGGGCCATGATGACTTGACGTCGTCCCCACCTTCCTCCGGTTTATCACCGGCAGTCTCCCTGGAGTTCCCACCATTACGTGCTGGCAAACAAGGATAGGGGTTGCGCTCGTTGCGGGACTTAACCCAACATTTCACAACACGAGCTGACGACAGCCATGCAGCACCTGTCTCAGAGTTCCCGAAGGCACTAAGCTATCTCTAGCGAATTCTCTGGATGTCAAGAGTAGGTAAGGTTCTTCGCGTTGCATCGAATTAAACCACATGCTCCACCGCTTGTGCGGGCCCCCGTCAATTCATTTGAGTTTTAATCTTGCGACCGTACTCCCCAGGCGGTCTACTTAACGCGTTAGCTCCGAAAGCCACGGCTCAAGGCCACAACCTCCAAGTAGACATCGTTTACGGCGTGGACTACCAGGGTATCTAATCCTGTTTGCTCCCCACGCTTTCGCATCTGAGTGTCAGTATCTGTCCAGGGGGCCGCCTTCGCCACTGGTATTCCTTCAGATCTCTACGCATTTCACCGCTACACCTGAAATTCTACCCCCCTCTACAGTACTCTAGCCTGCCAGTTTCAAATGCGGTTCCGAGGTTGAGCCCCGGGCTTTCACATCTGACTTAACAAACCACCTGCATGCGCTTTACGCCCAGTAATTCCGATTAACGCTCGCACCCTCCGTATTACCGCGGCTGCTGGCACGGAGTTAGCCGGTGCTTCTTCTGTCGCTAACGTCAAACGATGCAGCTATTAACTACAACGCCTTCCTCACGACTGAAAGTACTTTACAACCCGAAGGCCTTCTTCATACACGCGGCATGGCTGCATCAGGCTTGCGCCCATTGTGCAATATTCCCCACTGCTGCCTCCCGTAGGAGTCTGGACCGTGTCTCAGTTCCAGTGTGGCTGATCATCCTCTCAGACCAGCTAGGGATCGTCGCCTTGGTGAGCCATTACCTCACCAACTAGCTAATCCCACCTGGGCTAATCTTGACGCGAGAGGTCCGAAGATCCCCCTCTTTGGCCCGTAGGCATTATGCGGTATTAGCTATCGTTTCCAATAGTTATCCCCCACATCAAGGCATATACCCAGGCATTACTCACCCGTCCGCCGCTCGACGCCCAACAAATCACCCGAAGGGTCAATGTTGTCGTTTCCGCTCGACTTGCATGTGTTAGGCCTGCCGCCAGCGTTCAATCTGAGCCATGATCAAACTCTTCAATTAAAGTTTTGTTGCATCTAAGATGCGGCTCAATGAATACTGACTTCAAAACTGTCCTTACTCGAAAGTAAGAAGTAATTTTAAAGCTATTATCGTTCCAACAGAACGATAATGAATTGACTGTGCCAATGACTAAAAGTCATCGTTTTGGTCACTCAGTTCATTGATAAATCTTTTCGATTATCATCAACGAGTGCCCACACAGATTGATAGGTTTAAATTGTTAAAGAGCGCTGCTTTGAATGCCTTAGCACTTAAGCAGGACGCGTATAATACGCGACTGACTGTTAAAGTCAACATAAAACTCTAAATAAATTAGAACTTTATGGTGACTCGCTTCATTAGAAGCAAGTCTAACCTTTTGTCTTCACTTTTTAAAAAGTGAAAATAAATAGGAGCCTGGCGATGTCCTACTCTCACATGGGGAAACCCCACACTACCATCGGCGCTACTGTGTTTCACTTCTGAGTTCGGCATGGAATCAGGTGGGTCCACAACGCTATGGTCGCCAAGCAAATTTTAAAATTCGGAAAGCTGCTTCTCTATAAAAGAGAGTTAAAAGTTTTTATCACACATTCAAAGTTCTTACTTCGAGTCCACAAAACCCCTTGGGTGTTGTATGGTTAAGCCTCACGGGCAATTAGTACAGGTTAGCTCAATGCCTCGCAGCACTTACACACCCTGCCTATCAACGTTCTAGTCTCGAACAACCCTTCAGGACACTTAAAGTGCCAGGGAAGACTCATCTCAGGGCTCGCTTCCCGCTTAGATGCTTTCAGCGGTTATCGATTCCGAACTTAGCTACCGGGCAATGCCATTGGCATGACAACCCGAACACCAGAGGTTCGTCCACTCCGGTCCTCTCGTACTAGGAGCAGCCCCCTTCAATCTTCCAACGCCCACGGCAGATAGGGACCGAACTGTCTCACGACGTTCTAAACCCAGCTCGCGTACCACTTTAAATGGCGAACAGCCATACCCTTGGGACCGACTTCAGCCCCAGGATGTGATGAGCCGACATCGAGGTGCCAAACACCGCCGTCGATATGAACTCTTGGGCGGTATCAGCCTGTTATCCCCGGAGTACCTTTTATCCGTTGAGCGATGGCCCTTCCATTCAGAACCACCGGATCACTATGACCTGCTTTCGCACCTGCTCGAATTGTCATTCTCGCAGTCAAGCGGGCTTATGCCATTGCACTAACCACACGATGTCCAACCGTGTTTAGCCCACCTTCGTGCTCCTCCGTTACTCTTTGGGAGGAGACCGCCCCAGTCAAACTACCCACCAGGCACTGTCCTCATCCCCGATAAGGGGACTAAGTTAGAACATCAACACTACAAGGGTGGTATTTCAAGGACGGCTCCAACGATACTAGCGTACCGTCTTCAAAGCCTCCCACCTATCCTACACATGTAGGGTCAATGTTCAGTGCCAAGCTGTAGTAAAGGTTCACGGGGTCTTTCCGTCTAGCCGCGGGTACACTGCATCTTCACAGCGATTTCAATTTCACTGAGTCTCGGGTGGAGACAGCGTGGCCATCATTACGCCATTCGTGCAGGTCGGAACTTACCCGACAAGGAATTTCGCTACCTTAGGACCGTTATAGTTACGGCCGCCGTTTACCGGGGCTTCGATCAAGAGCTTCGACCGAAGTCTAACCCCATCAATTAACCTTCCGGCACCGGGCAGGCGTCACACCGTATACGTCATCTTACGATTTTGCACAGTGCTGTGTTTTTAATAAACAGTTGCAGCCACCTGGTATCTGCGACTCCTAGTAGCTCCATCCGCAAGGGACTTCACCGCCAAGAGCGTACCTTCTCCCGAAGTTACGGTACCATTTTGCCTAGTTCCTTCACCCGAGTTCTCTCAAGCGCCTTGGTATTCTCTACCCGACCACCTGTGTCGGTTTGGGGTACGATTTCTTATAATCTGAAGCTTAGAGGCTTTTCCTGGAAGCATGGCATCAATGACTTCACTGCACGTAGCAGCTCGACATCGTATCTCAGCGTTAAGAAAGTCCGGATTTACCTAAACCTTCCGCCTACATACTTGAACCTGGACAACCATCGCCAGGCCCACCTAGCCTTCTCCGTCCCCCCATCGCAATTATAAGAAGTACGGGAATATTAACCCGTTTCCCATCGACTACGCCTTTCGGCCTCGCCTTAGGGGTCGACTTACCCTGCCCCGATTAACGTTGGACAGGAACCCTTGGTCTTCCGGCGAGGGGGTTTTTCACCCCCTTTATCGTTACTCATGTCAGCATTCGCACTTCTGATACGTCCAGCAGCCCTTACAGACCACCTTCAACCGCTTACAGAACGCTCCCCTACCCCGCATACAAAAGTATGCAGCCGCAGCTTCGGTGTATAGCTTAGCCCCGTTACATCTTCCGCGCAGGCCGACTCGACCAGTGAGCTATTACGCTTTCTTTAAATGATGGCTGCTTCTAAGCCAACATCCTGGCTGTCTGAGCCTTCCCACATCGTTTCCCACTTAGCTATACTTTGGGACCTTAGCTGGCGGTCTGGGTTGTTTCCCTCTCCACGACGGACGTTAGCACCCGCCGTGTGTCTCCCGGATAGTACTCAATGGTATTCGGAGTTTGCAAAGGGTTGGTAAGTCGGGATGACCCCCTAGCCTTAACAGTGCTCTACCCCCATTGGTATTCGTCCGAGGCGCTACCTAAATAGCTTTCGGGGAGAACCAGCTATCTCCAGGTTTGATTGGCCTTTCACCCCTAGCCACAAGTCATCCGCTAATTTTTCAACATTAGTCGGTTCGGTCCTCCAGTTGATGTTACTCAACCTTCAACCTGCCCATGGCTAGATCACCTGGTTTCGGGTCTAATTCTAGCAACTCGACGCCCAGTTAAGACTCGGTTTCCCTACGGCTCCCCTATACGGTTAACCTTGCTACTAAAATTAAGTCGCTGACCCATTATACAAAAGGTACGCAGTCACGCTTCGAGGCGCTCCTACTGCTTGTACGTACACGGTTTCAGGTTCTATTTCACTCCCCTCACAGGGGTTCTTTTCGCCTTTCCCTCACGGTACTGGTTCACTATCGGTCAGTCAGTAGTATTTAGCCTTGGAGGATGGTCCCCCCATGTTCAAACAGGATATCACGTGTCCCGCCTTACTCGTTTTCACTTAAAATGCGTTGTCGGTTACGGGGCTATCACCCTATATTGCGAGACTTTCCAGACTCTTCACCTGACGCATTAAAAGCTTAAGGGCTAATCCAATTTCGCTCGCCGCTACTTTCGGAATCTCGGTTGATTTCTCTTCCTTCGGGTACTTAGATGTTTCAGTTCCCCGAGTTTGCCTCATTAACCTATGTATTCAGTTAATGATACGTGCTTATGCACGTGGGTTTCCCCATTCAGAAATCCCAGACTCAAATGGTTATTACTACCTAATCTGGGCTTATCGCAAGTTATTACGTCTTTCATCGCCTCTGACTGCCAAGGCATCCACCGTGTACGCTTAGTCACTTAACCATACAACCCCAAAGGGTCTTGCTTAACGCAATGCGTTTGCTACAACGCAGTATGACGTTTCCAAGGTGCGTTATCTCTTTATTATGAGCGAGATAACATTCGATTTTGCCGGACTCAAATTTGAATGCACTCTGGCAAGAGTACATTCCCAAGAACACTTGAATGTGTGTTGGTACCTAAATCAATAAAGATATAGGATTTGAGAACTTTTAAATTTGATAAATAATGAAATCACATTATTTATCGTCAGCTTTCCAAATTGTTAAAGAGCATAAAGCAAAAAGCTTTAATCAATAACCGAAGTCATTAATTAAAGCTCTGTTACTTTAACTAAAGTAAACCATCAATCTGTGTGGACACTCATCGTGAATAATCATCGTATAAGGAGGTGATCCAGCCCCAGGTTCCCCTAGGGCTACCTTGTTACGACTTCACCCCAGTCATGAACCACAAAGTGGTAAGCGTTCTCCCGAAGGTTAAACTACCTACTTCTTTTGCAGCCCACTCCCATGGTGTGACGGGCGGTGTGTACAAGGCCCGGGAACGTATTCACCGTAGCATTCTGATCTACGATTACTAGCGATTCCGACTTCATGGAGTCGAGTTGCAGACTCCAATCCGGACTACGACGCACTTTTTGGGATTCGCTCACCATCGCTGGCTCGCCGCCCTCTGTATGCGCCATTGTAGCACGTGTGTAGCCCTACTCGTAAGGGCCATGATGACTTGACGTCGTCCCCACCTTCCTCCGGTTTATCACCGGCAGTCTCCCTGGAGTTCCCACCATTACGTGCTGGCAAACAAGGATAGGGGTTGCGCTCGTTGCGGGACTTAACCCAACATTTCACAACACGAGCTGACGACAGCCATGCAGCACCTGTCTCAGAGTTCCCGAAGGCACTAAGCTATCTCTAGCGAATTCTCTGGATGTCAAGAGTAGGTAAGGTTCTTCGCGTTGCATCGAATTAAACCACATGCTCCACCGCTTGTGCGGGCCCCCGTCAATTCATTTGAGTTTTAATCTTGCGACCGTACTCCCCAGGCGGTCTACTTAACGCGTTAGCTCCGAAAGCCACGGCTCAAGGCCACAACCTCCAAGTAGACATCGTTTACGGCGTGGACTACCAGGGTATCTAATCCTGTTTGCTCCCCACGCTTTCGCATCTGAGTGTCAGTATCTGTCCAGGGGGCCGCCTTCGCCACTGGTATTCCTTCAGATCTCTACGCATTTCACCGCTACACCTGAAATTCTACCCCCCTCTACAGTACTCTAGCCTGCCAGTTTCAAATGCGGTTCCGAGGTTGAGCCCCGGGCTTTCACATCTGACTTAACAAACCACCTGCATGCGCTTTACGCCCAGTAATTCCGATTAACGCTCGCACCCTCCGTATTACCGCGGCTGCTGGCACGGAGTTAGCCGGTGCTTCTTCTGTCGCTAACGTCAAACGATGCAGCTATTAACTACAACGCCTTCCTCACGACTGAAAGTACTTTACAACCCGAAGGCCTTCTTCATACACGCGGCATGGCTGCATCAGGCTTGCGCCCATTGTGCAATATTCCCCACTGCTGCCTCCCGTAGGAGTCTGGACCGTGTCTCAGTTCCAGTGTGGCTGATCATCCTCTCAGACCAGCTAGGGATCGTCGCCTTGGTGAGCCATTACCTCACCAACTAGCTAATCCCACCTGGGCTAATCTTGACGCGAGAGGTCCGAAGATCCCCCTCTTTGGCCCGTAGGCATTATGCGGTATTAGCTATCGTTTCCAATAGTTATCCCCCACATCAAGGCATATACCCAGGCATTACTCACCCGTCCGCCGCTCGACGCCCAACAAATCACCCGAAGGGTCAATGTTGTCGTTTCCGCTCGACTTGCATGTGTTAGGCCTGCCGCCAGCGTTCAATCTGAGCCATGATCAAACTCTTCAATTAAAGTTTTGTTGCATCTAAGATGCGGCTCAATGAATACTGACTTCAAAACTGTTCCTTACTCGAAAGTAAGAAGTAATTTTAAAGCTATTATCGTTCCAACAGAACGATAATGAATTGACTGTGCTCTTATCGGTCTTTACTTTTAAAAAAGTAAAATAAAACAGCTCAAGGCTGCACCCAATTTGATTTTGGTCACTCAGTTCATTGATAAATCTTTTCGATTATCATCAACGAGTGCCCACACAGATTGATAGGTTTAAATTGTTAAAGAGCGTTACTTTCGAGGCTTACCTCTCAAGTGGACGGCCATTCTAGCGATTTGAGCCTCAGTGTCAAACACTTTTTGAATTTAATTTCGAAGAGAACCTAAACTCAAATGACTCGGCTAGTTAGCCTACTGAATCACGTTGAAGCGTTGTGCGCTCTACCGTGTCAGTGAGGCGGCATTATAGAGACTTTCATCACACTGGCAAGTGCTTTTTTGAATTTATTTCGCAACTGCTCGAATATACACCAGATCTAATATTTCAAACAAAAATAAGTAAACATCTACATATAATTGGAAAAAATTATGAGGACAGCATAATATCTATGTGTCTGTTTTGTTACTGAATTTCACAACACATCATCAATGTAATGAGTCCAAACTTATGAACCCAAAAAAATCTCAATTACTTATCCTAGTATTATTAGTCCTAGGATTTATTCTTTTCACCTTTTTAGGCGGCAGCGCTAATATTGCCTTCGCTATAGGTGTAGCCTTAACAGCATTAGTGCTATGGCCACGAAGCACTGAAGAATACGAACAGGAAACCGACCTTGCACCCACAACTGGCACTACCTTATATGTAGGTAACCTTTCTTATAAAGCTAATGAGGCGGATGTTAAGTCTCTCTTCGAACAACACGGTCACGTTAACGGGGTTCGTTTAATGAAAGATAAACGAACTGGTAAACGTCGTGGTTTTGGATTTGTAGAGGTTTCAGAAGAGAGCGTTGATGCAATGATCAGCGCCTTAAATGAATCTGAATACATGCAACGTACAATTAAAGTCCGTGTGGCAAACGAACCTAAACATCCAGCAGAGGATGGATCTTAAGTGAGCTAAATCCAATTTTGGTCAGCGACGCCTGCAATCTAGCCTTAGATTCAGGCTCGCTGGTACAATAAATATTATATTTAGGGTTTTCGTCACCCACAGCATCTCCTAACAAGAACTCTACTCGACGAGCTATTGCTTCTCCTGAATCCACCAGCACAACCTTATCCCCCATCACCTGAGTAATTTCTTCTTTCAATAACGGGAAATGAGTACATCCAAGGACAGCAACGTCAATATTGCCATTCAATGGTTCGAGTATCCCTGCCAGCTCTTTTAAGTCTACCGGGATGTTTCTGAGTTTATTTTCTGCCATGTCCACTAGCGCTGTACTGCCTAATAGGTGTACATCAGTATCGGTCGCAAAGCTTTTTATTAACTGATGAGTATATTGGCGAGTGATAGTTGCTGGCGTTGCGATTAGACCGACACCAATATGCGCTCGTTGGGAAGCCGGTTTGATTGCAGGTACAACCCCGACTACAGGTATAGATAGTAATTGTCGTAGAGCGGGTAAAACAACCGTACTGGCTGTATTACACGCAATAACCACTAAGTCGATGTCATATAATGCTACAAATTGCGAAACATAACGGCAAGTTCGAGATATCAGCTCATCTTGGGCTAACTCTCCATACGGGTATGCTTGATTATCAAATATATAGGTACAATTCACCCGTGGCAGTTTAGCTTTGATGTCATGAAACACCGACAAACCGCCTACACCCGAGTCAAACATTAAGATAGTTGCTTTTGACATACGATACTGTCACTTACCAAATTCGCAGTGCGCGCTACTTTATCAAAAATCAAAAGTTAATCATCTACTATTATGAATAGGAATACTCGCACCACTCAATAATTAGGTATAGAATCTGCGCCTATTTCAGTCAATTAGGAAAAATGAATGTCGATTCCTCACACTAGTTCTGATTCTTATCAGTTGCAACTTGAAGATAAGAAACAACGCCTGCAAGAAATGTTTTCTGACTATGACATGCCTTCACTAGAGGTATTCTCCTCTGCAGAGCAGCATTATCGTATGCGCGCAGAATTTAGAGTTTGGCATGAAGACACCGATCTATACTACGTCATGTTTAATCAGGAAACTCGCGAGAAATATCGAGTAGACCAATTTCCTGTAGCAAGTCGTATTATCAATGATCTAATGCCCCGTTTGATTGAAGCGATAAAAGACAAACCTTTACTGCGAAATAAACTGTTTCAGGTTGATTTCCTTTCGACTCTAAGTGGGGAGATCTTAGTTTCTCTTCTTTATCATAAGAAAATCGATGAGGAGTGGACAGCACAAGCAACCATGCTCAAGCAGCTTCTAAATGAAGAAGGCTTTAACCTAAACCTAATTGGCCGAGCACGAAAAATGAAAGTGGTGCTTGATAGGGATTACGTAATCGAAAAACTGAATGTCTTCGACCGTACTTATACCTATCAACAAGTCGAAAATAGCTTTACGCAGCCTAACGGCCTAGTTGCTGAAAAAATGCTGGAGTGGGCCGTTGATTGTACCCGTAACTCTAAAGGCGATCTGCTTGAGCTCTATTGTGGTAACGGCAACTTCTCCCTTGCTCTAGCACAAAACTTTAACCGCGTACTTGCTACCGAATTGGCTAAGCCATCAGTTGATTCTGCTCAATTTAATATCAAAGCAAATAATATTGAGAATGTTCAGATTATTCGCATGTCTGCGGAAGACTTTACTCAAGCAATGGAGGGAGTACGCACATTTCGTCGTCTAACTCAGGCTGGAATCGATCTTACTACCTATGATTGTAATACTATCTTTGTTGATCCACCGCGCTCAGGTATGGATGAAGGAACTTGTAAGATGGTTCAAGGCTACGAGCGTATTCTTTATATCTCCTGCAACCCTGAGACTTTAAAAGATAATCTAGAGATCCTCGGCCAGACTCACAATATTACTCGCTTTGCTCTATTTGACCAATTCCCATATACCCACCATATGGAAGTGGGGATCTTACTAGAAAAAAAGTAAGCTAATAATTAAGGCGAGGTAATAGCCTCGCCTATTGAGGTTTAGCTCTTCTTACTGAAGTACCCCAATCGGTTACCAATCCAAATCAGTAGAACCATAGTAATAATTATGGCAAAAAAGTTAGTACCAGCTTCTGGATACTGCGCCTTAATAAATGCAGAGTGGCCAAAAAAGCCAATACATAAACTTGCCAATCCAAGCATCGGCAGGTCTTCAGTAACTGGCGACTTCAAGTATTGCTGATAGATCGCTTGAATTGATAGTACTAGACAGATTATTGGAAAAATTGAAAACGAAAAACCAGGTACTGTAAAACTGGCACAAAAAGCACTAATACTCATACCACTAATCAAAGCAAATAGAAGTGACTTTTTATCTGAGCTAAAGGATTCTTTTGTATTAGACATTGTTTCCCCTTTGATTTAATCATTGTTGTTTGAGAAATCACTCATAGCATGTGCACCGAGTGACAACATACGAACCTGAACCACCAGTCTATGGCCTCGCTCTTTTCTTAGCTCTGGATCCAAATCCAGTAGTTCTGCACCTGAGCTAAATACTAAGGTTACCATTGCCTCGGCTTGCAATAATGCCAGCTTATGAGACAGCCCTTGAGCGCACAAATAGTCTGCTAACTCTGTAATAAAAAATTGTATTTCACGAGCAACAGCAGACCTAAATTCTACCGATATCCCTGAACGTTCTCTTAACAGCAGCCTAAAAATATCCGGATTTATATCTATAAACTCTAGTAGCGTTTCTATCGATGTTTTAATAACACTTCGATCTTCTTGTATTCGCTCACGAGCACGACGCATCAATTGACGAAGCAGTAATCCGGCTTCATCAACCATAACCAGACCCAATTGATTCATGTCGGTGAAATGTCGATAAAATGACGTAGGTGCTATTCCAGCCTCTCTGGATACCTCTCTAAGACTTAGACTTGAAAGACTTCTCCCACAAGAAAGTTGACCAAACGCAGCTTCGATAATCGCTCGCCGTGTTTTCTGTTTCTGCTCTGCTCTAACGCCCATATCTTCACTATTAAGAATATCGCCTTGGTTAATTAAGCCTAATTAGAATCAGCTTTGCAAACACTCCGTCATTACAAAGTGATCTTTATTGTGAAGCTGTCCACTTACTCGACGCGTGCTTGTTTACCAAAACGTACAATTCTCTAAACTACTCGTAACAAAACAAGGAGGTCTGCGTGAGTCTTCAATCTCATTTTGATGTAATCGTTATCGGTAGTGGTCCTGGAGGAGAAGGGGCTGCTATGGGTTTAACCAAGGCTGGACTTAAGGTCGCCGTAATCGAACGAGAAAATAGTGTCGGAGGCGGGTGTACTCACTGGGGGACTATTCCATCAAAAGCGCTTCGTCATGCTGTAAGTCGGTTTATTGAATTTAATAGCAATCCGCTATTTTGCAAAAATAATCAAAGCTTAAATGCCAGCTTTGACGACATCCTATCGCACGCAAGGGTTGTAGTAGACAAGCAAACAAACCTACGCCAAGGGTTCTATGATAGAAATCACTGTACTCTGATCTTTGGTGAAGCTAACTTCTGTGAGGCCAATAAGGTTCAAGTCACGACCTCTGATGGACGGATTGAAGAGTACAGCGCTGACCGCTTTGTCATCGCTACTGGCTCTCGTCCCTATCATCCGAATAACATCGACTTCGACCACTCTAGAATTTATGACAGCGATTCAATCTTATCTCTTCGCCACCAGCCAAGACATATCATTATCTATGGCGCAGGAGTTATTGGTTGTGAATATGCATCTATTTTCCGAGGGCTCGGTGTAAAAACAGACCTCATCAATACCCGTAATCGCCTGCTCTCTTTCTTAGACAACGAAGTATCTGATGCACTGTCTTATCACTTTGGAAATAATGGCGTCGTAATACGCAATGGTGAGATCTATGACCGAGTAGAAGGTACAGACGACGGCGTTATACTGCATCTTGATTCCGGTAAGAAAATGAAAGCCGATTGTTTACTCTATGCCAATGGCAGAACGGGTAATACCGACACCCTAAATCTCTCGTCGGCAGGGTTAACTCCTGATTCACGAGGACAACTGAGCATTAACAGTGATTATCAAACCGAGGTAGACCACATTTATGCGGTCGGTGATGTAATTGGATACCCAAGTCTTGCAAGTGCCGCATATGACCAAGGGAGATACGTAGCTCAAGCTATTACCGATGGCCAAGCTAAACGACGTCTAATTGAGGATATCCCTACCGGTATCTACACCATCCCTGAAATTAGCTCTGTAGGAAAAACCGAGCAAGAATTAACTGAAGCTAAAGTACCTTACGAGGTAGGCAGAGCATCATTTAAACACCTTGCTAGAGCACAGATATCAGGCAAGGATATTGGTAGTTTAAAGATCCTCTTCCACAGAGAAACAAAACAGATACTAGGCATACATTGTTTCGGTGAACGAGCTGCAGAGATCATCCATATAGGGCAAGCAATAATGGAGCAACCAGGAGAGGCTAACTCCATTGAGTATTTCGTTAATACTACGTTCAATTACCCCACAATGGCTGAAGCATTTCGCGTCGCAGCCTTAAATGGTTTGAATCGACTTTTTTAATGAGATACTGAGGATAAGAATTGCCCTCTTTTCCACAGACGAATAAAGATAATAGCTAAGCTCAAACCACGCACCGCCATAAAGATCATCAAGGCTAACCAAAGTGCGTGGTTTTGCATGCTTGAAAAAAGCCAATATATGGCAAAAAAGCTTAATGCCGATAGGAACATAGTATTACGCATATCTTTACCTCGCGTAGCACCAATGAATACCCCATCAAATAAATAGCTCCACAAAGAGACAAGCGGCATCATAGCTAACCAAGAAAGGTATGCATCGGCGGTATCTCTAACGCTTTCAATATCGCTGATCATTGCCACTATATGCGTTCCAAAAAATAAGAACGCCAAACTGAACCCAATACATATCGATATTCCCCATAAAAAGGCGCCGATGATGGAATAACTGAGTTGTTGCTGGTTTTTTTCACCAATAGCCTTACCAACCATGGCTTCAATAGCAAATGCAAATCCATCCATTGCGTAAGAGACAATAAGCACAAAGCTCATTAACACTGCATTTGCCGCCACAATATCATCACCAAAGTTAGCACCTTGAAAAGTCATAAAAGCGAGTACTGTTTGCAAGCACAGTGAACGTAGGAAAATATCTCTATTCAAGCGTAGGAACCTGCTCATCCCTTGCAATAGCTCTACTCCATCAGCCAATAATTTTGTGATTGAGAGCCCCAGCGAGCGCTTCCATAACCTAAAGCAAAATACCCCCCCTACCAATAGGCCGCAATAATCAGCAATAACAGAGGCTACAGCAGCACCAGAAACGCCATAATGAAGGACAACAACAAACACTAAATCCAAGGCAATATTGACAATGTTGGTCACAATAACCAGCCACATCGGTGCTTTAGCATCTTGATTGCCAAGTAGCCAGCCCAATAGCACAAAGTTCATCATGGCGGCAGGTGCACTCCACGCTCGGATATAAAAGTACTCCTGAGCGTAAGTTTGTACTTGTGAGCTTGCGTCACTAAAGCCCATAGCAATATCAAAAATAAAGCGATGCCCAACTAAAAACAGTACCGAGAATAACAGTGCCATCCCCATACCTTGCAATAGTACACTCGCAAGCTTTGAGGTGTTATTTTCTCCTTTAGCCTGAGCTGTGAGCCCAGTCGTCGACATCCTTAAAAAGCCAAATAACCAGAACACCATGCTAATAATGGTGCTACCCAAAGCAACACCACCTAGATACCAAGACTGATCTAAGTGACCAATAACCGCCGCATCCACCAGCCCCAATAATGGAACGGTAATATTTGAAAGTACCATAGGTATAGCTATTGCTAAGATGCGACGGTGTAAACTCCAGTCATTGATAATAGGATGGGTTCTATTTAGCATTGTGGACTCATATATAAAAAAACAGCGCCCTAAAATGGGGCGCTGTTCAAAAGCAGTCAAGAAAAAATATTACATCCAGTCACTATTTCGAATAATACCAACCGCAATACCTTCAATAGTTAGGTGTTGTTGGGTAAGATCAACCTTAATAGGTGATAACTCTTCATTCTCTGGATGGAGTAAAACCGTTGCACCTTTTCTTTCCAAGCGCTTCACCGTCACATCATCATCAACACGAGCGACAACCACTTGGCCATCCCTTACATCTTGGGTCTTATGAACCGCGAGTAGATCCCCATCCATAATGCCGATGTTTTTCATGCTCTCCCCATGTACACGAAGCAAGAAGTCAGCTCTCGGTTTAAACATTTGAGGGTCAACTTGATAATGCGATTCAATATGCTCTTGAGCAAGAATTGGCTCTCCTGCTGCGACATTACCAATAAGAGGTAATCCATCATCATTGGCACTATCTTGAAGCAGAATTCTTATCCCTCTAGATGCACCCGGAATAATCTCTATCGCTTGTTTCTTTGCCAGTGCTTTTAGGTGTTCTTCTGCCGCATTGGCTGAGCGAAAACCAAGCTCACGAGCTATTTCAGCACGAGTTGGTGGCATACCTGAGTCTTCGATCTTGGTTTTTATTAAGTCGAAAACCTGTTGCTGTCTTGGTGTTAGCGGCCTCATAAGTCACCTGTTATTTTGTACAGTTAACTGTGAGTATATCCAGTATGGGTAAATTATCAACTAATACAGCTTATCTGCTATAGATAAGCTGCAAATTCACAAACAAATCAAGCGGCTGAGTTAAAGGAACAGCGCGTCTAGCCAAATGTATATCATTAAGAGCAGTGCCACAAAAACAGTAGCAGAACCTATATCTTTAGCGCGTCCGGAAAGCTCATTCACCTCAGCACCAACTCTATCAACAACTGCCTCAATAGCAGAATTAATAAGCTCTGCGATCAAAACAATAAACACAGATAAGATCATCAGCATCCGCTCTGCCTGACCTACATCCAGCAGAAAAGCTAAAGGTATTAAAACTAAGGCTAACAGAAGCTCCTGACGAAAAGCAGCTTCATGCTGGAAGGCAGATTTCAGCCCCTGCATCGAATATCCAGTAGCTTTTACTATGCGATTTAATCCCGTATTCCCTTTCATTCATACTCCCTAATCAACTCAATACGTCCTTAACAACTTATTAGCCGCCAATAGAGTGCAAGTTCAAACTAAACCCCATTGAAACTGACGAATCTCCGTTAAGGTGTATACTTTTCTATTGGATAATCTAACATTACTACAATTCCTATTAAAAGGTTTGACCAGTTCTGCTATTCTGGCAATGCTTGATTCACAACCTAGTCTTGACGTGTCATAGACGCATAAACTAATCGGATGTTAAAACCATATGTCTTCAGGTCAAACACTGACGCAGTCTTTATTGCAAATCCCTCTTAATATTTTAGTTAAAGGGAATCCAGTCCCAACAGCGCCTATTAGCGACCTCAATATAGATGTCAATAAGCCTATTGTTTACGCTCTGCCTTTCGAATCAAAGGTAGACCTTCTTTCTTTAAGAAAACAAGCTCTAAAGTTTGGTTTACCCGACCCCCTGCAACCCCTCGAAATTGCAGGTCAAAGCTTTCGACGTTATGTGTTTATCTCGACATGTAAGGGAGACCATAAACAAGGGATTTCTGATTCATTAGGTTCACAAGCCTTGTTCACCCAACTATTGAAGCTTCACCGTGAGGATCAAGAGTTAGATGTACAATTGATTCCAACCACAGTGATGTGGGGCCGCAAGCCCGGCAAAGAAGGCATAGATAAACCTTATTTAAAAAATCTATCATCAACCAAGAAGTTTATTGCAGTCCTAGTCTCTGGACGAGACTGTATGATTCGCTTTAGTCCTTTTGTTTCACTCCGCTACATGGTCGATTCACATGGCAGTGTTGAATCAATAGCGCAAAAATTGGCGCGGGTTGCTCGTATTCACTTTTCGAGACAGAAACTTGCCGCCTCGGGGCCTAGCCTACCTAATAGAGAAGTACTATTTAATCGCTTAATAAAATCCAATGCTATAAACCAAGCGATTGCTGATGAAGCGAAGACAAAAAATATCAGTGTCGAAAAAGCTGAACAGCATGCATTAAAGATAATGGATGAAATTGCAGCCAAGTTTTCTTACTCATTGATCAAGCAAGGAAATCTAGTACTAACTTGGCTTTGGAACCGCCTTTATCAGGGAATCAATGTCAATAATGCCGCCAGCGTGCGTAAATTGGCACAAGATGGGCATGAAATAGTTTATGTACCATGTCATCGAAGCCATATGGACTACCTACTCCTGTCCTACATCCTATACCAAGAAGGAATGGTACCACCGCATATTGCTGCTGGTGTAAACCTAAACTTCTTCCCAGCCGGTCCAATCTTCAGACGCGGAGGGGCATTCTTTATTCGTCGTAGTTTCAAAGGCAATAAACTTTACTCCACTATTTTCCGAGAGTATTTAGCGGAGCTATTCACCAAAGGCTACTCCGTTGAATACTTTAGTGAGGGTGGGCGCTCTCGAACTGGACGTCTATTGCAGGCTAAAACCGGCATGTTAGCAATGACAGTACAGGCTATGCTACGAGGCCTTAACCGCCCTGTCACTCTAGTTCCCGTTTACATCGGATATGAACATGTAATGGAGGTATCTACCTACGCCAAAGAGTTGCGAGGTAAGCGAAAAGAAAAAGAAAATGCAGGGCAAGTACTGCGTACAATTCGCAAACTACGTAACTTCGGGCAAGGGTATGTTAACTTCGGTGAACCTATTCCTCTGAATCAGTATCTAAATGAACAGGTTCCGGAGTGGCACAAAGATATAGGCGCAGAAGAAGGCCATAAACCCGCTTGGATGACACCAACAATAAATGCTATCGCAGAGAAAATGATGACCCACATCAATGACGCTGCAGCGGCAAACGCATTGACCTTAACTGCGACGGCATTATTAGCATCAAGACAACGAGCTTTAACTAAAGAAAGTCTTATCTCTCAGATTGAGTGCTACTTATGTATTTTAAGAAATGTGCCTTATACAGCACATGCCACAATACCTGACACGACAGCACAAGAGCTTATTGAGCATGCCATTTCATTGGATAAGTTCGTGGTCGACTCAGATATCATGGGTGACATTATCTCACTAGACCGACACCAGTCGGTACTAATGACTTACTATCGCAACAACATAATACATATGTTGGCTCTGCCGTCACTCATCGCACAACTTATCATTCAGTTACCTGGATGTACGCTGGGACAACTAAAGCAAACGATACAAACTCTGTATCCATTCCTGCGTAAAGAGCTCTTTTTATCATATGGAGAGTCTGAGCTATCAGATAAGATTGACCAAATCCTCCAAGAGCTAATGCGCCAAGGCTTAGTGACCATACAAGGTGAAGAACTAGTCTTAAATCAAGCTAATATTCATACCTTACAGCTATTGTCACGCACCATATCGGAAACCTTGCAGCGCTACAGTATTGCGGTAAATCTCTTAGTCGCAGAGCCTGAATTAGCTAAGGGTGAATTGGAGAAATTAAGTGGTGATATTGCGCAGCGCCTAGGACGACTGCATGGTATCAATGCACCTGAGTTCTTTGATAAAGGCGTTTTCACCGCCCTTATTTGGACACTAAAATCACAGCAATACCTCGATAACGAAGGAAACTGTGATTTACCAAGAACCCAGGAGCTGGCAGATACCCTACTCTCAATCCTCTCTCCTGAGGTAAAGCTCACTATTCGAGAAGGTATTGCTCAAGCGATATAAATAAAGCCCCGTATGGGGCTTCATTTTTATTTATCAGTGCAACTAAATCTAGAGATAGCTAATGAATAACCCAACAGTTATCGCCATTCCAACGTAGTTGTTGTTAAGGAAAGCTTGAAAACACAAACTGCGTTGACGAGTCTTTATCAACCACTGTTGATAAACAAACAAGCCTGCTGCAACCAATATTCCCCAGTAAAACGCCCCAGATAGAGATTCAAATATCCCGATAACAAAAAGCAACGCGATACAAGTAGCCTGCAATAGCCCGACAATCAACTTATCATAACGACCAAATAAGATAGCTGTAGACTTAATCCCAATCTTAAGGTCATCGTCACGATCTACCATGGCATACTGAGTATCGTATGCGACGGTCCACAATAGGTTTATAACAAATAACAGCCACGCCATAGGAGCAATCGAGCCAGACTCAGCCGCCCAAGCCATTGGTATCGCCCAACTAAATGCCATGCCTAATACTAGCTGCGGTAAGTGTGTAAAACGCTTCATGAATGGATACAAAGCCGCGAGCACTAATCCAATAAACGAAAGTTGAATTGTTAGCGTATTCATAGTTAGAACTAAAAGAAACGCAAACACACTCAACACACCAAAAAGAGCCAACGCTTCTTTAGCAGATACTAAACCACTCGGGATCGGTCTTTGGCATGTCCGCTCAACATGGCCGTCGAAGTTTCGGTCTGCATAATCATTGATTACACACCCTGCTGAGCGCATAACAAAAACCCCAAGGCTAAATACAATCAATACCGGCCATTGAGGCTGCCCTTGAGCGGCCATCAACAGCGCCCACAGTGTTGGCCATAACAACAATAAACTGCCAATAGGGCGATCCATGCGCATTAAAAAATAATAAGCGCGTAACTTAGTTAGCGTCATTTGTATTCCTTTCGCTATAAATCGGTGCTGCCGGTAAGAAGATTTCAGCGACTAGCATGGGCCTGCCATTCATCCATAGTCGAGAGCGTCGAGCAAATAATTGCCTTCCCGACAGATGTAGTACAGCAACTTGTAGCGCATCACGGTAAGCACCTTCAGAATTAAAGACTGTAATTCCGAGTGGTAATGAGCCTTGATTTTCCAAATCATGAGGCTGAGCAGATAAGCAACTTTGAGGGATTAAGGTTCGACCGTAGACCCAATCGTGTCGGTCTCCTCTCAGAATAACTTCTCTAAGTAGACAAGGTTCAAAGGATAATTGCTCCACCTCTAACGGTGAAAGAGAGTCTGGTGAGACCTTAGTGTTGGTAAACACTTCAACGCTTAACTCTTCACAAAGCGCAGCCAACCGATGAGATAATGAATCTTGCTCTAGCAACCAGCAACGCACTCTTGAGTTAGGAAACTGAAAGTCATCAGGGCTTTTCCATTCAATCGATTGTAAAGCGAGTTCAAAGGCTCGAATTAGACTGGTCATAAATATACTAACGTTAATACTCTAAAGATTACTACCCGAGCATTGTAGCAATCTCTAGAGGCGTGTCTCACTTAGATTTTCAATTAAGTGAGCTGAGGCCTTGAACTGTCTATCCAACCGAGCAAAAGTCCTGCGATTAAGCCTGCAACGTGCGCGGCATTGGCGATTGCCATAAAGGGTTGGACAAAGCCAAGGACTAGCCAGACTAGCATAAACACGACAATTGGCTTTGGAATATCAAGACCTAATTGAGGGGCTCGAGTTGATAATATCCATGTATAACCGACCAACGCATACACCACACCACTTAAACCACCAAAGTTTGCGCCTTCAATCCAGTATTGAGCACAACCAGATAGTAAGGCAGAAACAAGAAATAGCTTTAATAAACGGCCCTTGCCCAGCCTCTGCTCGATGTCTCCCCCCAACTGCCACCACCATAGAAGGTTAAATGTAATGTGCAAAATAGAGAAATGAAGTAAAGCATGGGTAAAGTAACGCCATACCTGAAACTGCTGCCCCACAAAGGCAGGAAAGTGCAGCCAGTCAAATATCTGCTGTTGCCAACCAATCAACCTTGGAATAAACAGCATAACTGAAAGTGCCATAACCACTAAGGTGACAATGCCAGCCTTTGCTTTAAGCATTTGTATAAGGTTAGGAGAGTGATAGCGAAACGTTTGAGTTCGACTTTCTGCCACATCCCAAGATGCAGCTTGGTAGCGGCGGTGATGTGGGTTTTCAACAAACGTTGTTAATTCTTGCTCGGCACGTAATAGCTGCTCTTCATCGTGTAGCCATAGCGCAAACATGCCATCCCCTTCCGGCATTTGCGAGATAACAACGCCTTGTGTTGCCATATAATCAATAAAAGCTTGGGCAACTCTTGGGTTATTTAGTTGGGTTAGTCGTATCATCACGCATTCTCTGTTGGTAACATTTGGCGCTGCCAAGCCTCAAACCCACCCTCTACGCTGTATACTTGTTCAAAGCCTTGATTAAGCAAATACTGGGCAGCTCCCACACTACTAATACCGTGGTAGCACATCACCAGTACAGGCTGTTCAAATTCAGCTTGCTGCATAAAACCAACTAAGCTCGAATCCGTTAAATGAAAAGCATCTTTCGGATGTGCAAGTGCAAAAGATTGTGGGTCCCGAATATCAACTAATAAGCCATTATTTTGCTGTTGCAGGTTGAATGCCGAATGTACGTCAATTCGTTGTACTTCTTCCATATTATCTTCTCTTTGAAAAATGCTATCCAAGGCAGACACTTTAATTTATACCGAGCAATGATGCTACAGTGATCAAATTAGCACCAGCTGTGGGTAAATCTGTGGATTACGTTGATAAAGTGTTTATGTGGCAATTGATCCACAACATGTAGTGTTGATCTTGGATAAAGTGTTAGATCTTTAAAGTTAATCCCCAAGCCGGATTTAGCTAACATCCCTTTATATATGGTAGTTAACGACATGCTATGTGGATTTACCCCACAGACTTATCCACAGATTTGCTAGCGTTTTTTGATCAACATAAAAAAAGGCCAAGATCTATAATCTTGGCCTTTTTAAGGAATTACTTAAAACTAAAGATCGCCGACGGCACCTTTAAGTTTCTTCATCGCATTTTTTTCTAGCTGACGAATACGTTCCGCAGAAACACCATAAGTCTGGGCTAACTCTTGAAGCGTTAGCTTTTTATCATCCAACCAACGAGAGCGAACGATATTCTGACTTCTTTCATCCAGAGTTGCTAGCGCATTTGCAAGACGCGTATTGGTATGACTTTCCCAATTGTCTGCTTCATAGCTCTCTGCAATATCTGAATGCTGGTCTTCTAGGTATAACGCAGGAGCAACTGGGCTTGATGACGCATTATCGTCATCATCAGCGCTAAACTCAAAGGTTGCATCTTGGGCTGCCAAACGAGATTCCATTTCACGAACCTCAGAAGGGGAAACACCCAATTCACTTGCAACGGTTTCAACCTCATTTTGGTTAAACCATCCTAAGCGTTTTTTATTCTTTCTAAGATTGAAGAATAATTTACGTTGAGCCTTAGTTGTTGCTACCTTGACGATACGCCAGTTACGCAATACATACTCATGAATCTCAGCTTTAATCCAATGCACTGCAAATGAGACTAAGCGAACTCCAACTTCTGGGTTAAATCGCTTAACCGCTTTCATCAGTCCAATATTACCTTCTTGAACTAAATCAGCTAGAGGCAAGCCGTAGCCAGAGTAACCTCGAGCGACATGAACAACAAAACGTAAATGAGACAAGATCAGCTCTTTTGCTGCCTCAATCTCACCGTTGTAATGTAAACGCTCGGCTAGCTCTCTTTCTTTTTCAGGCGTCAGCATTGGATACCCATTTGCTGAGCTGATATAGCTATCTAAGCTATCTTGAGAGACGACTGCCATTGAAAACGTTTTATTAGCCATTCAATTCCTCATTCACTAAACCGTACTACGTAAGTCACGATTACATTAGCAATAACTAAAAAATAGTGGACTGGACATTATCCACAGAATTTAAACAAGAGCAAGCCCAACTCTGTGAACCATAGCCGAGAGTTAAGCTTTAATCTTAATTTAAGACCGAGTTATTCTAATTAGGTTCAATTTCAGAAAGATGACGACGAGCTGAGGCTTGAGCTGCAAATAATCCTAAGAAACCACCTAATAATAATAATATTAGGGTTTCATCTGCCCCTAAGCTGTTAAAGCCAAAGCTACTATCATAAAGACGAGCCACCAGCTCAACCGAACTACTTAATACAAGAGATAAGATTAAGGTCACGATCCAAGCCATGACAGCTCCAAGCAAACCAAGCCACATACCCGTATATAAATAAGGCCTTAAGATATAGCTATTTGTTGCTCCTAAGAACTTCATTACCTGAATCTCTTGTTTATGAGCCAACACACTAAAGCGCATTGCATTGCCGATGATTAGTACAACTGCAATTAACATCATTACAGCTAAAGAAATAGCTAAAGCAGTACTTAGATCTTTAACCGCAGCAAAGCGTTGCAACCAATCTTTGTCTACCCGTACATCCGTAAACTCAGTTATAGAATTGGTTAGCTGGAGTATACGCTGTTGAGAAGCCTTTGATGCGTGCTGAGGGTGAATAACCAGCAATGCAGGTAACGCATCATCATCAAGCAGACTCATGGTATTATCGAAACCAGAAACCTCACTTAAGTCCGCTAAGCCTTGTTGTGAGGATATGTATTCAACGCTCGATACTGACTGGTCATTCTCTAGCTCATCTTTAATAAGCATGATCTTAGCCGCAGGTGTCCCCTCTTGTAAGTAAGCACTTACAGCGGCAGGCTGAGTAACCTGTTCAGAAGCAATAACGACGTTTTTTGCTACAACATATAGACTGGCAGGCAGAGCCAAGATTATGGCGATAACAGCCAATGTAAATAAGCTTCCTAGTGGTCTGCTTAAAAGGTCTTTTAGTGCGCCTTTTGCCACTAGTACGTGCGAGCGCATGTAACCGACTTTAGCCACGTTTCCTTTATTTCCCATAGCCAGCAGCCTCGCTTAGAAAACCTTGATTAAGTTCAAAACGGCGATACTGTCGACGCTGTTCCATCATAGATACATCGTGAGTAGCAATTAATATTGAAACCCCCGCACGGTTAAACTCCTCGAATAACCGAAAGATCCGATTTGATAATTCATAATCTAGATTACCCGTCGGTTCATCCGCCAATAGTAATGTTGGACGGTTTACTACAGCTCTAGCAATACCGACTCGCTGCTGCTCTCCACCGGAAAGTTGAGACGGTAAGCAACGTGCTTTATCTAATAATCCTGTTTTATCTAACGCTGCATTAACGCGGCGTTTAATTTCATTTTCGGCATATGACTCTATCCGCATTGGCAGTGCTACGTTATCAAATACACTGCGATCCATTAATAGTCTGTGGTCTTGAAAAACGATACCAACGTTGCGGCGTAAGAGCGGGATATCTCGGTCATTGATGCGTGTAATATCATGCCCATTAAAGAATATCTTGCCATCCGTTGGTCTTTCCATTGCACAAATGAGTTTGAGCAGCGTACTTTTACCCGCACCAGAGTGTCCACCAAGGAAAGCCAACTCTCCCTTTCTAAGGTTAAAGTCTACCTTTTGGAGTGCCTGATGGCCTCCACGGTAAGCCTTACTTACCTGTTGAAAATTAATCACGTAACAATCCTTGAACTGACAACTTACTCGTCTCTACTAAATAGAGCTTCAATAAAATCTTGAGTTTCGAATGGGCGTAGGTCATCAATACCTTCACCTACCCCAATAAAGCGAATTGGGATACTAAATTTATCCGCCAGCGCAAATATAACGCCACCTTTTGCTGTGCCATCAAGCTTAGTCAAAGTAATACCAGTTACCGGTGCAACATCACTGAACAATTTAGCTTGGCTTATCGCATTCTGTCCTGTAGCAGCATCTAGAGTCAGCATCACCTCGTGTGGTGCGCTGCCATCAATTTTCTTCATCACTCGGACTATCTTGCGTAACTCTTCCATTAGATTACTTTTGTTTTGCAGTCGACCAGCAGTATCTGCTATCACCACATCATAACCACGGGCCTTAGCGGCTTCTATAGCATCAAATATTACTGAGGCACTATCTGCCCCTGTATGCTGAGCAATAACAGGAACGTCATTACGCTGACCCCAAACCTGAAGTTGCTCAACCGCTGCGGCACGGAAGGTATCACCAGCCGCTAACATCACCTTCTGGCCTTGCGCCTGAAATTGTTTTGCAAGCTTGCCTATAGTGGTTGTCTTACCCACACCGTTAACCCCAACCATCAAGATGACGTAAGGCCCTTTTTGTGTATCGATCTCTAATGGTTTTTCAACAGTAGACAGTATGTCGGCCATTTCTTGTTTTAGAAGATCATATAGAGCCTCACCGTCTTTTAGATCCTGACGTGACGCTTTTTCCGTTAGGTTATCGATGATCTTCATTGTGGTTTCCATACCAACATCAGCAATCAGAAGCTGCTCTTCTAGCTCCTCAAATAGCTCATCATCAATTTTCTTACCCTTGAATAAACCAAAGAAGCCAGCACCTATATTCGCCTTAGTACGAGCAAGGCTGCGCTTTAAGCGAGCAAAAAAGCTTTCGGTCGGTTTTTCTTGAACTTCCGGCTGCGCTACAGGCTCAGTATTAGCTTCAAGCTCTCGCGGCTCGGTAACCGCTTCGGGTTCAACTGGCGCTTCATCCGACAGTGATACTTCTGCCTCTTGCGCTTCAGATGTAGTATCAGATTCAGACTGAAGATCTTGCTGTTCAACTAGCTCTTCAGTTTCTGGCTCTTGAGTATCCGGCTGCGCTGAATGCTTTTGTTCTGCAGGGGCTTGCTCGTCTTCACCGAATCCAAGCCACGATAATAACCCGCGTTTTTTCTTATCCGTCATCGGAATAAATCCTGTTTATTTTATTTCTATGCGAGACATAGTGAACGGTTCATACCAATTCACCATGATTGAAATTGCGTTTAAGAGTACAATTCTAAAATATTCAAGCTAAAACAGCACCAAAAATAGCAATGAGAAAACCACAACGTCCTTCTATAAGCAAAAATACTAGTAAATCTAGAGCTGGATCGGGTTCTATACGGATTATCAGTGGGCTCTGGCGAGGTAGGAAGCTACCAGTCCACGATGCCGAGGGATTACGTCCAACTACAGATAGAGTTAAAGAAACCTTATTTAACTGGGTAGCTATGGATATCCCCCACTCGAGATGCCTAGACCTATTTGCAGGCTCTGGTGGGTTGGGATTCGAAGCCGCTTCTCGTCAAGCGAGTATGGTTACTATGCTTGAGCTAAATAAACAAGCACATACCCAGCTCAAAAAAAACATCTCAACACTTAACGCTAGTAATATTGAAGCATTCAATAAAGACAGCCTACAATTTTTACAAAGTCAGGGTGAACCTTATGATGTTGTATTTATTGACCCACCATTTCGTAAGGGCTTGCTTGAAGAAACGATAACCTTGCTAGAAAATAACAACTGGCTAGCCAAAAATGCCATTGTTTATATCGAGGCTGAAAAAGAACTTGAGCTACCTGAGATTCCTGCACACTGGCTTCTACATAGAGAAAAGATTGCAGGCCAAGTCCGTTATCAACTATTTACGAGGCAAACTCCATGAAATACCTATTAATTTTAGCAAAGGCCGCCATTGCTTTTGTCTGGTTCGTGCTAATTTTTAATATCTTCCAACCGTTCCCCGGTAAAGCTTCGATTGCCCTTTATATCATGACTGCATTTTTGTTTATCATGCACGGCCTTCAATCCGCTATTTTTATAGGGGCGTTTGGCGATAAACTCAAGATAAGTAGTTGGGAAAAGTGGTCAATACTGATCTTCGGTATCTTTGCACTACTAGATATACGCCGTAAGCATATGATGTAATAAAAAACCTCGCCATTTGCGAGGTTTTTTTATTATCTAGATGCTAGATGTAAAAAAGCCCCACTCTTACGAGTGAGGCTTCTTAATAATGGTCGGTGAAGAGGGATTCGAACCCCCGACCCTCTGGTCCCAAACCAGATGCGCTACCAAGCTGCGCTATTCACCGACAAATTTCATTCCGGTTAAACCGAAATTGGAAGCAAAAGCTACCAAGTAATGGGGTGGCTAACGGGATTTGAACCCGCGACAACTGGAATCACAATCCAGGGCTCTACCAACTGAGCTATAGCCACCATCAAACTTTAATCACACCGCTTAACTAGCCATGTAATATAATGATGGTCGGTGAAGAGGGATTCGAACCCCCGACCCTCTGGTCCCAAACCAGATGCGCTACCAAGCTGCGCTATTCACCGACAAATTTTAGAAAGTTTTGTTTTAGAGGCTTACCTCTAATAACTCAACTCTCAAAGGCAGGATACATTATTAAGTAATGATAATCACTGACTTAATTTCATTTCGGTAAACCGAAATTGGGAGCAAAAGCTACCAAATAATGGGGTGGCTAACGGGATTTGAACCCGCGACAACTGGAATCACAATCCAGGGCTCTACCAACTGAGCTATAGCCACCATTATATATTACCGACTCCGCCTCCGAAAATGGCACGCCCGAAAGGATTTGAACCTTCGACCTTTGGCTCCGGAGGCCAACGCTCTATCCAGCTGAGCTACGGGCGCATGCCCTATCGGCGGAGTGGAATAATACGGATATCACACTTTCCCGTCTAGTACTTTTTGCACTTTTTTTTATGATTGCACCTTTTTTCAACGAAAGCCGCAAATATTCAGCAGTTTTCAGATGTGATTTAAACCTCGCCTCGGACAAGAGGTTGTTTAATGCAACAAACATAAGATATATAATCACCAGACTTTTACAACACCTTAACAGCTGATTACCTTTAAATTAATCTAATCAACGTATGTATAATACAACCTGTTAGGCGCTTTCCCGGATAAATAGAAGAGAGTTAATGGATATGCCTCGTAAACTAATCACACTTGTTACTGCCGCACTATTATTTTCCAGTGCAACCTTTGCGGCAACCAGTCAAGATGACTACGATGCGATTGCACAACGCATCAAACCTGTTGGCGATGTTTATCTCGCAGGTGCCGAGCCTGAACAAGTCGTCGCAGCAGGACCACGTGATGGCGCAAGCGTCTATGGTACATACTGTATTGCCTGCCACGGCACCGGTGTTGGTGGAGCACCTAAACCGGGTGAAGCGACAGATTGGAGCGCACGTATTGCTCAGGGCAACGATGTACTTATCGAGCATGCAATCAAGGGCTTCAACGCAATGCCAGCAAAAGGGGCTTGTATGGATTGTAGCGACGACGAGATCATCGCCGCTGTAAATCACATGATTGAAGGCTTATAGGGCTAACGATAACTAAAGCTTAGCAAGACAGCCCTATATGGACTGTCTTGCTACTATTTCTTAAACATGGCTCTCAGATTCGCGATATGAGCCTGTCCCCGCTCCATGCGCTCTTCTTTAGTTGTTTCTTTCTTATTACTTTCCCATTCGAGATCATCAAATGGCAGCTCTTCTAAGAAGCGGCTTTGTGTTGGCTTAATCAGTTCACCATACTGTCGTCTTTCCTTGCACATAGTAAACGTCAGCTCTTTCTGAGCTCGAGTGATACCTACATACATAAGACGGCGCTCTTCCTCTACATTCTCTTCATCAATACTGGTCTGGTGCGGTAAAATACCTTCTTCAGCCCCCATTAAATAAACGTAAGGGAACTCTAACCCTTTCGATGCATGCAGGGTCATCAATTGTACCTGATCTGCATTTTCATCATCTTCTCCGCGCTCCATCATGTCACGTAGTGTTAGACGCTGAACGACCTCTTTAAGGGTTTTTTCTTCTTTGTCATAGTTGTCACCTTCTAGATCGGCAACTATCCAAGAATACAGGTCTGAAACATTCTTCATTCGCATTTCAGCCGCTTTAGGGCTGGAAGACGTTTCATAAAGCCAATCTTCATAGTGAATATCGCGAACCAAACTACGCACAGCCTCAACTGTATTACCGCGCTCTGCATTATCTGAAACACGAACGAGCCAATCCGTAAAGCGACGTAAATTATCTAAGCCCCTCCCCGTTAAAGTCTGCTCTAAACCGAGCTCAAACGAAGATTCAAATAGACTTTTACTGCGCATATTGGCGTAACTGCCAAGTTTTTCTAAGGTTGCAGGACCAATTTCACGACGAGGTGTATTTACGATACGCAAAAAAGCATTGTCATCATCAGGGTTTACTAGCACCCGTAAATACGCCATAACATCTTTAATTTCAGTACGAGAAAAAAACGAAGTCCCTCCCGAAATTTTATAAGGAATTCGGTTTTGCATCAGTGCCTTTTCAATCAATCGCGATTGATGGTTACCTCGATACAAGATTGCATAATCTTTATGATGAGTTCGATTTAAAAACTTATGCGCGATAATCTCACCAGTAATGCGCTCTGCTTCATGCTCTTCATTCTTTGCCAGTAGTACCTTTAGCTTTTCTCCATCAGGCAACTCAGAAAACAATTTTTTCTCATACACATGTGGATTGTTGGCAATCAAAATATTTGCGCTACGCAGTATACGGCTAGTGGAACGATAATTTTGCTCTAACTTAATCAACTTTAGATTTGGGTAATCTTCTCCCAATAAAACTAAGTTTTGCGGCTTTGCTCCCCGCCAAGAATAAATAGATTGATCATCATCCCCAACAACGGTAACTCGTCCGCGCTCTCCAACTAATAATCTAACCAACTCATATTGACTGGTATTGGTATCTTGGTACTCATCCACCAGCAGATAGCGGATTCGAGACTGCCACCGCTCCCTTACTTCTTGATTGGTTTTCAAAAGCAAAACAGGGAGTAGAATTAAATCATCAAAATCAAGAGCGTTATACGCAGTCATTTGCCTTTGGTACATATCAAAACAGTGGGCAAACAACTTATATTGATCCCCTTCTGCCACTGCCGCCGCTTGTGCAGGGGTCAGCATGTCATTCTTCCAATTGGAAATCGCACTTGTCAGTTGTCGAAGCAGATCTTTGTCGCCGTCCAGTAATTCTTCCGTCAACTCTTTGAGCATCGATAATTGGTCTTGGTCATCAAACAGTGAGAAACCCGCTTTTAGACCTAATGCCTTATATTCACGTCGAATAATGTTTAATCCCAAGGTATGAAAGGTAGAGACCAGTAAACCCTTGGACTCTTTTTTTTCCAAGGTCTGCCCCACACGCTCTTTCATTTCCCGAGCGGCTTTATTGGTAAAAGTAACCGCTGCCACATTTCTGGCTTTATATCCGCACTGCTGAACAAGGTAAGCAATCTTATTGGTGATTACACGAGTCTTACCAGAACCGGCACCCGCTAATACCAAACAAGGACCTGATACATATTTGACGGCTTGATCTTGTTGGGGGTTGAGTCTCATTGCATCACCTTAATCTCAAAAGTGCGATAATCATACTTTCCAGTTTCAGTCAAAGCCACCTCAATTTCTTGAGATCAAATTTAACCACCTATAATTACAAATGGTTGCATAATCGCGACATATCATTAAAATGAATGAACGTTCATTCATTTACCTCAAGAATGAGTCATATGAGTACAAATAATAAACGTTTAAAGATATTAGAATCTGCTGCCGATATATTAGGCCGAGAAGGTTTTGAAGGTCTATCTATCCAGAAACTTGCGAAAGAAGCCAAGGTAGCAACAGGAACCGTTTATCTTTACTTCAAAGATAAAGATAGCGTGATATCTGAAGTTCGGCTTTGGTTAGCTCAGCAAATTGCTGACATTATTCAGCGTGATGTGGAGGCGTCTCAACCGCTTAAGCAGCAGTACGAGATAATGTGTCACAACATCTGGAGCCTTGGCGGTTCAGGGTTAGGTTTACTGCAAACTCGGATCCAATACCAGTCTTTACCAACACCTCTTGATCGAGAGAGATGTAAGGCTGAACGAACTTATTTTTATAAAATTGAAAACATGTTTAATCAAGGCCGTGAAGTGGGTGTATTTAAGAATTTACCCAACACGGTTTTATTTACTCTTAGTCTAGAATCGTGTGTTTCGCTAAGTCGAAAACACTTTCAACAGATTGAGGAAATCGACGCTAATACTTTCGAGGCTGCAGTTCAAGCTAGCTGGGAAGCCATTCAAAAATAAAAGGTTGGAGTAACGTTCCATGAAAAAATGGACAATTATCATGTTACTAATCGCATTTGCTCTTTTTGGCAGTGTTATTGGTTTCAATCTGTTTAAACAGCAAAAAATAGCCGAGTATATGGCTAACCGCCCAGAACCTGAGTATCCAGTTACAGTAATGACGACCAGTGCAGAAGACTGGACGCCAAACATTGAAGCGATTGGCTTCATTGAACCACTACAAGGGGTTACTCTTACCTCTGAGACCAGTGGCGTAGTCAAGAACATTGGATTTCAGTCCGGTACTAGCGTCAAGAAAGATCAGCTCCTAATCTCATTAGATTCAGACGTTGAGCGAGCAAATCTAAAAAGTGCTCAAGCTAGATATCCAGCCGCAGCAGCTAAATACAAACGTTTCAATGGTTTGTACAAGAAAGGTGCGGTATCTCAAGCTGACTTTGATGAAGCAACCGCAGCATATTTCTCTCTACAAGCGGATATAGAAGGACTTAAAGCCTCTATTAACCGTCGTGAAATCCGAGCTCCATTCTCTGGGGTTATCGGTATTCGTGGGGTCAACCTCGGAGAGTATCTGCAAGCTGGTAGTCGCATCGCGCGCCTTGAAGACGTTAGTGTTATGCGCCTTCGCTTCACCGTATCTCAAACAGATATTTCTCGCATTCATGTCGACCAACGCGTACATATTGTTGTGGATTCATTCCCCGGCCAAATATTTGAGGGTGATATAACCGCAATTGAACCTGCGGTGAATTATCAAAGTGGTTTAATTCAAGTGCAAGCCGATATTCCAAACACTCAAGGCCGATTAAGAAGCGGTATGTTTGCTAGGGCTCAAGTGGTACTTCCAACACTGACCAATCAGGCTGTACTGCCACAAACTGCGATTACCTATACCCTTTACGGTGACAGCGTTTATGTACTGAACTCAGAAACTAACCGCGTATCACAACGTGTGGTTAAAGTCGGTGAGCGTAAACTGGATAAGGTACAAATCCTTGAAGGCATTAAACCTGGTGAAACAGTAGTGACATCTGGTCAGGTTCGTTTAAGTAACGATAGTAAAGTAAAAATCGTAACCAGCAACGCCACAACCCCGCCTGCTGAAATACCAATGCTGTAAGGACTCTACAATGCGATTTACAGACATATTCATTAAGCGACCAGTGTTAGCTATCTCCATTAGCTTTCTGATCGCACTGCTTGGTATGCAAGCGGTATTCAAGATGCAAGTCCGCGAATACCCTGATATGACCAATACCGTAGTCACGGTGACGACAGGCTACTATGGCGCCAGTGCAGACCTCATTCAGGGCTTTATAACTCAGCCATTAGAACAAGCTATCGCACAGGCTGATAATATTGATTACATGACATCAAGCTCGGTACTTGGTAGTTCTACCATTACGGTAAACATGAAGCTCAATACCGATCCAAATGCAGCCCTTGCTGACATACTGGCTAAGACAAACTCGGTGCGTTCTCAATTACCAAAAGAGTCTGAAGACCCAACGGTTAGTATGTCCACGGGCTCCACTACCGCTATCATGTATGTTGGCTTTACCAGTGATGACCTCGAATCAAGTCAAATTACTGACTACCTAGAGCGCGTGGTAAATCCTCAGTTATTCACTGTCAGTGGTGTATCAAAAATAGACCTTTACGGGGGCATGAAATACGCACTTCGCATTTGGCTTGACCCTCAAAAAATGGCCGCTCTTCATCTAACATCTAGCGATGTAATGGGGGCGCTAAGTGCTAATAACTTCCAATCAGCAACGGGACAAGCAACCGGTTTATTTGTTCTATACAATGGCAATGCCAACACCCAAGTCGCTAGCGTACACGAACTAGAAAACCTAGTCGTACGTCAGGATAAGGGCGAGATCATTCGCTTAAGTGATATTGCAAAGGTTTCTAGAGCAAAGAGCCACGATACCTATCGAGCAAGTGCCAATGGTCAAGAGGCTGTAGTTGCTGCTATTAACGGTGCGCCAAGTGCTAACCCGATCAACGTTGCAGCGGATATAAATAAAATCCTGCCTGAATTAGAGAAGAATTTACCAAGCAACATCACCATGCGTGTGATGTATGACTCTACCATCGCAATCAATGAATCTATCCATGAGGTTGCAAAAACCATCATTGAAGCGGCGTTGATTGTATTGGTCGTAATCACCCTCTTCTTAGGCTCATACCGCGCAGTACTTATCCCTATCATAACCATTCCATTATCATTAATTGGTGTGGCCATGTTTATGCAGGTATTAGGTTTTTCATGGAACCTAATGACACTTCTGGCTATGGTACTTGCCATCGGGTTGGTCGTAGATGATGCGATTGTAGTACTCGAAAACGTAGACCGGCATATTAAGCTGGGGGAAACGCCATTTAGGGCCGCCATAATTGGTACTAGGGAGATAGCTACGCCAGTTATTGCAATGACCCTTACCTTAGGTGCTGTATACGCTCCAATCGCGTTAATGGGCGGGATTACTGGCTCTTTGTTCAAAGAGTTTGCCTTAACTCTTGCGGGGGCTGTATTCATATCAGGTATCGTCGCATTAACGTTAAGCCCTATGATGTGCTCAACCATATTGCGTCAAAATGAACAACCAAATCGTTTTGAAAAGTTTGTTCATAGCAAGCTAGACGCGTTGAGTGAAGCCTATTCCCGTGTACTCGGTTCTGTAATGAAGCACCGTGGTGTAGTAATCGCCTTCGCTATAATCGTATTTGCTAGCCTTCCGATGCTATTCAAATTCATTCCAAATGAACTTGCACCTTCAGAGGATAAAGGGGTGGTTATGTTGATGGGTACTGGCCCCTCAAATGCAAACCTAGATTATCTTCAGAATACGATGAACGATGTAAACCACATATTAAGTGACCAACCTGAGGTTAAGTATGCTCAGGTGTTTACTGGTGTTCCAAGTTCAAACCAAGCCTTTGGTATCGCATCTCTAAAACCATGGAGTCAACGAGACGCAAGTCAATCCGAGATCACTAACCGTGTTTCAGGGCTTGTATCTAACATCCCAGGCATGGCGATTACCGCATTCCAAATGCCTGAACTTCCCGGTGCGGGCTCTGGGCTTCCGATTCAGTTTGTTATCACGACGCCGAATAGCTTCGAAAGCCTATTCCAGATCGCGAGCAATGCATTGGCTGAGGTAAGTAAATCGCCTCTATTTGTA
The DNA here is from genome assembly GCF_024346875.1 of Vibrio gallicus. Taxonomy (NCBI): domain Bacteria; kingdom Pseudomonadati; phylum Pseudomonadota; class Gammaproteobacteria; order Vibrionales; family Vibrionaceae; genus Vibrio; species Vibrio gallicus. The sequence goes on from NZ_AP024871.1 coordinate 2,430,331, forward strand.
TACTCAACCCTTGATCTAAACTATGACTCAGCAACGATGAAAATCAATATCGACAAAGATAAAGCTGGGGCATATGGCGTTACGATGCAAGATATTGGTATGACACTAAGTACCATGATGGCTGACGGTTATGTCAATCGAATCGACCTATATGGTCGTTCATATGAAGTTATCCCACAGGTTGAACGTAAATTCCGTCTCAACCCAGAATCGATGAACAACTACTATGTTCGCTCATCTGACGGGAAACAGATTCCATTAGGTAGCTTGGTATCAATCGACGTGGTACCACAACCTCGCGCATTGCCACACTTTAACCAGTTAAACTCTGCCACTATTGGTGTAGTACCATCGCCAGGCGTTGCCATGGGTGATGCGATTAATTGGTTTGAGCAAACAGCACAAGAGAAACTACCTACTGGCTATAACCATGACTACATGGGTGAATCTCGCCAGTTTGTAACTGAAGGTAGTGCGCTATATACCACCTTCGCTCTAGCGATTGCCATAATTTTCTTAGTATTGGCTATTCAGTTTGAGTCGGTGCGGGATCCATTGGTCATCATGGTATCCGTTCCTCTTGCTATCAGTGGTGCACTGATAGCCCTTGCTTGGGGACTCGCAACCATGAATATCTACTCCCAGGTTGGATTGATAACTCTGGTGGGTCTAATCACTAAGCACGGTATCTTAATCTGTGAGGTTGCAAAAGAAGAGCAACTGTATCATCAGAAGAGTCGAATCGATGCGGTAATGGAAGCAGCCAAGGTTCGTTTACGTCCTATATTAATGACAACCGCAGCCATGATTGCCGGTCTTATTCCATTAATGTATGCCTCAGGTGCCGGAGCACAGCAAAGATTCAGCATCGGTATTGTTATCGTCGCTGGCCTTTCAATTGGTACTCTGTTTACCCTGTTTGTATTGCCTGTCATCTATAGCTTCATTGCCTCAAAGCATAAACCACTGCCTGAGTTTGAAGAGACACAAGCGTAACATCTAATTCAAGGGCTCGATATCGAGCCCTTTTTGTGATCTACACATCCCATTTAATCTGCGACAAGCCATCTATGATTGCTTAAAATAGGCAGTAAATTTAAGGAGTATCAGTCATGTTTGACCCAAAGAAACTTGAGCAGGTAGCGAAACAAATTCATGAATCTATGCCTCAACCAGTAAAAAACCTGGGCGCTGATGTTGATCAGAAAGTTCGCCAAGTAATCCAAGCACAACTAAATAAACTAGATGTAATAAGTCGCGAAGAGTTTGAGGTTCAGACTCAGGTTCTACTGCGTACTCGTCAAAAACTAAACGAGATGGAAAAGAAGATGGCAGATCTAGAAGAGAAGCTTTCTAATAAGGGTAAATAACCAACATACGTGCAAACAAAAAGGCTTGGTATTTTCATACCAAGCCTTTTTAGTTTAAGAGTACCGCCGAACTCGTCGGCGGACTTTTAACTAGTGATTAGCCACCAACAGCAATGCGCTTCATGTCAGTCATATAGCCACGTAGTTCTTCACCTACGTACTCAACTGGGTGGTTACGGATTGCTTCGTTCACTTCGATTAGACGTTGGTTATCAACGTAGTTAGACGCCTCACCTAAGCCTTTACCGATAACATCAGTTGCGACTGATGGCATGAACTTCTCACGTAGAAGCGGTGTTGCTACGTTTGCAAACAGGTAGTTGCCGTACTCAGCGGTATCAGAGATAACAACGTTCATCTCGTATAGACGCTTACGTGCAACAGTGTTCGCGATTAACGGAAGCTCGTGCAGTGATTCATAGTAAGCAGACTCATCAATAATGCCTGACGCTGTCATTGCTTCAAACGCAAGCTCAACTCCAGCACGAACCATAGCAATCATAAGAATGCCATTATCGAAGTATTCTTGTTCAGAGATCTCAGCGTCAGAATCCGGGTAGTTTTCAAAGTCAGTTTGACCCGTCTCTTCACGCCACTTAAATAGGTTCACATCATCATTAGCCCAGTCAGCCATCATAGTGCGAGAGAACTCACCCTGAATGATGTCATCCATGTGCTTGTTGTAAAGCGGACGCATCAGATCTTTAAGCTCTTCAGAAAGGTCAAAAGCGCGGATCTTAGCTGGGTTTGATAGACGGTCCATCATATGAGTGATGCCACCGAATTTCAGTGCTTCAGTAACTGTTTCCCAACCGTACTGAAGAAGCTTACCTGCGTAGCCAGCGTCAATACCGTCAGCAATCATCTTCTCATAACATACGATAGAACCAGCTTGTAGCATGCCACAAAGGATAGTTTGCTCACCCATTAGGTCAGACTTAACCTCAGCAACAAAAGAAGACTCAAGACAGCCAGCACGGTGACCACCAGTACCTGCAGCCCAAGCCTTAGCGATATCCCAGCCTTCGCCTTTAGGGTCGTTCTCTGGGTGAACAGCTAGTAGTGTAGGAACACCAAAACCACGCTTATACTCTTCACGAACCTCAGTACCAGGGCACTTAGGTGCAACCATTACTACGGTAAGGTCTTCACGAATCTGCATGCCTTCTTCAACAACGTTAAAGCCGTGAGAGTAACCTAGTGCAGCGCCTTCTTTCATAAGAGGCATTACGGTTTCAACAACGTTGCTGTGTTGTTTATCTGGAGTCAGGTTAACCACTAGGTCTGCTTGAGGAATAAGAGTCTCGTAACTACCTACTTCAAAGCCATTCTCTTTTGCGTTTTTGAAAGATTGGCGTTGCTCATCAATAGCAGCTTGGCGTAATGCATAAGATACATCTAAGCCAGAATCGCGCATGTTCAAGCCTTGGTTTAGGCCTTGAGCACCACAACCTACGATAACCACTTTCTTACCTTTTAGGTAATCAGCTTCTGTAGCGAACTCTGAACGGTCCATAAAACGGCAACGACCTAGTTGGTCTAGTTGCTCACGTAGGTTTAGCGTGTTGAAATAGTTAGCCATGAAGGGCTCTCCTTAAAATTCTTTCCGTAGTTCGACAGTTCTTGTCGATTGATTTCATACTAATTCAGACTGAAGGTTGCATAAAGTGATATATTCACAAGTAATAATTGCGTTATGCGCAACATACGAGTGACTCACATGAACATAAAAAGCCTACAGATTTTTTTACACCTTTGCGAGAGTAAAAGCTTCACAAAGACCGCTTCTGCGATGCACGTCAGCCCTTCAGCACTTAGCCGACAGATTAAGCGCTTAGAGCAAGATATTCAGCAGGTACTTTTTATCCGAGATAACCGCAGTGTTGAACTCACAACAGCAGCCAAAGAGTTACTTCCAGTTGCACATAGCATGACTAGTCAATGGCAAAGCTTTACCTCTAATTTTTCGGATAAACAAGATGTACTAAAAGGGGAAATTAAGCTGTTTTGCTCGGTAACCGCCAGCTATAGCCATTTACCTCAATTGCTATCAGAGTTTCGGTTATTGCACCCTTTCATTGAGTACAAACTAACTACCGGAGATCCCGCACAAGCTATCGAGAAAGTATTGATGGACGAGGCCGACATTGCGATATCAGCCGAGGCGGACAACCTCCCATCAAGGGTTGCTTTTGAGAATATCAGTGAGATATCACTATCTGTCATTGCACCAAAAGGGGTTGCTAGCCTAGAGGGCCTTACCACTACTCCCATCAGTTGGGACTCCATCCCATTTATTGTTCCCGAAGAAGGTACAGCAAGAGATCGTTGCAATTTATGGTTTAAGCAAAATAAAATCAAACCAAATATTTACGCACAAGTTTCTGGGCATGAGGCCATAGTTAGTATGGTTGCATTAGGTTGCGGTGTGGGTATTGCTCCAGATGTAGTTATTAATAACAGCCCAGTAAAAGAAAAAATACAGAAGCTGGATGTATCACCGGTAAGGCCATTTAAGCTAGGAGTATGCTGTAAGCGCTCACAGCTCAATAATCCATTAATCAAAGCACTATGGAACGTAGCTGAAGCCAATTATATTGCTAGTTAGCTGGGGTTCTGGGGTTCTGGGGTTCTGGGGTTCTGGGGTTCTGGGGTTCTGGGGGAGATTTTACAAATCCTAGATATGAAAAAACCCGCTATAAAAGCGGGTTTTTCAAATTTAAAGCCTGGCGATGTCCTACTCTCACATGGGGAAACCCCACACTACCATCGGCGCTACTGTGTTTCACTTCTGAGTTCGGCATGGAATCAGGTGGGTCCACAACGCTATGGTCGCCAAGCAAATTTCTATCTTCAGATACTTATATATCTAAGGATTTATATAATGGTGCTAGTACCCAGATTCGAACTGGGGACCTCACCCTTACCAAGGGTGCGCTCTACCAACTGAGCTATACCAGCAGATACGTCTAAAAGACGAAAAAACCCGCTAGAGAGCGGGTTATTCAAATTTAAAGCCTGGCGATGTCCTACTCTCACATGGGGAAACCCCACACTACCATCGGCGCTACTGTGTTTCACTTCTGAGTTCGGCATGGAATCAGGTGGGTCCACAACGCTATGGTCGCCAAGCAAATTTTAAAATTCGGAAAGCTGCTTCTCTATAAAAGAGAGTTAAAAGTTTTTATCACACATTCAAAGTTCTTACTTCGAGTCCACAAAACCCCTTGGGTGTTGTATGGTTAAGCCTCACGGGCAATTAGTACAGGTTAGCTCAATGCCTCGCAGCACTTACACACCCTGCCTATCAACGTTCTAGTCTCGAACAACCCTTCAGGACACTTAAAGTGCCAGGGAAGACTCATCTCAGGGCTCGCTTCCCGCTTAGATGCTTTCAGCGGTTATCGATTCCGAACTTAGCTACCGGGCAATGCCATTGGCATGACAACCCGAACACCAGAGGTTCGTCCACTCCGGTCCTCTCGTACTAGGAGCAGCCCCCTTCAATCTTCCAACGCCCACGGCAGATAGGGACCGAACTGTCTCACGACGTTCTAAACCCAGCTCGCGTACCACTTTAAATGGCGAACAGCCATACCCTTGGGACCGACTTCAGCCCCAGGATGTGATGAGCCGACATCGAGGTGCCAAACACCGCCGTCGATATGAACTCTTGGGCGGTATCAGCCTGTTATCCCCGGAGTACCTTTTATCCGTTGAGCGATGGCCCTTCCATTCAGAACCACCGGATCACTATGACCTGCTTTCGCACCTGCTCGAATTGTCATTCTCGCAGTCAAGCGGGCTTATGCCATTGCACTAACCACACGATGTCCAACCGTGTTTAGCCCACCTTCGTGCTCCTCCGTTACTCTTTGGGAGGAGACCGCCCCAGTCAAACTACCCACCAGGCACTGTCCTCATCCCCGATAAGGGGACTAAGTTAGAACATCAACACTACAAGGGTGGTATTTCAAGGACGGCTCCAACGATACTAGCGTACCGTCTTCAAAGCCTCCCACCTATCCTACACATGTAGGGTCAATGTTCAGTGCCAAGCTGTAGTAAAGGTTCACGGGGTCTTTCCGTCTAGCCGCGGGTACACTGCATCTTCACAGCGATTTCAATTTCACTGAGTCTCGGGTGGAGACAGCGTGGCCATCATTACGCCATTCGTGCAGGTCGGAACTTACCCGACAAGGAATTTCGCTACCTTAGGACCGTTATAGTTACGGCCGCCGTTTACCGGGGCTTCGATCAAGAGCTTCGACCGAAGTCTAACCCCATCAATTAACCTTCCGGCACCGGGCAGGCGTCACACCGTATACGTCATCTTACGATTTTGCACAGTGCTGTGTTTTTAATAAACAGTTGCAGCCACCTGGTATCTGCGACTCCTAGTAGCTCCATCCGCAAGGGACTTCACCGCCAAGAGCGTACCTTCTCCCGAAGTTACGGTACCATTTTGCCTAGTTCCTTCACCCGAGTTCTCTCAAGCGCCTTGGTATTCTCTACCCGACCACCTGTGTCGGTTTGGGGTACGATTTCTTATAATCTGAAGCTTAGAGGCTTTTCCTGGAAGCATGGCATCAATGACTTCACTGCACGTAGCAGCTCGACATCGTATCTCAGCGTTAAGAAAGTCCGGATTTACCTAAACCTTCCGCCTACATACTTGAACCTGGACAACCATCGCCAGGCCCACCTAGCCTTCTCCGTCCCCCCATCGCAATTATAAGAAGTACGGGAATATTAACCCGTTTCCCATCGACTACGCCTTTCGGCCTCGCCTTAGGGGTCGACTTACCCTGCCCCGATTAACGTTGGACAGGAACCCTTGGTCTTCCGGCGAGGGGGTTTTTCACCCCCTTTATCGTTACTCATGTCAGCATTCGCACTTCTGATACGTCCAGCAGCCCTTACAGACCACCTTCAACCGCTTACAGAACGCTCCCCTACCCCGCATACAAAAGTATGCAGCCGCAGCTTCGGTGTATAGCTTAGCCCCGTTACATCTTCCGCGCAGGCCGACTCGACCAGTGAGCTATTACGCTTTCTTTAAATGATGGCTGCTTCTAAGCCAACATCCTGGCTGTCTGAGCCTTCCCACATCGTTTCCCACTTAGCTATACTTTGGGACCTTAGCTGGCGGTCTGGGTTGTTTCCCTCTCCACGACGGACGTTAGCACCCGCCGTGTGTCTCCCGGATAGTACTCAATGGTATTCGGAGTTTGCAAAGGGTTGGTAAGTCGGGATGACCCCCTAGCCTTAACAGTGCTCTACCCCCATTGGTATTCGTCCGAGGCGCTACCTAAATAGCTTTCGGGGAGAACCAGCTATCTCCAGGTTTGATTGGCCTTTCACCCCTAGCCACAAGTCATCCGCTAATTTTTCAACATTAGTCGGTTCGGTCCTCCAGTTGATGTTACTCAACCTTCAACCTGCCCATGGCTAGATCACCTGGTTTCGGGTCTAATTCTAGCAACTCGACGCCCAGTTAAGACTCGGTTTCCCTACGGCTCCCCTATACGGTTAACCTTGCTACTAAAATTAAGTCGCTGACCCATTATACAAAAGGTACGCAGTCACGCTTCGAGGCGCTCCTACTGCTTGTACGTACACGGTTTCAGGTTCTATTTCACTCCCCTCACAGGGGTTCTTTTCGCCTTTCCCTCACGGTACTGGTTCACTATCGGTCAGTCAGTAGTATTTAGCCTTGGAGGATGGTCCCCCCATGTTCAAACAGGATATCACGTGTCCCGCCTTACTCGTTTTCACTTAAAATGCGTTGTCGGTTACGGGGCTATCACCCTATATTGCGAGACTTTCCAGACTCTTCACCTGACGCATTAAAAGCTTAAGGGCTAATCCAATTTCGCTCGCCGCTACTTTCGGAATCTCGGTTGATTTCTCTTCCTTCGGGTACTTAGATGTTTCAGTTCCCCGAGTTTGCCTCATTAACCTATGTATTCAGTTAATGATACGTGCTTATGCACGTGGGTTTCCCCATTCAGAAATCCCAGACTCAAATGGTTATTACTACCTAATCTGGGCTTATCGCAAGTTATTACGTCTTTCATCGCCTCTGACTGCCAAGGCATCCACCGTGTACGCTTAGTCACTTAACCATACAACCCCAAAGGGTCTTGCTTAACGCAATGCGTTTGCTACAACGCAGTATGACGTTTCCAAGGTGCGTTATCTCTTTATTATGAGCGAGATAACATTCGATTTTGCCGGACTCAAATTTGAATGCACTCTGGCAAGAATGCATTCCCAAGAACACTTGAATGTGTGTTGGTACCTACATCAATAAAGACATAGGATTTGAGAACTTTTAAATTTGAACAACAATGAAATCACATTGTTGTTCGTCAGCTTTCCAAATTGTTAAAGAGCGAGATTCAAACAAATGAACCATTTTTAAACACACTCGAAAGAGCGCTTAAAGATGGTGGGCGATACCGGGCTCGAACCAGTGACCCCCTCCTTGTAAGGGAGGTGCTCTCCCAACTGAGCTAATCGCCCACATTGTTTGCTATTTGCTTTCACTATAAAAGTGAATTCAAACAACTTCCTTTGTGGAAAGGAAATGGTGGGTCGTGCAGGATTCGAACCTGCGACCAATTGATTAAAAGTCAACTGCTCTACCAGCTGAGCTAACGACCCAATGGTATCCCGTAGGGGAGTCGAACCCCTGTTACCGCCGTGAAAGGGCGGTGTCCTAGGCCTCTAGACGAACGGGACACTAGATTCACATTTACTCCAAAGAGCAAACGCAAATTGTTGAAGCGCCTTGGGGGGCACTTCAAAATCTCTTTACTTTCTAAACCATATCAATCTGTGTGGACACTCATCGTGAATAATCATCGTATAAGGAGGTGATCCAGCCCCAGGTTCCCCTAGGGCTACCTTGTTACGACTTCACCCCAGTCATGAACCACAAAGTGGTAAGCGTTCTCCCGAAGGTTAAACTACCTACTTCTTTTGCAGCCCACTCCCATGGTGTGACGGGCGGTGTGTACAAGGCCCGGGAACGTATTCACCGTAGCATTCTGATCTACGATTACTAGCGATTCCGACTTCATGGAGTCGAGTTGCAGACTCCAATCCGGACTACGACGCACTTTTTGGGATTCGCTCACCATCGCTGGCTCGCCGCCCTCTGTATGCGCCATTGTAGCACGTGTGTAGCCCTACTCGTAAGGGCCATGATGACTTGACGTCGTCCCCACCTTCCTCCGGTTTATCACCGGCAGTCTCCCTGGAGTTCCCACCATTACGTGCTGGCAAACAAGGATAGGGGTTGCGCTCGTTGCGGGACTTAACCCAACATTTCACAACACGAGCTGACGACAGCCATGCAGCACCTGTCTCAGAGTTCCCGAAGGCACTAAGCTATCTCTAGCGAATTCTCTGGATGTCAAGAGTAGGTAAGGTTCTTCGCGTTGCATCGAATTAAACCACATGCTCCACCGCTTGTGCGGGCCCCCGTCAATTCATTTGAGTTTTAATCTTGCGACCGTACTCCCCAGGCGGTCTACTTAACGCGTTAGCTCCGAAAGCCACGGCTCAAGGCCACAACCTCCAAGTAGACATCGTTTACGGCGTGGACTACCAGGGTATCTAATCCTGTTTGCTCCCCACGCTTTCGCATCTGAGTGTCAGTATCTGTCCAGGGGGCCGCCTTCGCCACTGGTATTCCTTCAGATCTCTACGCATTTCACCGCTACACCTGAAATTCTACCCCCCTCTACAGTACTCTAGCCTGCCAGTTTCAAATGCGGTTCCGAGGTTGAGCCCCGGGCTTTCACATCTGACTTAACAAACCACCTGCATGCGCTTTACGCCCAGTAATTCCGATTAACGCTCGCACCCTCCGTATTACCGCGGCTGCTGGCACGGAGTTAGCCGGTGCTTCTTCTGTCGCTAACGTCAAACGATGCAGCTATTAACTACAACGCCTTCCTCACGACTGAAAGTACTTTACAACCCGAAGGCCTTCTTCATACACGCGGCATGGCTGCATCAGGCTTGCGCCCATTGTGCAATATTCCCCACTGCTGCCTCCCGTAGGAGTCTGGACCGTGTCTCAGTTCCAGTGTGGCTGATCATCCTCTCAGACCAGCTAGGGATCGTCGCCTTGGTGAGCCATTACCTCACCAACTAGCTAATCCCACCTGGGCTAATCTTGACGCGAGAGGTCCGAAGATCCCCCTCTTTGGCCCGTAGGCATTATGCGGTATTAGCTATCGTTTCCAATAGTTATCCCCCACATCAAGGCATATACCCAGGCATTACTCACCCGTCCGCCGCTCGACGCCCAACAAATCACCCGAAGGGTCAATGTTGTCGTTTCCGCTCGACTTGCATGTGTTAGGCCTGCCGCCAGCGTTCAATCTGAGCCATGATCAAACTCTTCAATTAAAGTTTTGTGCATCTAAGATGCGGCTCAATGAATACTGACTTCAAAACTGTCCTTACTCGAAAGTAAGAAGTAATTTTAAAGCTATTATCGTTCCAACAGAACGATAATGAATTGACTGTGCTCTTATCGGTCTTTACTTTTAAAAAAGTAAAATAAAACAGCTCAAGGCTGCACCCAATTTGATTTTGGTCACTCAGTTCATTGATAAATCTTTTCGATTATCATCAACGAGTGCCCACACAGATTGATTGGTTTAAATTGTTAAAGAGCGTTACTTTCGAGGCTTACCTCTCAAGTGGACGGCCATTCTAGCGATTTGAGCCTCAGTGTCAAACACTTTTTGAATTTAATTTCGAAGAGAACCTAAACTCAAATGACTCGGCCAGTTAGCCTACTGAATCACGTTGAAGCGTTGTGCGCTCTACCGTGTCAGTGAGGCGGCATTATAGAGACTTTCATCACACTGGCAAGTGTTTTTATGAACTTTTTTTGATTTTTATTTTGAACGTACAGAAATAAAACAACCCGCATAAAAAGCGGGCTGTTTCTGCGTAAAATGACCACAGATTAGATAAAAGCAAATGCATCTGAATGGATTTGCTCTACTTGAGCCTGCTTATTATATACAAATTGCTCTCGAGCAGAGCCTGCCATTTCAAATCGCCCTGCTATATAGACGTCATATTGCGATAAGTCTTCAAAGTCACTCATGACCGCTTGAATAACATTACCTGTTTTACCACTCCAAGTCCCTTCATCGTCTTCAACTACTGGTACAAAGTGGATGTTATTATGTTGCAGCTGAATTCTTTCTAACTCTTCAATGGCATAGAGCTGGTCTTTATTGCGAGCTCCCCAATATAGATAGATATCATTACTTAGTTGCTGACCAATACAATGATCTAATATAGAACGCACATAGCTAAACCCTGTACCTCCAGCAATAAGCAATAGAGAGCGCTCTCCCTCTTTTAGATACGCATCACCGTGAGGAGCATCTATATTGATAGTCGAGCTATCAGCCAATGCCTTTTGCATCAACTGCACCACCTCTAACGCATAATGGTTCTCTTCAGCTGCACCAATATGAAGTTCCAATTCACCGTGATGACGGCAAGGGCTACTCGCAATAGAAAAAGGACGACGGTCCTTCTCGCCCATTACGACCATTAAATACTGCCCTGCTTTAAAGCTTATTGGTGACTGTGGATGTAAAAGCACTCGAAAAGTGTTACTTGCAAGAGGCTCGATTGATTTTACTGTACATGAAATGGTCATTATTTCCTCTAAACCTTACTCATCGAATGTAAGGACTAAATCTGTAGTTGCACATGCTTGGCACGCAAATATCCAACCTTCAGCTCGCTCTTTTTCAGTAAGCATGGGTTCTAATTGATATGAGACGTTCCCCTCTACTAACCGACAAAGGCACATACCACAAGCACCGACCTGACAACGATTAGGAAATGGAATGTTTTGCTCTAAGGCTGCTTCTAATATTGTTTGTTTTTCAGCAGCCACGAATTGTACACCACTAGATAGAAGTTCCACTTTATACATCATAGAATGTTGAGCTCGCCCCAAATTTCATCTATTTTGCTGACAATCTTAGGGTCTTTTTGAATAGGTCGGCCCCACTCTCTCTGAACTTCGTCACTCAGCTTATTAGTCGCATCCATTAACATAAAGCTCGAACCTTGCTCTGGAACTTCGACTAAATGGGTATCTCTGGTTGCATCCATACGGGTAGTTACAGCCCAAATAACATCATTCCAATCATTCACCTGCACATCTGCATCGCACACAATAATCATCTTCAACGGTAGCTTACCGCTGAGCTGTAGCTTAATAGACTCTATAAGGTCATCTACTTGATTAGGCAACTGCTTATCTATTGAAACTATGACGCTGCCAAATACTTTACTATGTTCTTTACATTGCGGAATATGGATATCAAGCAACTGCGGGTTCGCTTGCTTAAATGTCTCAACCAACATTAACTGTTCATTCACGGTTAAGCCTGCAGATTCTCCCTGATTCGGTTGGTTATAGATATCCAGCTCAGCTTGCCATTTTTCGGTAACATCCAATCCCATCTTTGAACCTAGTCCAGCCACTGGGGAGGCGAAGTCCAGTGAATCAATTGGCGTATTTTCAATAAGCACCAAATCACGTTGTGGTTCAAAGTGCTCACCTATAGCTTCAACCACGCTTCCCCAATCTCGGCCATCTACAGATTCATCACACACCAAAACAAATTTTGTATACATAAACTGACGCAAGAAAGACCATACCCCCATCATCACGCGCTTGGCGTGTCCTGGGTATTGCTTTTTAATGGTAACGACAGCAAAACGATACGAACACCCTTCTGGCGGTAAATAGAAATCCGTAATCTCTGGAAACTGCTTTTGCAGAATAGGGACAAAGACCTCATTCAATGCCACCCCTAATACCGCAGGTTCATCAGGTGGCCTTCCAGTATAAGTACTGTGATAAATAGGCTGATTACGCATTGTAATATGGGTAACAGTAAAGACGTTGTGACTCTCGACCTCATTGTAGTAGCCAGTGTGGTCGCCATAAGGCCCCTCATCTGCAAACTCGGTTGGGTCGATATAACCTTCTAATACAATTTCTGCCCCCGCAGGGACATCGAGATCATTACTTATCGAGCGAACAACCTCAGTCTTCTTGCCTCGAAGTAAACCAGCAAATGCATACTCAGAAAGTGTATCAGGGATTGGGGTTACTGCCCCTAAGATGGTGGCTGGATCAGCTCCGAAAGCCACAGATACAGGAAATGGTTTACCCGGATATTTCTCACACCAATCACGTAAATCTAATGCGCCGCCTCTATGAGCTAACCAACGCATTATGACCTTATTTTTACCCAGTTTTTGCTGGCGGTATATGCCAAGATTCTGACGCTTTTGGTTAGGCCCTTTGGTAATAGTAAGCCCCCACGTCAGTAATGGAGCAATATCTTCGGACCAACAACTCATTACGGGTATTTTATCAAGATCGATCTCTTCTCCCTGCCATACAATTTCCTGGCAAGGTGCGCGACGTCGTCTTTTTACTGGCATATTCAGGACTTGGCGAAATGCAGGAAGTTTATCTAGTGCATCCTTAAAGCCTCGTGGTGGCTCTGGCTCCTTCAAGTAGGCCAATAATTTTCCGACTTCACGTAGCTCTTTCACTTGTGTGCGCCCCATTCCAAGAGCTACTCGCTGCGCGGTACCAAACAGATTTGTCAGCACTGGCATTTCATAACCAATCGGATTTTCAAATAACAAAGCAGGGCCACCAGCCCTTAAAGTACGATCACTTATCTCTGTCATTTCATAACTAGGGTCTACGGGATGGGTAATTCTTTTGAGGAGTCCTTTATCTTCCAGCTCAGAGATAAAGTCGCGTAGGTCTTTACAGCTCATATATATCCATAATGCTTTGCTTTGACGCAGTATATCAAAGACCAATGCATCTATCGCAACAAGTTTGCAACTTTAAGGGAGCGCGATACTTGGGTTATCTTGAAGCAATTGCTTTAACCAGTTTTCATAACCATAGGATAGTAAGCTGTTACTGATTATCTGAGCCTGCTGCTGATTGCGCATTTTGCCCACTAAAAAATCTTGCACCTGCGCCGATGTCTTAACGTATCGAGAAAGCAGATGTAAGCTTTGCTTATTTAATGATGGATTGTCACTGGCCACCATTAATTGCTGGTGAGCAAACGAACTATCTTGATGTCCCAATCTATCTAACTCTTTGTCGATAGACCCGTCACTTTTCATCTTCCAGAGTAGCGAATAAAGTTGCGGGTCTTTTGATACCGAAGCTAACGCCACCATTACTTTGGAGCTTGGCAACCAAGACACAACCTTTGACGCTGTAATTTGATCGATAATAAATTGCAAACCATCACTAGATAAAGAGTTAACACTCTCAATCAATAGCCGTTCATGTTGAGCAGCTACATTTGCATCCCCAGAAAGCCACGACCTTAATTCAAGCTGTTCAGTCTCAACGCCAATATAGAAACTCATTACCTTTTCATTCAATTGCCATTCATCCAGTAGGCGTTGGGCTAGAATTTGATAACCGAAGGCGGGTGTCGAAAATCGAAATCCATCACCATTTTGAACAAACTGTAAGGTAGGGGCTACTCGTTTTTGCCTATCCAGAAATACAGCAAGATCAGAGGTATAGTTGGGGTCTTTATCTGCAATCGTTTTGATCGCTAAATAGCGCGCGGCTTCTTGTTGCGGATACTTAATTCTCTGAAGTTGGAATTGCGCTTGATCGGATTGCCCTGTTAGAGCCAACGAGGAGATATTTTGGGCTGCACTTTGTACGCGAGTATTTTGCAATAATAACTCACGTTGCTGCGGGTTAATTTCAGCGGCTTTAACAACCACCGGCCCACACAACAATATCGACAGTAATGTAACAAATATTCCTTGTCGCACAGCTAAACTCCTTTTTAGCATTGGCTTCAATAAATCCTACCTGAATGAATAAAAAAACGCCACCTAATCGGTAGCGCTTTCTAACAGACTCGAGGTTATCTACAGATAATAACTACTTACGACGCATCGCATCAAAAAATTCGTTATTAGTCTTAGTCATTGCCAATTTGTCGATAAGGAATTCCATTGCATCGGTTTCCCCCATTGGATGGACAATCTTACGTAAGATCCACATCTTCTGTAGCTCATCAGCCTTAGTTAATAGCTCTTCTCGACGAGTACCAGAACGATTGAAATCAATGGCTGGGAATACTCGCTTCTCTGCAATCTTGCGATTCAAGTGAAGCTCCATATTACCAGTACCTTTAAATTCTTCGTAGATAACTTCATCCATCTTAGAACCAGTATCAACCAATGCCGTAGCGATGATAGTCAAGCTACCGCCTTCTTCTACGTTACGAGCTGCACCAAAGAAGCGCTTCGGACGATGTAGAGCGTTAGCATCAACACCACCAGTAAGAACTTTACCTGATGAAGGAATAACCGTGTTATAGGCACGAGCTAAACGAGTAATTGAATCAAGTAGAATGATGACATCCTTCTTATGCTCAACCAAACGCTTCGCTTTTTCTATCACCATGTCTGCAACTTGTACGTGACGAGAAGCTGGCTCATCAAACGTAGATGCAACTACTTCGCCTTTCACTAGGCGTTGCATCTCAGTTACTTCCTCTGGACGTTCATCAATCAGAAGAACCATCAATTCACATTCAGGGTGATTTTTAGTAATGCTCTGGGCTATGTTCTGAAGCAGCATCGTTTTACCCGCTTTTGGCGGAGCAACGATCAAACCACGCTGACCTTTACCAATTGGCGATGCAAGGTCTAACACGCGAGCTGTAATATCTTCAGTAGAGCCATTACCTACTTCCATTACCATACGTTCATTGGCGTGTAACGGAGTTAGGTTTTCAAATAAAATTTTATTACGCGCATTATCAGGTTTGTCATGGTTAACCGTATTAACCTTTAATAATGCAAAATAACGCTCACCATCTTTAGGTGGGCGAATCTTACCCGCAATACTGTCGCCAGTACGAAGGTTGAAACGGCGAATTTGACTTGGTGATACATAGATATCATCTGGGCCAGCCAGGTATGAACTATCTGAACTACGCAAAAAGCCAAAGCCATCCTGTAATATTTCAAGGACGCCATCACCAAAGATGTCTTCACCACTCTTTGCATGCGCTTTAAGCGTTGCAAATATGATGTCTTGTTTTCTTAGACGAGCAAGGTTTTCTAAACCGAGGCTCTCACCAAGCTTAACCAACTCTGAAACTGGCTTATTTTTAAGTTCAGTTAAATTCATTGTCGTTGATTTAGCACCACTTGCTCTTCGAGCACGAGGAGCCGCTAGCGGTTTGTCTGCTGCCGGGATCGCTGCTTTATCAACATCAGTATTGGCATCAGTAGCAGTTTTTACTGCTGCTGGCTTGGCTGCGGCGGAAGAAGCTGACGCCCTAGTTCCTCGGGTTGACGTACGAGCAGTTGTTCTGGTCGTTGTCTTGCGAGTAATGGTAGAGGTTGTTTTTTCTGCTGCAGGAGTCGTCTCTGCGGTCGATTTATCGATCGCTGAATCCGTCGTATTCGATGTATTAGATTTAGTAGTCAAAATAAGATCTATTTGTGTTGGTTGAAGAGGGTTTAGTCTCAGGATTGACCAAGAAAAGAAACTGTATGATTTACATGCAATAAACTAGCACTAAAAACAAGCCTAGTCTAGCTTGAGAGAAAAACAAAACCGTGTATGAAAAAAATACACGGTTATAAATGAAACGCTGTTAAAGATTTGCGTCTAAAAACTCTTTTAGTTGAGTCTTAGACAGCGCACCAACTTTAGTTGCTGCAACTTCACCATCTTTAAATAGTAGTAGCGTAGGAATACCACGGATACCAAATTTAGGCGGGGTCGCTGGGTTATGGTCGATATTTAACTTACCAATCGTCAACTTACCTTCATATTCGCCTGCAATCTCACTCAAGATTGGGGCGATCATTTTACAAGGACCACACCATTCTGCCCAAAAGTCCACAAGAACAGGGCCGGCAGCTTTGATTACATCACTTTCAAATCCATCGTCAGAAAGCTGTAAAATCGTATCGCTCATCATTAGCTCCAATTAATATTTTGTCACTGATTCGACGATAATCAGTAATAAGATTGCTTATTGGACTGGATTTCCTTTCGTAATGCAAGCTTAAGCTGATATTCTATGTTCATGAAAAAGACACACATCACAGAGCAAAAATTCGCCGACTTTGATCTACATCCTCAAGTAATCGCAGGATTAGATGCAAAAGGGTTTGAGTATTGTACTCCGATCCAAGCGTTAGCGTTGCCAGTCGTGCTCACTGGCCAAGACATTGCAGGACAAGCCCAAACGGGTACAGGAAAGACATTGGCTTTCCTAACTGCTACCTTTGATTACCTTCTGAAAAACCCAGTCGATGAAGGTCGTAAACCAAACCAACCCCGCGCTATCATCATGGCACCAACTCGTGAGTTAGCAATTCAGATCCATCGCGATGCGGAATCATTGATTGCGTCTACGGGTTTGAAAGCAGCCCTTGCTTACGGTGGCGAAAGCTACGATAAGCAACTTACTGCAATCCAAAATGGCGTCGATATCCTGATTGGTACTACCGGTCGCATCATCGATTTCCACAAACAACGCGCATTTAACTTGCACTACATACAAGCTGTAGTTCTTGATGAAGCTGATCGTATGTTTGATTTGGGCTTCATTAAAGATATTCGTTTCTTGTTCCGTCGTATGCCAGAGCCAAGTGACCGACTAAATATGCTTTTCTCTGCAACCTTGTCTTATCGAGTTCAAGAGTTAGCATTTGAACACATGAATACCCCTGAACATGTTGTTATCGAACCTGAGCGCAAAACAGCACAACTAATCAAAGAAGAGCTATTCCAACCATCAAATGAAGATAAAATGGCTCTTCTTCTCACGTTAATTGAAGAAGAATGGCCAGACAAAGCTATTATTTTTGCTAACACCAAATATAAATGTGAATCTGTTTGGGGACACCTTGCAGCAGACGGACATCGCGTAGGTCTACTGACTGGCGATATTCCTCAAAAGAAACGTGAGCGTATTTTAGAAGAGTTCACTAAAGGTGACCTCGATATCCTTGTCGCAACTGATGTTGCTGCTCGAGGCTTACACATTCCTTTAGTTACGCACGTATTTAACTACGATTTGCCTGACGATAAAGAAGATTATGTACACCGTATTGGTCGTACTGGCCGCGCTGGTGAAAAAGGTAACTCGATTAGCTTTGCCTGTGAAGACTATGCAATAAATCTACCTTCTATCGAAGAGTATATTGAGCATGCAATTCCAGCCTCTGAATATGATGCAGAAGCATTGGTAGAACTACCGACGCCGATACGCTTAAAAAGTAGCACTCGTCGTACTTCATCACCTCAAGGCCGTAACTCTGGACCGAATAAACGTAAGCGCACTCACAGACCTCGTCATAACCAAGGAAACAGCTAATTCAAGTATGAGTGATTCATCTCCTTTATATGCAGCGATTGACTTAGGCTCGAATAGCTTTCATATGTTAGTCGTTACACATGTGCATGGAAGCATCCGAACGATGGCTAAAATCAAACGTAAAGTTCGATTAGCCGCCGGTTTGGACCAAAATAGCGCATTAAGTATGGACGCGATGCAAAGGGGGTGGGATTGTCTTGCATTATTTGCTGAGCGCTTACAAGACATTCCTCCACAGAATATTCGTATCGTAGGTACTGCGGCATTACGTGTCGCAACCAATATTGATGACTTCCTAGAAAAAGCCAATCTGATTCTTGGTCATGAGATTCAGGTTATCTCAGGTAAAGAAGAAGCAGCAACCATCTATCGTGGTGTTGCACATACTTCAGGAGGAAAAGGCAAACGCTTAGTCGTTGATATTGGTGGTGCAAGCACGGAACTTATTATCGGACAGGGCTTTGACGCTAAAGTACTTAACAGCCTATCTATGGGCTGCGTTACTTGGTTAGAGCAATTCTTTGCCGATCGTCAGTTAACTGCAAACAACTTTGAACAAGCTATCTTTGCGGCAAAACAAGTTCTCTCGCCTGTATTGCAACAATATAAAGACCTCGGCTGGGACATGTGTGTCGGTGCCAGCGGAACGGTACAAGCGTTGCAAGAGATAATGTTAGCCCAGGGAATGAATGAAGTAATTACCCACTCAAAGCTGAAGCGATTACAACAACAAGCTATGCGTGCCGATGTACTTGAAGAACTAGAGATTGAAGGGTTAACCTTAGAACGAGCTCTGGTGTTCCCTAGTGGCTTATCAATACTACTTGCGATATTTGAATCTCTTGAAATTGATGAAATGACTTTGGCCGGAGGAGCTCTTCGGGAAGGTATGGTTTATCAAATGGTGGATAACCTCCACCAACAAGATATTCGAGCGCGAACCATATCTAGCTTACAACAGCGCTTTCAATTAGATACGCGCTATGCAGGTCAAGTAAGTGAGGCGGCATTACAACTCGCGCAGCTGTCTGGAATAAAGCCTACGCTAGAGCCGGCTGCTATCGCTATATTAACAGCGGCCACTCAATTGCATGAAATAGGACTGACCATCGACTACAAAAAAGCAGGGGCACATAATGCGTACTTGCTTAATAGCTTAGATTTGCCCGGCTTTACTCGTGCGCAAAAGAATCTACTTGCTGAAATAACCTCTCGCTACAAAGAAACACTGTCGCACCTCCCTGAACAATTTGCAGTTAGTCAGCAAAGTGCTGAGAATATCTTACGCCTGCTTAGAATTTCCGTGCTCATTACTCACCGCAGAGATGCAAGCCTACAGCCTCATCTAGAGATAATAAGTCTAAATGGAGAACTCATTTTGATCTTAGATAAAGCTTGGTGTAAGTGTAACCCTCTGACAAAAGCTGAGCTTGAGATAGAAGCGCACCGACAAAGCGACATAGGTTGGCCACTATCCATTCGCTATCAATAATTAAATTATTAAACCCAGTACTGTTACTGGGTTTTTTTAGACTACAAGGACGTTAACAATGAGCATTATCTTGGAATGTATCCGCTGTGTTGGCAGAGGAGAAAGAGGTCGTAAGCCCCTAAGTTACGATCAAGCACTCACCGTCATGGATCAATTCCTCGACAACAAGATCGACGATGATCAAATGGCCATGTTGCTAATGTTAATCCGCGTTAACAACGAGACTCCAGCTGAAATAGCAGGTTTTACCACCGCACTGCGCCATCGGGTTCCACAGCTAAAAGCCGATATTGATTGGCCCTGCTATGCAGGCAAGAAGAGTAAGCTTACCACTGATGGACAACAGCAAAATCTACCTTGGTCTCTAATCGCCGCTTCTATTCTCGCTCGCCAAGGACGGAAAGTATTAATACATGGGCACCTAGATATCGACTCCCCTCGTATCCATACCAAAGACTTTTTGCATCATTTAAATATACGCACCGCAACGGATGCAACACATGCAAATAGCATTTTGCAGCAGGATAACATCGTCTATCTGCCACTTTCTAACTTCTCTCACAAAGCAGAGAAAATGCTAAATTGGAAAAAACGGTACGGGCTTCGCACTCCAATTAATACTGTAGTTCGAGGTCTAAATCCTGGTCGCGCTCCTTATGGTATCCGAGGGAGTTTCCATCCCGGATTCCAGGAGTTACACGCACATATCGAGGAAAAAATTGGCACAGAAAAATGCTCCGTAGTCTCATTCAAGGGTGTTTCCGGTGAGTCTGAATATAACCCTAAGGTAAGCCAAACGGTATGGACTCATGATGAACATGGTCTACGTTCGCATTACTGGCATGAGAGCTTTAACCCCAACCTCATAACACCGAAAGACTGCCCTCTAAAAACACCACCGCAAGACAAGGTGTTGATGGCAAACCATGTCGTATCCACACTATCCGTAGTTCTATTTAGCCAGCTAAAAGATAAGCACCTTGCAGACCAAGAAGCGCACCGATTATGGAGTGGCTACTGCTCCTAATTCCAATAAAAAAGGCCAACAATGTTGGCCTTTTCTCTATGCTTGCTTAATGCATGAATCTCCTTGGCTTGCGGTAGAAGTAAGCCTTGAGATTAAGTAATTAAGTAGCACTCCGTACATAGGAACAAACAATCCTAAGCTGATCACAAGCTTAAAGCTGTAATCCACTAACGCTATCTCTTGCCAATGTTGAGCCATAAAAGCATCGGGACTGCTGTAGAAAGCAATCGCAAAAAACGCCAGAGTATCCAGTGCGTTGCCAAATAGAGTTGAGCATGTAGGTGCGATCCACCACTGCTTCATCTGACGCAAGCGGTTAAAGACATGAACATCTAAGATCTGACCAAGCAAATACGCCATAAACGACGCTATCGCAATACGTGCTACAAACAGATTAAATTCAGCTAAATGCGCGAACCCTTGAAATGAGCCTTGATAGAAAAGTACCGAAAGTACATACGAAACTAACAATGATGGAATCATAACCAAGAAAATAATTCGTCTAGCTAATGAAGCACCAAAAATCCGTACCGTTAAATCTGTGGCTAAAAAGATAAACGGAAAAGTAAATGCTCCCCATGTGGTATGGAAACCAAATACTGTAAAGGGTAATTGCACCAGATAATTGCTAGACGCAATAATCAATAGGTGGAAAGAGGTGAGGATAAGCAGTGCTTTGCGCAATTGCGCAGGGGTAAAACGGTTCATTATGTACCTTTTTTATAGATGGGGGCGAGGGAACCCATTTGGCAGTCCGTACCCTAAGGTACATCTCCACCATTAATAATAGTAAAACCCGCTAAATAGCGGGCTCAGAATTATACATAAGCAGTAGTAGAGTGCAATATTAGGTTTTTACCTAGGTTTCATGTGAAACCTTAGCGCCGCAGAAGATGTACAATAAACTCAATCTCTTCTTTGCCTTGATTATTACCGAGAGACTCTAACCAAACACTCTCGCTATAATGCTCACCTTTGAGCATCAATCGGCATCCTTCAAAGTCGAGCAGCCAAGTATGTAAATCTGCATCTTGTTGTTTCTCTACAACCGTAGCGGATAACATATTAACCAAATGCGTAGCCAACCCTGGAAAACTATCATGATCAAATGGTGGGAAAGCTATCGTCAAACGCAGATCTTCTGCAAAATATTCCTGTAATTTAAAGTTATACATGGCCAGTAATATGCTCCTGAATCAGGTCTAAAAAGACATCGGCGTATTTATCAAGCTTGCGCTGCCCTACACCATTCACCGCTAACATTTCGCCATACGATGTTGGCAGAATATCAGCCATATCAATTAAAGTGGCATCGCTAAATACCACATATGGCGGCAAACCGGCCTCATCAGCTAGCTTTTTACGCAGATTGCGCAGTTTTGCAAATAGCTTTTTATCATAGTTTTTACTCAGGTTTTTATCTGGCTTAGCGCTAATGGTATCTAAACGAGGAACCGCCAGCTCTAACCCTACTTCACCACGTAAAATTGGCCTTGCTTCTGGAGTTAGCTGTAATGTTGAATTACGAGTAATATTCTGTGACAACAAGCCTTTATGTACTAGTTGTCGCATAATACTCACCCAATAATCATGGCTATGCTCTCGCCCTATTCCATAGGTAGATAACTTATCGTGTCCATTTTCACGAATACGAATATTCTGCATGCCACGCAACACCTCAGTTACATAGCCAATCCCAAAACCTTGCTTAACTCGATATACGCATGACAGTGCTTTTTGCGCCGCCTCAGTTGCATCAAAGCTCTTTGGTGGATCAATACACACATCGCAATTCCCGCACGCATGCTCTCGATACTCTCCAAAATAATGCAGTAAAACTTGGCGGCGACAGGTTTGGGCTTGAGCAAATGCGCTCATCGCATTCAGTTTATGAAGCTCTACCTGCTTTTGATGTTCATCCTCTTTCTCATCTAAAATACGGCGTAGCCAATTTATATCAGAGGGATCATAAAGAGTGAGTGCCTCTGCTGGCAAACCATCACGCCCAGCACGCCCAGTTTCTTGGTAATAAGACTCAATATTTCTTGGGATATCAAAATGCACAACAAATCGCACATTTGGTTTGTTGATTCCCATACCGAAAGCAACGGTTGCTACTACTATCTGAATATCATCTTTTTGAAAAGACTCTTGAACAAACGCTCTTTCATCAGCATCCATTCCAGCGTGGTACCCCATCGCTCTGTAATTCGCATTACACAGCTTCTCGGTTACCATCTCTACCTTCTTGCGACTACCGCAATAAATAATACCGCATTGCCCTTTTTGGGTCGCAAGATAGCGAATCACCTGAGAAACAGGTTTTGCTTTTTCAACTAGGCTATAGCGAATATTGGGACGATCAAAGCTTCCGACAAAGATAAGCGGATCGATAAGCTGTAGGCGTTCGTTGATATCTTGACGAGTCGTATCATCCGCTGTCGCTGTCAGTGCCATAAACGGAACCTGCGAAAACGCTCGTTTCAGCTTACCTAGTGATGAGTATTCTGGCCTAAAATCGTGCCCCCACTGGGAAATACAATGGGCTTCATCAATCGCGACAAGATTCACTTCAAGATGCTGCAAGCGATCTATAAAGTCATTCATCAAGGCTCGTTCGGGAGATACATAAATGATCTTAAGCGCCCCAGAGTTTAAGCGACTATAAACCGAAATTAGAGCTTCACGACTCATGCTTGAATTGACACATTCAGCGGCAACACCATTCGCTTTAAGCTGATCAACCTGGTCTTTCATCAGCGAAATTAGTGGCGAGATAACTACCCCAATACCGGGGGCTGTTAACATGGGCACTTGATAGCAAAGAGACTTACCACCACCGGTGGGCATAATGACCAATGAATCCTGCCCAGCTAAAGATGCATCAATAACTTCTTTTTGTCCCTCTCTAAATGACCCATAACCAAACACATCCTCTAACACTGTCTGAGGAGAATAAGTATTGGCAAGTTGTGAGGCTTGAGATGGCATTTAAGATGATGAACCTAATGGGCGAATGAGCCAGACATTGTAAAGGGGTTATTTGGTGTTGAAAACTCATTTTACTAGCTCAATTGCAACACCCTCTTTATACTCGCATTTTTGCATCTACAAATACCCTATCATGGACAATCAAACTCAGCACCGCACTCGACAAGGCGTTATTTTCGCCCTTGCTGCCTACACCATGTGGGGAATTGCCCCCATCTATTTTAAGATGCTATCCGCTGTACCAGCAGTTGAGATATTAATTCATCGTATTGTCTGGTCCTTCTTTCTGTTAGCGGGCTTGATTCACTTTGGGCAAGGGTGGCATAGCTTTCGAAGCGTATTAAAGGATAAGACCAAGAGCTTTTATCTGCTTATATCTTCAATATTGATTGGGGGGAATTGGCTGATATTCATTTGGGCTGTTAACTCGAATCACATGCTTGAAGCAAGCCTAGGTTATTACATTAACCCCATTATTAACGTCATACTCGGCATGGTATTTCTTAATGAACGGCTTCGTCCTGTACAATGGATAGCTGTTGCTCTGGCATTTGTTGGGGTCATAATAGAGCTCATCGCATTTGGATCTATCCCTTCGATCTCATTTGCTTTAGCTTGTAGTTTTGCAGGTTATGGCTTGCTTCGTAAGAAGGTTAACCTAGATGCTCAAACTGGCCTATTCATAGAAACCCTTGTGCTACTGCCGATTGCCATCACCTATTGGGGCTTTTTCACTCACAGTGAAACCTCTAATTTATTCCATAATTCATGGCACCTTAACGCTTTATTGATGCTAGCAGGTGCAGTCACCACAGCTCCTTTACTCTGCTTCACCGGCGCAGCCACTCGATTAAAACTCTCAACTCTTGGCTTTTTTCAATATATAGGCCCAAGCCTGATGTTTATCCTTGCTATTACCTTATATGGCGAACAGTTCAGTTTAAACAAAGCCAGCACCTTTATATTCATATGGGCAGCACTAATAGTATTCACTCTCGAAAGCGTGAAGTTCTCTAAGGACAATAGAAAATGAATGAATTTACCACCTTAGTTACTTTGGCAACGGTACACTTTGTTGCTCTTATGAGCCCAGGCCCAGACTTTGCGTTAGTGGTACAAAACTCAACTCGCCATGGCCGAGAGACTGGACTTGCGATCGCTTTCGGCCTGTCTACCGGTATCTTAATCCACTCTATACTGAGCTTAACGGGTATCAGTTATCTGGTGCATTCTAGCCCTGCACTGTTTTTTATCGTCGAAATACTGGGCGGTAGCTATTTATTGTATATCGGCCTCAGTGGTATTAAAGGGATACTTACCCGACTCAAGCAACCTACAGCATCGAGTACTACGCCCACTGAAAATAGAATTATCGGTAACAAAAAACAGGCATTCTTGCGCGGACTAACCACCAACCTTTTCAATCCTAAAGCCTTGGTTTTCTTTATTAGTCTAATGTCTAGCCTAGTACCCGCGACTATGTCTCTGCACGGGAAGCTAATCGCATTATTCATTCTATGGTCTCTTTCCTTGTTTTGGTTTTCTCTTTTGGCATGGGCGCTTTCCACACAGCGAGTACAGCAAAAGATACTTAACGCCAGTATCTATATCGACTCGATTTGCTGCTTTGTATTAACCCTAGTTGGTGGTGTCATCGTATTTGAGGCCCTGACCCTAATCTGGAAATAATTGAGCTTAGATTTGATTTTCTATCGCTTAGTGCCACGCTTTTTCAATCCATTGATAAAAGTGTGGTCTACTCATGTTCAAATATTTCACCTTGTTATGTAGCGGGTTCATACTCTCTTTCTCTGTATCCGCTAACCAAACTAGCGAAAAATTCTCACCAGAATCCTCCACTGGTTGGCAACCAAAAGGTCAAGTTACTAGCCGTGATTGGATGGTGACCGCCGCTCACCCTATAGCGACACAATATGCTGCCAATGTACTGAATAACGGTGGAAATGCGGCTGATGCCTTGGTCGTAGTACAGCTGGTATTAGGCCTTGTCGAACCACAATCTTCGGGAATTGGTGGCGGTGGGTTTATGTTGTATTGGGATAACCAAAAACAGCAACTTACCAGCTTTGACGCTCGCGAAACTGCCCCTAGAGCGATTAAGCCTAATCAGTTTTTGGATGAGAGTGGTGAGGCTCTCCCTTTCTATGATGTAGTGGTAAGTGGCATGTCAGTAGGGACTCCTGGCATCGTTAAACTGTTATGGGAGTTCCACCAGCAACACGGAAAACTAAAATGGCCACGCCTGATTGAACCTATAATCGAATTGGCAGAGCAAGGGTTTGAGATTAGCCCTCGATTAGCTAAGTTGATTGAAGGTGACAAACTTCGACTGGCGAACTATCCAGCGACTAAGTCCTATTTCCTCAACCCAAATGGCTCACCAAAAAGACAAGGTGAGGTATTAAAAAATCCACAATATGCAGAGACCCTAAAGCTTTTGGCCACCTATGGTGAAAATGCTTTTTATCAAGGGGATATTGCGGATAGCATCGTTAAAGCAGTCGCTAATCATCCCGTAAAACCGGGTACATTATCGACCCAAGATCTCTCTCAATATAGGGTTATAGAGCGCCCTCCAATATGTGTTGATTATCTCGAATATGAGGTTTGTGGTATGGGACCACCAAGCTCAGGGGGGGTTACAGTCGCACAAATAATGAAACTTACAGAGCCCCATCTAGGTAAGAAATTTGGTCCAGAGGATGCCACTAGCTATCAGATTATAGCCGACGCCACACGCCTCGCTTTTGCCGACCGTAATCTCTACGTTGCAGATTCAGACTACGTAGCAGTGCCTATCAACGGGCTAGTAAGCACTAACTATCTAAATAAGCGATCAGCACTAATTACACCGAATAAAAAACAAAAACAAACCGGGGCTGGTCAACCACCATGGTCTAAGCGGTTAGCCTATGCCAGCGACCAATCACTGAAACTCCCTTCGACGACTCATTTCAATATCATTGATAGTGATGGCAACGTTATTAGTATGACGAGTAGCATAGAGAACGTGTTTGGGTCACGTATTATGGTTAAGGGTTTCTTACTCAACAACCAACTGACTGACTTTTCATTTAAGCATCATCAGAATGGCAAATTGATTGCTAATCATATATCTCCCGGTAAACGACCTCGATCATCCATGTCCCCCACCATTGTACTGAGCCAAGGTAAGCCTTATCTTGCGATCGGCTCTCCTGGGGGGAGTTATATCATTGGCTATGTTGCACAAGCCTTAATTGCCCACCTAAATTGGAAAATGGAGCTAAGCGATACGTTGCAACTACCAAATATCTCAAATCGTTATGGTGTATTTGATATTGAGCAAGATACATCTGCATTGCGATTTGCCCCCCAATTCGAAAAATGGGGCTACAAAACCAACATTAGAGATCTCAACTCTGGCATACATGTCATAAAAATAGAGCATAATCTCACCGGAGCCGCCGATCCTCGTCGTGAAGGTACCGCAATTGGTCGAGATCAAATGGGTGGAGATTAGTGATCATTAACCATGTTTGTGAGATATATCTCACAAGCATGTAGGTAAACAGAGGCAATAACGATAAGCCATATCACAACAAATCTCATAAACCATTGATAATTAAGAGTTAACCGCACATCAAACATCCGTAACAAAGATTAATTTAACCGACATAGATTGTTTATAAATCAAGAGAACGTATTATTAACCCTGTCGGAAGGAAACTGACATAGGAAAGGAAAACCAAGGATTTGGTAATCTTCAGGATGAAGATACGGGCATTCAGGATGAATGGTCGGCAAGGAAAGCAAACTGGACATTGAATGGACTCAATAGTAACTAGGATGGTTACTAGCAAGGAACCGCAATGGACACCTCTAGGATGAGGAAGGAACTAACATCAGGATGATGTAAGGGACACCGCTCAAGGAACAAGTGAAGCGCGCTAACGAGGATTGTTGGCAGACCAGGATAAGGTCAATGGACACCGCTAGGATGGCGAGCAAAGGAATAAGCTGACGGATTACAGCACACTATCATGGAATTGATGCAGGGAGCACTTATTAGTAGCCGGATTGCTGCGAGTAAGACTATAACCCCGATGGGCCTCGGCCTATCGGGGTTTTTCTTTATGTAGTTTAACTTATGCCCCCAATTCTGCATTATTAGCACTGCATCATATTGCGACTGGGTTATTGGTTAATTCTTATGGCAGATAGCCGACCACGGTACATCAGAGACTTCTACACTCTCCAATATAGAAAACCCCAGTCTTCACTAGGGTTTAATCAAGCTATAACTTCTCAAGTTTTGCGTATTGAGTAACTAGCCACTTGATACCTTCACCGTTAAAGGCAACCTGAACCCGACTCTGAGCACCACTTCCTTCAAAATTAATAATAGTACCCTCGCCAAACTTAGGATGCTTAACCCGCTGCCCAAGGGTGTAGCCTGTTTCGTTAAAGTTCTCTTTTTTTACTGACTGGCTAAATCGTCCACTACTCATTGAACGACTTACTTGCGCTTTCATGCGAACCTCTTGCACACAAACTGGAGGCAACTCTTTGATAAAACGCGAAGGCTTATGGAACTTATCTTGTCCATAGAGTCGACGCATCTCAGCATAAGTCATATACAGTTTTTGCATTGCTCGTGTCATACCAACATAACAAAGACGGCGCTCTTCTTCTAAGCGTCCAGCATCCTCAACTGACATTTGGCTTGGAAACATGCCTTCCTCAACGCCAACCATAAACACCAAAGGAAACTCTAAGCCTTTTGCGCTATGTAGAGTCATTAGTTGTACCGCATCATCAAACTCATCAGCTTGCCCTTCACCCGACTCTAGGGCTGCATGGGTCAAGAATGCCGTCAGGTCACTCATTTCATCGGCTTCTTCAGGTTTATCGAATTGACGAGTTGCTGTTACCAGCTCTTCTAAGTTCTCTATCCTAGCCTGAGCTTTTTCACCCTTTTCTTGCTGATACATAACAAATAAGCCCGATGCTTTTATCACATGGTCCGTTTGCTTATGTAAATCCATTGAGGCCGTATCATCTTCTAGAGCATCGATCAGCTCCACAAAACGACTCAAGGCTCCTGCCGCTCTGCCAGCAAAAACTTTTTCCTCTAGTAATTGAGTACTGGTTTGCCACAATGTTGCCCCACGGTCTCTTGCTGCAAAACGAATTGTTTCAAGGGTTTTATCTCCAAGCCCTCGAGTTGGCGTATTCACCACTCGCTCAAATGCCGCATCATCATTGCGGTTACTCATTAATCGAAGATAACCAAGTGCGTCTTTGATCTCTTGGCGTTCGAAGAATCGCATACCACCATAAATACGATACGGTAGACCAGCTTGAATCAACGCCTCCTCAACCACACGAGATTGAGCATTGTTTCGATACAAGATTGCCGAATCAGTGAGAGCTCCACCTTCATCTTGCCACTCTTTAATCTTACTCACGACAAAGCGCGACTCATCCAGTTCATTGTAAGCAGAATAAATAGCGATAGGATCGCCTTCTTTCCCCTCAGTCCAAAGCTCTTTGCCCATGCGTTCCAAGTTATTGGAAATTAAATGGTTGGCTGCATTCAAGATATTCTTTGTAGAGCGATAGTTTTGCTCTAGACGTATTGTAGAAGCCTGTGAATACTCATTTAAAAATCGCTGTATATTCTCTATCTTAGCGCCACGCCAACCATAAATAGACTGGTCATCATCTCCAACTATCATGACGCGGGTTTCATTGCCGGTCATCATTCTCAACCAAGCATATTGAATGTTGTTGGTATCTTGAAATTCATCGACCAATATATGCTTAAAGCGTGCTTGATAATGTTCACGAATATGCTTTTTATCTCTTAATAGCTCATGGCAACGTAAAAGAATTTCAGCAAAATCGACTAAACCAGCTCTATCGCATGCCTCTTGATATACAGAGTAAATTCT
The DNA here is from genome assembly GCF_024346875.1 of Vibrio gallicus. NCBI lineage: Bacteria > Pseudomonadati > Pseudomonadota > Gammaproteobacteria > Vibrionales > Vibrionaceae > Vibrio > Vibrio gallicus. The sequence continues at coordinate 2,459,649 of NZ_AP024871.1, forward strand.
AAGCCAGGTTTGGGTAACAGGGTCATGGTAGCTATCAATATGGGATGGTCGTAACCCTTCATCTTTTTTGCCATTAATCCACCATGACGCTTGTTTAGCTGGCCACTGTTTTTCATCTAGATTTTGAGCCTTAATCAAGCGGCGTAAAAGGCGAATCTGATCTTCAGAGTCCAGGATCTGGAAATCCTCTGGTAGTTTGGCATCCAAGTGATGAGCTCGAAGAATGCGGTGACAGATCCCATGGAATGTTCCATTCCACATACCGGATGCTGACCCTTGCATCAGATCTTCAATACGACCTCGCATCTCTGCTGCTGCTTTATTGGTAAAGGTTACCGACATAATAGAAAACGGTGATGCACTTTCTACCGCGATTAACCATGCAATACGATGAACCAAGACTCGTGTTTTACCACTACCAGCACCCGCCAGAACCAAAAGGTTACTCAAAGGAGCGGCAACCGCTTCTCGTTGCTTGTCATTTAAGCCATCTACTAACAGTGATGCATCCATCTTATCTACCCAACTAGCTACTGATCATTTATACATTAATTGAAAGTATACCTCTTTAAAGCCACTTGCACTAATGCTTCACTATTCAAACAGATCAAAAAACAAACCAATCATAAACAATCACTTAGCTAGAAAATGAATATTTTATTCATTTATTTGAAAGATTTTTCACAAAAACCGTCTCCTATTCAATAAGCAATCGCAACAGTTTGTTAACAACACTTGATGATTGTGAATTAAACAAGGATTACATTAGAGGACTTAATCATGAAAAAATCTAACCTTGCAGTTACAGCCGCTATTTCTAGTTTACTTGCGCTAGGTGGCACTATGCTCGCATCCGCTCCCGCGGTAGCCGCTGATAAAGAAAAATGCTACGGCGTTGCAAAAGCGGGTAGTAATGATTGCGCAACTAAAACCAGTTCGTGTGCCGGTACAGCAAAAGAAGATAACCAAAAAGATGCCTTCGTAGTTGTACCTAAAGGTCTGTGCGGTAAGTTAGCCGGTGGGAGTACAACCTCTGCTTAGTTCACTCTTCACCAAGTTGCAGGAGACTTCGGTCTCCTTTTTTTAAACTAACGATACTGGGCTCATCATGGATAGACTAAATCTCGCAGTGGGCGTTGGGTTGAGGCACCCTCACCTTGAGCACTTTGCCAATAAACAAGACCAACTTCCTTGGCTTGAGGTACATAGTGAGAACTTTTTCAATCCAGAGTCAATCGCAACCAAACAACTCCTTTCAATTCGAGAACATACCCCGATATCCTGCCATGGGATAGGATTATCGTTAGGTTCTGTCGCTCCTGTAAGTCAACCACACTTAAAACAACTCACACAGCTATTAGCTAGAGTTGAGCCAATATTTGTTTCAGACCATCTAAGTTGGAGTGAAAACGGTGGTGTTTATTATAATGACTTACTCCCTCTTCCATACACAGAAGAGGCACTAGACGTTTTTTGCAGGAATGTATTACTGGTTCAAGATGCCATTAAACGCCCACTTTTAATCGAAAACCCAAGCAGTTACTTACAGTTTAAACACTCCACGATTACTGAGTGGGAGTTTCTAAATGCTGTACAACAAAAGACTGACTGTAAGCTATTGCTGGATATCAACAATGTCTACGTATCCTCTAGCAATCATGGCTATGACCCCTACCACTACATAGATAGTTTTTCACATACTCACGTCGAAGAAATACACCTAGCGGGCTTTACCCACAAACAACTCCCTCAAGGTGACATATGGATTGATACCCATAGTTGCCCTGTAAGCGATGCAGTATGGAAACTATATGCCTATTGGTGTCAGCAATACGGCACTAGAGCGACACTTATTGAATGGGATAGCAACCTACCTGAAGTAGCCGTTCTTTTACAAGAAGCGGCTAAAGCATCCCATATACTCAATAGCATCGAACGCAATGCGCGAAGGAAAGTACTATGAATCTAGCGCAGCTACAAAACCACTTTTGTGATGCCTTGCGTTATCAAGGCGATGCGGATAGATGCAACATTGTTGAGGATCACTTCTCTAGTGAGTCGCGCATTCAAATATACAGAAATAATTTTATCTTTAGCTTATGTGATGTGCTCAAAGCGACCTACCGACATACCGTTTCTTTGGTCGGTCATGAGTGCTTTGAGCAACTGGCAAAAAGATACATTATTACAACGCCACCAATTAGCGGTGATGTGAATCGGTATGGTGATGAGTTTTGGTTGATATTCAGCCAGTTTAACGAAGTAGTTAAAGCTGCACCTTATTTAGAGGATGTCGCTCGATTAGAGTGGCAAGCAGAACAATTAGCCTTGCACTCTATAGCATCAGATTCAGATATTATTCCACTGTCGAGATTGCATGCGATAACAGAGAACCAGCAACAAGATATTCAATTATGCCCTCACAATAACCTACATAGTTATTGTTCGTCCTTTGCTATCTTTGACTTACTACAAGCGATTGAAAACGATGACTTTAGCCAAGTTGATATATACCGGCCTCAACAAGGCGTAATTGCCGTTTCAACAACTGGTCGCTACTACACACACCCTCTTAGCCTTGCAGCCGTTAAATTGCTTATCAAGATTGAGATGCGCGAAACACTGACACAAATTGAACCACAGTTACTTGACGCATTGCTTGAGCTTACCCAAGCGAACATTTTGGCAGGCTTTAAAATCAAAACCTTAACCTAGGAGATATGATGAATATTCAAACCAAATTTCAGCTTTATCATAACTGGGTCGAACGAGGAAAATTATTTGTCGTCCCCGTACTTTTATTATTCTTCCGCTTATGGGTTGCTTGGGTGTTTTTTAATTCGGGACTGACCAAAATAGCATCATGGGAAAGTACGCTATACCTATTTGAATATGAATACCAAGTCCCTATTCTGCCTTGGCAACTCGCCGCTTACTTGGGGACAGCAGCAGAGCTAATTATCCCTGTATTTATTGCTATTGGATTCTTGACCCGGCCCTTTGCGCTACTCTTATTTGGATTTAACATTATTGCAGTGGTTTCCTATCCTGCTCTGTGGGACAAGGGGTTTTACGATCACCAACTCTGGGGCTTAATGATTTTAATTAATGTCGTCTGGGGAGCAGGCGTTTTATCTCTAGATTACATATTAAGTCGTAAACTAAAATTAAAATAGGAGCACTTATTTGTTCAACAGCGCCTTAAGGTCATCCACCGATATCCCATTATCGCTAAGTTCTTTAGCTAATAGGTCAACCTGCTCACCTTTGCGTGATTCAATCACTCGTTGAAACTGATACACGATATCTTTGAGTACATGCAAAGGCAGTTGTTTAGCTGCACTTCTGATTCGTTCTTCACTTTGATTTCCAAGCTCACTAAGTAGCTTTCCATACATCACTTTTTCTGGCGATTCTTCTAGTTGCTCAAGGGTACGAGCTAATTCGTAAGTAGTTAACGACATATGACTTCACTTATCTAGGGTATAAATATTGAGGTATACTTTGGAGGTATATTATACAGTAAATTATCAGCTGTATAATTAGTATACTTTATACTTAATCCTTTAATATTCCCATCTATTTACTTCTAATATTACGTCCACCTCCCTATATTAATTCCCATGTCACTTACTATCCACACAAAATCTTGTTATTGAATTGCAGGCTACTTATAAAAAGAGTAGTTTTATAAAAAACCAACTTAAGGAGAAATCATGCTCGATCAGATCGAAAGCAGGGTTGAAGCTTTACGTACTTGGTTGCAACAAAGCAATCTTGACGCATTTATAATCCCTCATGAAGACGAGTTCTTGGGTGAATATGTACCTGAACATCATGAACGCTTGTATTGGATTTCCAATTTTACAGGCTCTGCTGGTGCAACAGTAATTACCAAAGATAAAGCCGCTATCTTTGTTGATGGCCGTTATACCGTTCAAGTCACTAAACAGACACCTGAGTCTATCTTCGAGTATCAACACCTTATTGAAACGCCTCCTCTTGAATGGGCTTTATCAAAGCTAAAGCAAGGTAGTAAGATTGGCTTCGATCCTAAAATGCATTCCGGAGCTTGGTTTAATCGGGCGCAACAAAAGCTTGATGGTCAATTACAACTTGAAGCTGTTGAAAGCAACCCAATCGATACTCTTTGGCAAGATCGTCCATCCCCATCGGTAGAGCAAGTAAGATTAATGGGGGTAGACTGGGTTGGAAAAACAAGCCAAGACAAGCGCAAACAAATCGGCAAAGTTATTGCTGACCAGAGTGCTGACTTTGCCGTTATTACTGCTCTAGATTCAATTGCTTGGTTATTGAATATTCGCGGAACTGACGTGTCTCGACTTCCTGTAGTGCTCAGTCACGTGATTATTGACAATAGTGGTAACGTTGACCTATTCCTAGATAGTACCCGTTTATCCGATAACTTTGCAGAGCATGTAGGAAGTGGTGTAAATGTACTGCCTACTGATGAGCTTAATGTTGGCTTAAATAAATTACAAAACAAAAAAGTAATTCTAGATGCCAACAATAGCAATGCTTGGTTTGGTCTCACTCTAGAGCAAGCCGGTGCTGAAGTTATCGATAGTGCTGACCCTTGCCTACTACCAAAGGCGTTGAAAAACTCAACTGAAGCCGCCGGTATGCGTCAAAGCCATATTCGAGATGGTGTAGCGATGGTTCGGTTTCTTACTTGGTTCGATGAGCAAAATGCACAAGGCAATTTACTCGATGAAGGTATGGTATCTGATAAATTGGAATCCTTCCGTCGTCTTGATGACAGCTTAGTTGATTTGAGTTTTGACACCATCTCTGCCGCAGCACAAAACGCAGCCATGTGTCATTACAATCACATTAATGAACCAAAACCGGCAACACTTAGCGACAACAGTATGTACTTAGTCGATTCAGGTGGTCAGTATCCAGATGGCACTACCGATATCACTCGTACAATTGCTGTTGGTACGCCCACTACTGAAATGAAACGTCTATTTACCTTGGTATTAAAAGGACACATTTCTCTAGCTACGGCCCGCTTTCCGTTAGGCACTTGTGGTTATCAACTAGATGCTCTGGCACGTCAACATTTATGGCAACACGGCTTTGATTTTGATCACGGCACAGGTCATGGTGTGGGTCACTTCCTAAGTGTTCACGAAGGACCACAAGGGATATCAAAAAATCCTAATAAAGTTGCTCTTCAAAAAGGCATGGTTGTTTCCAATGAGCCTGGCTACTATCGCGAAAACCAATTTGGGATTCGTATTGAAAACCTAGAGATCGTGGTTGAAGTGGAAACCCAGGGTGATATTCAAATACTTGGCTTCGAGTCTCTAACTCGCTGTCCTATCGATGTGCGCAATATTGACCTTACGCTACTCAACTCAACCGAAGTTGAATGGCTAAACCAATACCATAGTAAAGTGCGTACCACTCTTGATAACCTGCTCGATGAAAAAGAGCAAGCATGGTTAATCAATGCTACCGCCCCTATTGAACTAGCTTAATTTGTTCAGCATCCAAAAACTAAAGCCTCCATTGTGGAGGCTTTCTTTATGTTTCACGTGAAACTTACCCTGAGTATATAGCACTCCAGTCGCGCCAGACTGGCTCTAAACCTTTACTCCTGATCGCGTTCGCTACATCAGAAGCACTACGCTCATCTGATATCTCAAACTGCTCTAGTTGTTGTTGATCAACTGCATAACCACCGGGCTGAGTCTTCGACGCTGCCGATACGGTGGTTATCCCTAACGACATAATGTTATCTCTAAAGCTTTCAGATTCGCGAGTAGAGAGAGATAGGTCAACATGTTGACTGAATATTCTATAAGCACAAATGAGTTGTACCATCTGTTTATCATTCAATACCGACTTAGGTTGTACACCACCCTCGCAAGGACGAAGCCTAGGTAGAGATATGCTATATCGCGTACGCCAATAGTTTTTTTCTAGATAATCTAAATGCGCGGCTACAAAAAAGCTATCTACTCGCCAATTATCCAATCCTATAAGAGCACCAATTCCTATCTTGTCTACTCCAGCTCTGGCCAAGCGATCAGGCGTATCTAATCGATAATAGAAGTCTTGCTTAGAGCCTCTAAGGTGATGCTCTGCATAAGTAGATGGATTGTAAGTTTCTTGATACACCATCACCGCATCCATACCTAGTGTCTTGAGTTCTGCATACTCTTGCTGCTCAAGTGGCTGAACCTCCAATGCTAGATAGTTGAAGTGACTCTTTATCTGAGGGATGACATTGCGGAAGTAATCCATTCCTACTTTATTCTGATGTTCACCAGTTACCAGGAGAACACTATCAAATTCCATTTTCTTGAGTGCATCGATTTCCAGGTCTATTTCATCACTGTTTAAAATCTTACGCTTAATCCGGTTCTGCATTGAGAACCCGCAGTAAGTACACTCATTGGAACACAAATTAGATAGGTACAAGGGGACATACATACCGATATTGGAACCAAATCGTTGCCTCGTTCTATGATGGGACTGTTGTGCCATCTGCTCTAAAAACGGCTCAGCTGCTGGTGAAATCAATGCCTTGAAGTCTTCGAGATCTGGGTTCTGACTCGTTAAAGCTCGTTGTACGTCAATATTGGTTTTAGACATAATGTCTAAGGATATTGAACTCCAATCTAGCTGCTGAAATACATCCCTAAAACTCATAACTTAGACTCGTAGTTGGTGTCTAAGAATGCAGTCATTGGGCTTGAGGCCGATGCACTAAACTGCTGCACTGCCAGACCGGCCTCATAAGCCATACGCCCCGCTTCAACCGCTAACTTAAATGCGCGACTAATCGCTATAGGATCGGCTGATGTCGCCATGGCAGTATTAACAAGAACTGCGTCTGCTCCCAGTTCCATAGCTTTAGCTGCATGAGATGGTGCACCTATCCCCGCATCAATAACAACTGGCACTCGCGCCTGTTCAATGATGATACGCAAGAACTCTTCAGATACTAAGCCTTTGTTAGTACCGATTGGTGCTCCTAATGGCATCACAGCGGCACAGCCAACCTCTTCAAGGTGCTTACATAATACAGGGTCTGCATGGCAATAAGGCAATACAACAAATCCATCCTTCACCAGTTGCTCTGCAGCTTTTAGGGTTTCAATTGGATCAGGCATTAAGTATTTAGGGTCAGGATGAATCTCTAGTTTTACCCAATTTGTTTGTAGTGCTTCTCTGGCTAGATGAGCGGCAAATACTGCGTCTGCAGCGGTTTTTGCTCCAGATGTATTCGGAAGCAAATTTGCCCCCATCTCTAGTAACGGATGTAAGATATCATCTTGATGGTCGTACACATCAACTCGTTTAAGAGCCATAGTTACCAATTCAGAATTCGATGCCTCAATTGATTTTGCCATAACTTGGCTATTGGCGTATTTTCCAGTTCCCGTAAACAGTCGTGACGAAAAGGTTTTGTCTGCAATTTTCAACATCTTGATTAGCCTCCAGCTATAGCTCTAAATAGGTTTACTGAGTCACCGTGCTCAATCTGCACATTTCCCCACTCTGCTTTCGGTACTACTTTATTATTCAGTGCGATAGCAAAACCAGACTCGGGAAGCTCTTGTTGTTGTATAAACTGCTTAACGGTGGTGACCGTCGCCAGTGCCAATGATTTGTCATTGAATTTGATACTTATTTCAGACATATGTGCTCTCCTTTGTTGAGCAAATAGCGCAGTGATTATCTTTGTCTATTTGAAAGTTAGTGAACTTAAATGCTCGTCCATCAAATAATGTTAGCACTCCACTATTCAATGTTTGGGGTTCAATCAGCACTCGAATAGACATTAGAGCTTGCAGATGGGCAATCGCATTTACGTTTGGTCCAAGTACCCCTGATTCAGAACAATTCTTTGCTTCAGCATCCTTAGAGTCAGGATACAAACATGAATAGCAACTGCTATGAGCATCGTTAGCAAAGTAGACAATCTGTCCATCCCAACCAATTGCAGCTCCGCTTACTAAGGGAGTATTAGTCTCAACACAGACTGCATTTATTTTGTGGCGTATCTGAAAATTATCCGTGCAGTCTACAACAAGGTCAGCTTGTGCTATCTCTAAACCCAGTAATAGAGTATCGACTTTGCGGTTCACACTACGAACCCGGACATCGCTGTTAAGACTATGGATAGCCTTCTTCAGTGCTACAGATTTATACTCACCGATATCTTGCTCGGTGTAGGTGATCTGTCTATGTAAGTTACTTAGCTCTATTTGGTCATAGTCACAAATAACTAAATGCCCTACACCACTTGCTGCTAACTGGGTCGCTACGGAATGACCCAAGCCTCCACAACCAATCACTAACACCTTAGAGGCCAGCAATTTGCTTTGCCCCATATCTCCAACCTCAGGAAGCATTACCTGTCGCTGGTAACGAGAAAACTGGCTATCGGTTAACATTCCAATTCCCTGCTACCAAATAAGCTCTGGAAGCCATCGACTGCGTGCATTTTATTGCTTGCTTGGGTTACAGCTCGAACAACTGCCACGCTATCGACGCCCGTATCTATCACAGCTGGTGCACGCTGTTTGTCGATACCACCAATCGCAACCGTTGGTAAACTAATATCAAGTAACGATTCAATAGAATCTATCAGCTGCTGGTAGTACCCAAGCTTTATCAATCCCTGTGGCGCTGAGGGCATATCTTTAGTTGGAGTAGGAAATATATGCCCTAATGCGAGATAAGAAGGACTATATTGTAGTGCATTTAGTATTTCGTAGTAGCCATGGGTAGATATTCCTAATCCGATATTACTATGCATTAATTCTGAACTGGAGAGGCTGCTGAGGTCTTCTTGCCCTAAATGAATACAGTCAGCACCACCATCTAGGGCAGTTTTCCAGTAATCATTTATTACTACATCAACATTATTGCGCTTACCAATTTGGATCGCTTGATTGATGTCTGACTCTACCTCAGATGGCAGTTTATCTTTAATTCTAAGCTGCATTATTTTCAAGCCTAACGGAGCTAGCTCTTCAATCAACGCTAGAGAATCCACTACCGGATATAAGCCTAAACAAGCAGTCGCTCTTCTTTGGGTGTTAACTACAGGAATGGTTGGGTTTAGTTTAGGAAAGTGATCCAAGTGATTTGGCCATGTTTCACATGAAACATGAGCGAGCGCGCGCGCAATAAGCAAGGCATCTTCTATTAGATATTCAAGTGCTAACGCAAATACGGTTCGAGCTATAAGCGCCTCTAAGCTACTAACAATAAAGCCCGAGTCAGAATGCGTCCAACTAAGTTCAACACCATTAGGAAGGACTACTACATCCTTACCTTCACCAAAGATTACCTTCCAAGATGAAGTACATTCTAGTCCGGTTATGATAATTTCTGTTGGTGACAAGATCGATATTGAGTAGCGTAGAATCCCCTTAGCAAAGAGCACACTATCCTCTTCGTGTCGAACAATAGAAATGTCGCAAGGGCTAAAGCCAGCTTTGTGAGCTTTAGAGGTTAATGTTGAAAGCTCTGGCTCAAAATCTGTAAAGGTTTTCGGTATTGATATGAAGAGTGGTTCCATCGTTCTATCCTATAAACACAATTTGGCTTGTCGGATAGATTGATGATCCTAGAGTTATTCTAGGGTAGTTTCAGAAGTGATCATCAACTTGTTTCCTTCGCAGGTATTATCCTGGAGCAGGTTCACGAATTCCGCTAAGCGGTCTCAGCTTCAACACTATAGGTGTATCAGCACTCCGACAAGTTGTGAAATTATACAAGATTTAAAGTAATGTCTGAACGAGTTTATTTAGTTTTTGATAAACATTTGAAACGCAACCAGACAAGCAGACAAACTAAATGCAACATTTAGCAATACATTGAGACCAGCCTTCCAGTATGCTCCCTGCTGGAACATCAATACATTATCCATAGAGAATGTCGAAAACGTGGTCAAGGCACCGAGGAAGCCGAGTCCAATGATCTGACGCCATGGGTCTGTCACAATCACATCATTCTCAAACAAGGCAACCAACATACCCATAATAAATGAGCCAATGATATTCACTGCAAGAGTTCCATAAGGGAACCCACGGCCAAGAACAAAGACACAAAATTCAGAGATTAAATAGCGAGAACAAGCACCAAATGCTCCGCCAATTGCGATAAAACCAAGTGTTGCAAACTGTCCCATTGACCACTCCACATCTATACATTAAAAAAGTTACAGGAGTCACGTGTTAATTAATTTTGTGACATTGATCAATAGCATAGCAAACATATGCATCTGACTTCGGGTAAAAGTTTAGATTCCAGAAAATGAAGTAGAATGCGTTAAATAACTTAAGGGAAGTTAGGATACAGGAAATGCAAAAAGCCCAACCTTTCGGTTGGGCTTTTTTAATAGTGGCGGAGAGATAGGGATTTGAACCCTAGAACCGCTATTAACGGTTGCCGGTTTTCAAGACCGGTGCTTTCGACCACTCAGCCATCTCTCCACAAATTGTTACTAGCTAAGGTCTTATAAATGCCTTATCCAGTTTTGTTTCTAGATTATTCAATCTAAAAACGTAATTAAAGCCTGGCGATGTCCTACTCTCACATGGGGAAACCCCACACTACCATCGGCGCTACTGTGTTTCACTTCTGAGTTCGGCATGGAATCAGGTGGGTCCACAACGCTATGGTCGCCAAGCAAATTTCTTATTTGTCTTCAGCTTTTTCAAAAAAAGCTAAAAGCAAAAATTAATAATTCGGAAAGCTATATTTAAAAGTTATTGTCACACATTCAAAGTTCTTACTTCGAGTCCACAAAACCCCTTGGGTGTTGTATGGTTAAGCCTCACGGGCAATTAGTACAGGTTAGCTCAATGCCTCGCAGCACTTACACACCCTGCCTATCAACGTTCTAGTCTCGAACAACCCTTCAGGACACTTAAAGTGCCAGGGAAGACTCATCTCAGGGCTCGCTTCCCGCTTAGATGCTTTCAGCGGTTATCGATTCCGAACTTAGCTACCGGGCAATGCCATTGGCATGACAACCCGAACACCAGAGGTTCGTCCACTCCGGTCCTCTCGTACTAGGAGCAGCCCCCTTCAATCTTCCAACGCCCACGGCAGATAGGGACCGAACTGTCTCACGACGTTCTAAACCCAGCTCGCGTACCACTTTAAATGGCGAACAGCCATACCCTTGGGACCGACTTCAGCCCCAGGATGTGATGAGCCGACATCGAGGTGCCAAACACCGCCGTCGATATGAACTCTTGGGCGGTATCAGCCTGTTATCCCCGGAGTACCTTTTATCCGTTGAGCGATGGCCCTTCCATTCAGAACCACCGGATCACTATGACCTGCTTTCGCACCTGCTCGAATTGTCATTCTCGCAGTCAAGCGGGCTTATGCCATTGCACTAACCACACGATGTCCAACCGTGTTTAGCCCACCTTCGTGCTCCTCCGTTACTCTTTGGGAGGAGACCGCCCCAGTCAAACTACCCACCAGGCACTGTCCTCATCCCCGATAAGGGGACTAAGTTAGAACATCAACACTACAAGGGTGGTATTTCAAGGACGGCTCCAACGATACTAGCGTACCGTCTTCAAAGCCTCCCACCTATCCTACACATGTAGGGTCAATGTTCAGTGCCAAGCTGTAGTAAAGGTTCACGGGGTCTTTCCGTCTAGCCGCGGGTACACTGCATCTTCACAGCGATTTCAATTTCACTGAGTCTCGGGTGGAGACAGCGTGGCCATCATTACGCCATTCGTGCAGGTCGGAACTTACCCGACAAGGAATTTCGCTACCTTAGGACCGTTATAGTTACGGCCGCCGTTTACCGGGGCTTCGATCAAGAGCTTCGACCGAAGTCTAACCCCATCAATTAACCTTCCGGCACCGGGCAGGCGTCACACCGTATACGTCATCTTACGATTTTGCACAGTGCTGTGTTTTTAATAAACAGTTGCAGCCACCTGGTATCTGCGACTCCTAGTAGCTCCATCCGCAAGGGACTTCACCGCCAAGAGCGTACCTTCTCCCGAAGTTACGGTACCATTTTGCCTAGTTCCTTCACCCGAGTTCTCTCAAGCGCCTTGGTATTCTCTACCCGACCACCTGTGTCGGTTTGGGGTACGATTTCTTATAATCTGAAGCTTAGAGGCTTTTCCTGGAAGCATGGCATCAATGACTTCACTGCACGTAGCAGCTCGACATCGTATCTCAGCGTTAAGAAAGTCCGGATTTACCTAAACCTTCCGCCTACATACTTGAACCTGGACAACCATCGCCAGGCCCACCTAGCCTTCTCCGTCCCCCCATCGCAATTATAAGAAGTACGGGAATATTAACCCGTTTCCCATCGACTACGCCTTTCGGCCTCGCCTTAGGGGTCGACTTACCCTGCCCCGATTAACGTTGGACAGGAACCCTTGGTCTTCCGGCGAGGGGGTTTTTCACCCCCTTTATCGTTACTCATGTCAGCATTCGCACTTCTGATACGTCCAGCAGCCCTTACAGACCACCTTCAACCGCTTACAGAACGCTCCCCTACCCCGCATACAAAAGTATGCAGCCGCAGCTTCGGTGTATAGCTTAGCCCCGTTACATCTTCCGCGCAGGCCGACTCGACCAGTGAGCTATTACGCTTTCTTTAAATGATGGCTGCTTCTAAGCCAACATCCTGGCTGTCTGAGCCTTCCCACATCGTTTCCCACTTAGCTATACTTTGGGACCTTAGCTGGCGGTCTGGGTTGTTTCCCTCTCCACGACGGACGTTAGCACCCGCCGTGTGTCTCCCGGATAGTACTCAATGGTATTCGGAGTTTGCAAAGGGTTGGTAAGTCGGGATGACCCCCTAGCCTTAACAGTGCTCTACCCCCATTGGTATTCGTCCGAGGCGCTACCTAAATAGCTTTCGGGGAGAACCAGCTATCTCCAGGTTTGATTGGCCTTTCACCCCTAGCCACAAGTCATCCGCTAATTTTTCAACATTAGTCGGTTCGGTCCTCCAGTTGATGTTACTCAACCTTCAACCTGCCCATGGCTAGATCACCTGGTTTCGGGTCTAATTCTAGCAACTCGACGCCCAGTTAAGACTCGGTTTCCCTACGGCTCCCCTATACGGTTAACCTTGCTACTAAAATTAAGTCGCTGACCCATTATACAAAAGGTACGCAGTCACGCTTCGAGGCGCTCCTACTGCTTGTACGTACACGGTTTCAGGTTCTATTTCACTCCCCTCACAGGGGTTCTTTTCGCCTTTCCCTCACGGTACTGGTTCACTATCGGTCAGTCAGTAGTATTTAGCCTTGGAGGATGGTCCCCCCATGTTCAAACAGGATATCACGTGTCCCGCCTTACTCGTTTTCACTTAAAATGCGTTGTCGGTTACGGGGCTATCACCCTATATTGCGAGACTTTCCAGACTCTTCACCTGACGCATTAAAAGCTTAAGGGCTAATCCAATTTCGCTCGCCGCTACTTTCGGAATCTCGGTTGATTTCTCTTCCTTCGGGTACTTAGATGTTTCAGTTCCCCGAGTTTGCCTCATTAACCTATGTATTCAGTTAATGATACGTGCTTATGCACGTGGGTTTCCCCATTCAGAAATCCCAGACTCAAATGGTTATTACTACCTAATCTGGGCTTATCGCAAGTTATTACGTCTTTCATCGCCTCTGACTGCCAAGGCATCCACCGTGTACGCTTAGTCACTTAACCATACAACCCCAAAGGGTCTTGCTTAACGCAATGCGTTTGCTACAACGCAGTATGACGTTTCCAAGGTGCGTTATCTCTTTATTATGAGCGAGATAACATTCGATTTTGCCGGACTCAAATTTGAATGCACTCTGGCAAGAATGCATTCCCAAGAACACTTGAATGTGTGTTGGTACCTAAATCAATAAAGATATAGGATTTGAGAACTTTTAAATTTGATAAATAATGCTTTCTCAGTATAAAACTGGACATTATTTATCGTCAGCTTTCCAAATTGTTAAAGAGCATGTATTTCTAAGCATTAAAGCTTTCGAAACCATTTTTAAAGACACTTAAGTCTTCATTTAAGAAGAAGTGTACTTAAAGATGGTATCCCGTAGGGGAGTCGAACCCCTGTTACCGCCGTGAAAGGGCGGTGTCCTAGGCCTCTAGACGAACGGGACACTAGTTGAAGTACAGGGTGTACTTCTTACCTCTTAACTTTCTAAACCATATCAATCTGTGTGGACACTCATCGTGAATAATCATCGTATAAGGAGGTGATCCAGCCCCAGGTTCCCCTAGGGCTACCTTGTTACGACTTCACCCCAGTCATGAACCACAAAGTGGTAAGCGTTCTCCCGAAGGTTAAACTACCTACTTCTTTTGCAGCCCACTCCCATGGTGTGACGGGCGGTGTGTACAAGGCCCGGGAACGTATTCACCGTAGCATTCTGATCTACGATTACTAGCGATTCCGACTTCATGGAGTCGAGTTGCAGACTCCAATCCGGACTACGACGCACTTTTTGGGATTCGCTCACCATCGCTGGCTCGCCGCCCTCTGTATGCGCCATTGTAGCACGTGTGTAGCCCTACTCGTAAGGGCCATGATGACTTGACGTCGTCCCCACCTTCCTCCGGTTTATCACCGGCAGTCTCCCTGGAGTTCCCACCATTACGTGCTGGCAAACAAGGATAGGGGTTGCGCTCGTTGCGGGACTTAACCCAACATTTCACAACACGAGCTGACGACAGCCATGCAGCACCTGTCTCAGAGTTCCCGAAGGCACTAAGCTATCTCTAGCGAATTCTCTGGATGTCAAGAGTAGGTAAGGTTCTTCGCGTTGCATCGAATTAAACCACATGCTCCACCGCTTGTGCGGGCCCCCGTCAATTCATTTGAGTTTTAATCTTGCGACCGTACTCCCCAGGCGGTCTACTTAACGCGTTAGCTCCGAAAGCCACGGCTCAAGGCCACAACCTCCAAGTAGACATCGTTTACGGCGTGGACTACCAGGGTATCTAATCCTGTTTGCTCCCCACGCTTTCGCATCTGAGTGTCAGTATCTGTCCAGGGGGCCGCCTTCGCCACTGGTATTCCTTCAGATCTCTACGCATTTCACCGCTACACCTGAAATTCTACCCCCCTCTACAGTACTCTAGCCTGCCAGTTTCAAATGCGGTTCCGAGGTTGAGCCCCGGGCTTTCACATCTGACTTAACAAACCACCTGCATGCGCTTTACGCCCAGTAATTCCGATTAACGCTCGCACCCTCCGTATTACCGCGGCTGCTGGCACGGAGTTAGCCGGTGCTTCTTCTGTCGCTAACGTCAAACGATGCAGCTATTAACTACAACGCCTTCCTCACGACTGAAAGTACTTTACAACCCGAAGGCCTTCTTCATACACGCGGCATGGCTGCATCAGGCTTGCGCCCATTGTGCAATATTCCCCACTGCTGCCTCCCGTAGGAGTCTGGACCGTGTCTCAGTTCCAGTGTGGCTGATCATCCTCTCAGACCAGCTAGGGATCGTCGCCTTGGTGAGCCATTACCTCACCAACTAGCTAATCCCACCTGGGCTAATCTTGACGCGAGAGGTCCGAAGATCCCCCTCTTTGGCCCGTAGGCATTATGCGGTATTAGCTATCGTTTCCAATAGTTATCCCCCACATCAAGGCATATACCCAGGCATTACTCACCCGTCCGCCGCTCGACGCCCAACAAATCACCCGAAGGGTCAATGTTGTCGTTTCCGCTCGACTTGCATGTGTTAGGCCTGCCGCCAGCGTTCAATCTGAGCCATGATCAAACTCTTCAATTAAAGTTTTGTGCATCTAAGATGCGGCTCAATGAATACTGACTTCAAAACTGTCCTTACTCGAAAGTAAGAAGTAATTTTAAAGCTATTATCGTTCCAACAGAACGATAATGAATTGACTGTGCCAATGACTAAAAGTCATCGTTTTGGTCACTCAGTTCATTGATAAATCTTTTCGATTATCATCAACGAGTGCCCACACAGATTGATTGGTTTAAATTGTTAAAGAGCGTTACTTTCGAGGCTTACCTCTCAAGTGGACGGCCATTCTAGCGATTTGAGCCTCAGTGTCAAACACTTTTTGAATTTAATTTCGAAGAGAACCTAAACTCAAATGACTCGGCCAGTTAGCCTACTGAATCACGTTGAAGCGTTGTGCGCTCTACCGTGTCAGTGAGGCGGCATTATAGAGACTTTCATCACACTGGCAAGTGCTTTTTGGTAGTATTTTAAAACTTTTTACTCACATGCCTGTTTTTTGTGCTAAACCGCCATTTACAGACAAAAGGTGAGTATTTTACCCCCACAAATAGGTGAAAAAATGAGTTCTTTGCGTAGTTATAAAGAAATAGCCCCATCGCTAGGTAGCGATGTCTATATAGATGATTCTGCGGTGATAGTTGGCGATGTCTCTATAGGTAAGGATTCGAGCGTATGGCCACAGGTTGCCGCTCGAGGTGATGTGAACCATATCAGCATTGGTGAGCGTACAAATATTCAAGACGGTTCAGTACTGCATGTAACTCATAAGAATGTGATAAACCCAAATGGCTTTCCACTAGTTATTGGTAATGAGGTTACTATCGGGCATTTAGTCATGCTGCACGGTTGTACTATTAAAGATAGGGTTCTAGTAGGTATGAGCTCTACCATTTTAGATGGCGCTATTATTGAGAGTGATGTTTACATCGGAGCAGGAAGCTTAGTTCCTCCTGGTAAAGTCCTAGAAAGTGGATTCCTTTATCTTGGCAGTCCGGTTAAGAAGGCGCGCCCTTTAACTGATAAAGAACACGCCTTTTTAAAGACTTCAGCTGACAATTACGTTAACAACAAAAATGATTATATTAATCACGTGAAAAGCATTAACTAATAACAATCTGGCCTACAGAGTTAAACTCCTCAGCTTCAATTAACTCTTCTGCAAGGTCTTCCAAGTCAAAGCGGTACTCTGCAAATACCTTAAGTACCGCATCTTTTTGCTCTACCTTTAGTTGTGATAGTTGCTCTAAATAATTGATGGCAACACGGCACTCTATAAGCTGACCATTTTGCTGTGCGGAAAAACTGACTACCTTATCGGCTTCTAACCACTCGACTTGATCCGTAAAGATGATGGATTGATTCATGACACCCCCTCCAGGTTTTTACGCAGCTCTCGCAGTACTTGCCTTGCTCCCGGTCGAATTCCGCGCCATAGCATGAAACTTTCTGCTGCCTGACCAACAAGCATTCCTAGCCCATCATAGGCTTTGGCTGCGCCATTAGCTAAAGCCCACTCATTAAAGTGTGTATTACCTGACCCATAAATCATATCGTAACTAACAGTGGTTGCACTGAATATAGCAGGGGATATTTGTGGTAATTCCCCAGACAGCCCCGCAGATGTAGAATTAATTACCACGTCAAACGCTTGATCGACGTTATCTAGGGACTGCGCACTGATATTACCGTATTCCTTGAACTCTCCTGCGAGTACCTCAGCTTTAGCAAAGGTACGATTAGCAATAATGATTGATGCAGGATTGTTGTCCAATAGCGGCTTTAGTACACCACGAACCGCGCCACCAGCACCAATGATAAGGATGCGCGCTCCCTCAAGGCTCACTTGATACTGCAATAAGTCCTGAACCAGCCCCTCACCATCGGTGTTGTCACCAATAATTTCGCCATCATCTAACTTTTTAAGGGTATTCACGGCCCCTGCGAGCTTAGCTCGCTCAGTTAAGCGGTCCGCAAAAGTATAAGCGTCGTGTTTAAATGGAGCGGTGACATTACAACCCTTGCCACCTTGTTCATTGAAAAACTGTACCACTGCTTGCTGAAATTCACCGGGTAGGGGTTGCTTTGCTGTATATCTCAAGCTTTGATTCGTTTGTCTCGCAAACAAGGTGTGGATAAAGGGAGATTTGCTCTGCTGAATTGGATTACCAAACACTGCATATTGGTCAATTAACGTATTCATTAAACGTCCTACTACTTATTTATTGCTCTTCACAACCTAACACCTGTTACAGCGTTCGCAAAGTACTACCAATCTCGTGGATGTAAAAATTCTTGATAGAGTTTATCTTCATGAGAGTCAGGCTCTACTTGATAGTTGTATTCCCAGCGAGCCAGCGGAGGCATAGACATAAGGATCGATTCTGTACGCCCCCCACTTTGTAAACCAAACAACGTACCGCGATCATATACTAGGTTGAATTCTACATAACGCCCACGACGGTATAGTTGGAACTGTCTTTGCTGTTCGCTGTACGTGGTTTGCTTACGCTTTTCTACGATTGGTAGATATGCCTTAGTAAACCCCTCACCAACCGCTTTTATGTATGCGAAGCTCTTTTCAAACCCCCATTGATTGAGATCATCAAAGAACAATCCCCCTACTCCTCGTGTCTCTTGACGATGCGGTAAGTAAAAATATTCGTCACACCACGCTTTATGCTCTGCATATACATTGTCACCAAAAGGCGCACATATTGCTTTTGCAGTTTGATGCCAGTGCAAACAGTCTTCTTCATATGGATAGCAAGGGGTTAAATCAAACCCTCCACCAAACCACCATATCGGGTCACAGCCCTCTTTTTCTGCAATAAAGAAGCGTACATTGGCGTGTGAGGTTGGAATAAAAGGGTTACGTGGATGGATAACGAGTGACACTCCCATCGCCTCAAACTTTCGACCAGCAAGCTCAGGGCGATGAGCAGTAGCAGAAGCGGGCATCTTATCCCCATACACATGGGAAAAGTTAACTCCTCCCTGCTCAAACAACAGCCCCCCCTTCATGACACGCGTTCGACCGCCACCACCTTGTTTTCGTTGCCATGCATCTTCAATAAACTGCCCTTGACCATCGACTAACTCTAACTGGCTACAAATGTGCTCCTGCAGACTAAGTAAGTACTCCCTTACAGCCTGCTTATTAACATTTTGCATTCTATCCCTGCCTTAATACTTGCAGTGTTCGCACATCACGAATCTCTGATGGGTTTTGTCTATCCCCAACCACACCATGCACAACAAAAACCGATTTAGAACCTAGCTGTTCAGTAACCTGCTCTGTTGTTACACAAGGTGGTAACCCAGATAAGTTAGCGCTGGTTGAAGTAAGCGGTTTACCAAACTTCAAACATAGGCTCTGAACCAGTGGATGGTCTGTAACGCGAACCGCAACTGTATCAAATTGCCCGTGTACTAATTTATGGGTTTTATGGCTAACCGGCATTACCCAAGTTACAGGCCCAGGCCAACTGTGAAATACGGTATCTAGCTGTTGTTGGGTAAGCTTAGAGACATCAATATACGGCAGCAACTGTTCAAAGCTCGCAGCAATCAAAATCAAACCTTTATCTGCTTGTCTTTGCTTAATCTCCAACAGCTCCATTAATGCTTTTTCATTATCAGGGTCACACCCCACACCGAAGACAGCCTCTGTTGGGTAAGCTATAACTCGCCCTTGCTGTAGAGCCTCTATTGCACCATCCATAACAATCATCGTTTACTGAATCCCTAATTCGGCATCTGTTGCATTTAGTTTACAAATTCTATTCATTACTGATAAGTATTTCCTTTAATTTCGATTAAATAGCTGACGCAAACGTTTTCCTATACAAAAAATAGCCGTATAATGCGCGCAAAATTGATATTCCATGCTCAAACAGTTAAATCAGGAGTCTTACCATGCAAGTCGGTATTATCATGGGTTCTAAATCAGATTGGCCAACGATGAAACTCGCAGCTGAAATGCTTGATACATTTGGTATTAGCTATGAAACCAAAGTAGTTTCGGCTCACCGTACACCTCAACTGCTCGCAGATTACGCAAACAGTGCCAAAGATCGCGGTATTAAAGTAATTATTGCTGGTGCGGGTGGTGCTGCGCATCTACCAGGTATGTGTGCTGCTTTTACTAGCCTACCAGTACTAGGTGTTCCAGTTCAGTCTAGAGCACTAAAAGGCATGGACTCTCTATTATCAATAGTACAAATGCCAAAAGGTATTGCAGTTGGCACCCTTGCTATCGGTGAAGCTGGTGCGGCAAATGCTGGTATTCTTGCTGCACAAATTATCGGTACTCATGTACCTGAGGTTATGGAAAAAATCGAAGCTTTCCGCCAAAATCAAACCGATACCGTACTAGCAAACCCTAATCCAGCTGAGGAATAAATAATGCAGGTTCTGGTTTTAGGTGCAGGTCAACTTGCGCGAATGATGGCACTAGCAGCTGCTCCTTTGAACATTAAAACCATTGCTTTTGATGTCAACAGCGAAGCAATTGTTGAGCCATTAACCCAAACAAAACTTGGGCAAGGCCTAGAGTTTGCGATTGAGCAAGCCGATGTTATTACTGCTGAATTTGAGCACGTTCCTCACCCCGTATTAGATGCCTGTCAAGCCAGTGGTAAATTACTACCGAGTGCAGAGGCAATTAAGACCGGTGGTGACCGCCGTATTGAAAAAGCACTTCTAGATAGAGCGCAGGTTGCAAATGCTAAATATGCACTGATTCGCAATCAAGATGACTTTAAAGCTGCTATTGAATATGTTGGCTTACCTATGGTTCTTAAGAGCACCTTAGGTGGCTACGATGGCAAAGGGCAGTGGCGCTTAACCTCAACACAACAAGTTGAGACGACATGGCTAGAAATGGAAGCCTGTATCAGCGCACAAGATTCTCAAGCGATCATTGCTGAAGAGTTTGTCGCCTTTGACAGAGAAGTATCTCTAGTCGGAGCTAGAAATAGCAAAGGCGAGATTGTGGTTTACCCACTTGCTGAAAATGTACACACCAATGGCGTCTTAAGCCTCTCAACCGCAATTGAAGATAAAGCACTTCAAGGGCAAGCAAAACAGATGTTTACCGCTGTTGCCGAGTGCTTAGATTATGTTGGAGTGCTGGCACTTGAGTTCTTTGATGTGCAAGGCAAGCTGATGGTCAATGAGATCGCACCTCGAGTGCATAACTCTGGCCACTGGACTCAACAAGGAGCAGAAACCTGCCAGTTTGAGAACCATATGCGAGCAGTGTGCGGACTGCCACTAGGTAGTACTGAGATGCTTCGTCCAACGAGTATGATCAACATTTTAGGTGAAGATTGCCTGCCTCAGACTGTACTCGCTATGAGCCAAGCTCATGTACATTGGTATGGTAAAGATAAGCGTCCTGGACGCAAGATGGGGCACATCAATGTCAGCGGTAAAGATGAGGCTGATAGGAAGGCTCAATTAGAAGCTATTACTAAGCTTCTAGACCCAAAAGCTTATCCCGCATTAAGTCAAAAATAACAGTACCCATAAATAAAAAGGCAGCTTGTGAGCTGCCTTTTTATTCTTGCAAAGCCTGGCACTTTCTATCAGCGCACACGACCGTATTCTTCTTTTTGGTTAACAGCTTAAATCCGCATTGCTTGCATTCACCAGCAATAGGCTCTGAATTTAAGGCGTAATCACATTTTGGATAGCTATCACATGCATAGAATTGCTTGCCATAACGAGAGACTCTCTCAACCAAACTTCCTTTATTGCAGACCGGGCAACTAAACAATTGTTGCGCGCTTTCATGCTCGGTATGTGCAATATAGTGGCACGCTGGATAAGACTCACACCCAATAAACATCCCATAGCGACCCTGTCGTAATACCAATTCACTGGCACATTCTGGACAAGGCACACCGAGCGCTTTGATAATCTGACCTGTAGGTTGATGTAACGGCTTAATAAAATCGCATTCAGGGTAGTTCATACAGCCCAAGAAAGCGCCATGCTTGCCGTGACGTACCTGTAACTCTGCACCACAATCAGGACAATGTTGTTCGAGCGCTTGTCCTTGGGAAGAAAACAGTTTTTTATCAATGTGGCTATTCATGAATTAGTGCAACACACCGTGGTCGGTAGTGTAGAGCAACTCTTCCATAGTGGTATAGGCGCTCTCATTTCCCGGTACATTAAACAGCACCATCAGGATAATCCACTTCAAGTCATCTAACTGAAGATCTAATGTTTCAAGCCCCATCACACGGTCGATAACCATCTCTCTCGATTCAGGAGTTAATACATTGATTTGCTCCAAGAATAAAAGAAAGCCACGGCAACGGGTGTCCAACCTTTGCTGCTCACGAGATGAGTAAATTCGCATAGAGGTTGCAGCGCTCATAGCAATACTTTGGCTCGCACCTTCATCTTGCAGTGCGGCTAAACCTTCTAGCCAATTGAGTGCCTTGTAAATCTCTTGCTGATGGAAACCGGCACGAAGCAGTTCTTGCTCAAGTTCACCTTGATCAATATCTAAATCACTATCACTATGAACATATGTCTCAAATAGATACATAAGAATATCCATCATAGCTAACGTCCCCTCAATCTAATAAAACCACCACTGGCTGAAGCTACCAATCCTTTGAGCTCCAACTCTAATAGGTGCATCATAACCTTATTTACTGGTAAATGGGTCCTTTCTGCTAAAAAATCAACCGACAATAAGCTGTCGCCAAATTGTTCTAACAGCAATGCCTCAGCTTGAGAAAGGTTGGCCTTTTCTGTAACGCTCTGTTTTTGTTCAATTACATCATCAATTACACCCTTATATGCGCTTACACCAAGGATTTCGCTCAATACATCGTCCGCACAAGTCACTAACGTTGCTCCATCCTGAATTAAGCGGTGAGAACCTTGAGCCGCTGGGTTATATAACGAGCCCGGAACAGCAAATACTTCCCGTCCTTGCTCTATGGCAAATCGCGCAGTGATTAAAGTACCACTCTTTAAACTAGCCTCTATGACAACCACTCCTCGACAGAGCCCACTAATGATCCGGTTTCGACGAGGGAAATTGCTCGCTTTAGGAGGCGTCGATGGCAGGAATTCAGTTACCAAAGCCCCACTTACCAAGATTCTATTCATCAAAGCCCTATGCGACTTGGGGTAACAATGCTCAAAGCCGCAACCTAATACCGCCACCGTTTCTCCTCCTGCATCCAAGCAAGACTGGTGAGCACGTCCATCGACGCCAAGAGCCATGCCACTGGTAACCGCTATTCCTCTCTTCGCGAACTGCCGCGCAAAATCACACGCGGTATTAAGACCCTCAATCGAAGCTGAGCGACTACCGACAATGCCTATCTGTTGTTCCTGCAATACGCTAGGCTTGCCTTTGACAAATAGAACAGGTGGCGCACTACTGATTTGCCTTAGTTGGTCTGGGTACGTATCATCAGGAAGCATAAGCAGATGATGACTCTCTTTTTCTGCCCACCTCAAACAGTTTTCAACCGTCACCCCTCCTTTGTCACAGATATACGCGGCTTGGTTTGGCTTAAACCCAATATCTAATAAATTTTTCTGTGAGCAACAAAGTAACTCCTCTGGCGTTATATTCTCTAGGATTTTTTGTGCTTTAACACCACTTAAGCGCGGGATTGTGTGTAAGGTTAACCATGCTATTTTTTGAGCTTCTATCATTTCATAGGCACCGACTAATATTGGTGCTGTTATTTGAAGACCAAAATGACTAAAATTGTCACAATCCGCCGATAAAACTTCGGCACACTTCAATGTATTTGAGAAACTATGTCCATATTACAAGTTTTAACTTTTCCAGATGACCGCCTTCGTACTGTTGCTAAACCAGTGCAAGAGTTCACGCCAGAACTGCAACAACATATCGATGACATGATCGAAACCATGTATGCAGAAGAAGGTATTGGCTTAGCTTCAACTCAGGTAGATGTTCATCAACGCATCGTGGTGATTGATATCTCTGAGACACGCGACCAAGCCATGGTATTGATTAACCCTGAAATCACCGAAAAGCGCGGTGAAGATGGGATTGAAGAAGGTTGCCTGTCTGTTCCCGGAGCACGAGCATTGGTTGCTAGAGCTCATGAGGTCTCAGTAAAAGCATTAGATCGACAAGGCAACGAATTTACTTTCGATGCAGAAGACCTATTGGCTATCTGTGTACAGCACGAGTTAGACCACCTAGAGGGCAAGCTATTTGTAGATTATCTTTCGCCTCTTAAGCGCCGTCGTATCAAGGATAAGCTAGAGAAAATTAAACGCTTCAATGAAAAAGCATAATAATTAAGGAGCTCTACCTTGAGCGAAAAATTGAAAATCATTTTTGCCGGTACTCCTGATTTCGCCGCCGACCATTTGGCGGCGTTGTTATCTTCAGAGCATGAGGTTATTGCTGTTTACTCTCAACCAGATCGTCCTGCTGGTCGAGGTAAGAAACTTACCGCTAGCCCAGTAAAAGCGCTAGCTGTTGAGCACGACATTGCTGTGTATCAGCCAGTGAACTTCAAGACTGACGAAGCAAAACAGGAACTTGCCAAGCTTAATGCTGACATTATGGTCGTTGTTGCTTACGGGCTTTTATTGCCAAAATCGGTTCTAGAGATGCCACGTCTTGGTTGTATCAACGTGCATGGTTCTATCCTACCTCGTTGGCGTGGAGCAGCTCCGATTCAACGCTCTATTTGGGCTGGAGACAAGCAAACGGGTGTGACCATAATGCAGATGGACGAAGGCCTAGATACCGGCGATATGCTACATATAGAGACCCTCGATATCCAAGATACAGACACCAGCGCTGATCTGTACAACAACCTTGCACAGCTTGGCCCTAAAGCCCTAATCAACTGCTTAGAAGATATTGCTAACAATACCGCTAAGGCGACTAAACAAGATGACAGCCAAGCGAACTACGCTAAGAAGCTGAGTAAAGATGAAGCTCGCATTGATTGGAGTAAAGACGCTATTGAGCTTGAACGTGAAATTAGAGCGTTTAACCCGTGGCCTATTAGCTACTTCTCTATCGAAGATAAAAACATTAAGGTTTGGAAGTCTCATGTAGAACCAAACACAACCAGCCTTGAACCTGGCACTATCATTAGTGCTGACAAATCAGGTATCAAGGTTGCTACGGGCAATAACGCTTTAGTTCTTGAGCAGATACAGGTTCCCGGCAAAAAAGCCATGGCTGCATCTGACGTACTTAATTCGCGTGCGGAGTGGTTTATACCCGGCACTCAATTAACAGAAAATCAATAAGCTAACTACACTAAGGCTTGAGTTTCTCAAGCCTTACTCTTTTAGGGAAAAACCTATGAACGTTCGTGCAGCAGCCGCTACCGTACTATTTCAAGTTGTTGATAAAGGGCAGTCACTATCCAGTGCCTTGCCAAAAGCGCAAGCAGATCTAAATCCGAAAGACCACGCCCTGCTTCAAGAAATATGTTATGGCGTTTTACGCTATCTACCTCGTCTAGAGGCTGTAATTAACCAACTAATGGATAAACCCCTAAAAGGGAAGCAGCGTGTCTTCCACCACCTGCTGTTAGTGGGTGTATATCAACTAGGCTTTATGCGCACCGCAGACCATGCTGCGGTAGCTGAGACCGTTGAAGCAACAAAATCACTCAAGGGCCCAAAGCTTAAAGGGTTGATCAATGCTATTTTGCGTAGCTATCAGCGCCAAAAAGAGGACCTAGATAAAAAAGCACTCAGCACCGACGCTGGGAAATATGGACACCCTAGTTGGCTGCTAAAGTTACTCAAAGAGTCATACCCTGACCAGTGGCAGCAAATTATTGAAGCCAATAACACTAAAGCTCCAATGTGGCTGAGGGTAAACAACCAGCACAAAACAACAGCGGAATATTTGACGCTACTTGAAGCTGAAGGCATAGAAGCTACGCTTCACCCACAGGCTCAACATGCCCTAAAGCTAGAGCGCCCATGCGATGTAAATAAACTACCAGGATTCGATCTTGGCTGGGCTTCAGTGCAAGATGCGGCGGCTCAGCTTTCCTTTGAATATTTGCAACCCAAAGACAACGAATTAATACTCGATTGCTGTTGTGCCCCAGGAGGAAAAACAGCGCATATCTTAGAGAACACTCAAGGTGGACATGTCGTTGCTATTGATGCAGACGAGCAACGCCTGCTGCGAGTACATCAGAACCTAGAGCGCCTCAACCTGGATGCAGAGGTTATTCATGGTGATGCTCGCTTCCCTGAGCAATGGTGGCAAGGCGATAAATTCGACCGCATCCTACTCGATGCTCCTTGCTCTGCTACAGGAGTCATTCGTCGTCATCCAGATATCAAATGGTTACGTAGAGCGGATGACCTTACCGCTTTAGCCCAGCTACAAAGCGAAATCTTAGATGCTATGTGGCAACAATTGAAGCCAGGTGGAACCTTAGTTTACGCTACCTGCTCTATCGCACCGATTGAAAACAGAGAGCAAATAAAGGCATTCTTGGCACGTACCGATGATGTAACGCTCATCGATAGTGATCCTGCAAGCCCTGGGCGACAAATTTTACCCGGTGAGCACGATATGGATGGCTTCTTCTATGCGGTTTTAGAAAAGGCTACTAAAGTAAGTTAGGTAGTGTAGTAATAGAGAACTAAGGCATGAAAATCATAATCTTAGGTGCAGGTCAGGTAGGGGGAACTCTAGCTGAAAACCTAGTGGGTGAAAATAATGATATTACGATCGTCGATACCGACAGTCGTCGTTTAAGTGAGCTACAAAACAAATATGACCTACGCGTTGTAAATGGTGAGGCTAGCCACCCTGACACCTTGAAAGAAGCCGGTGCTCAAGACGCGGATATGTTGGTAGCAGTAACCAATGCTGATGAGACTAATATGGTCGCATGTCAGATAGCCTTTACTCTATTCAACACCCCTAACAGGATTGCTCGTATTCGCTCTCGCGAATATTTAGCACAAAAAGAAACCTTGTTTAAATCTGGTGCAATACCAGTAGATCACCTGATCGCACCAGAAGAGTTGGTAACCGGCTACATTGAAAGGCTAATCCAATACCCAGGTGCACTTCAGGTGGTTAGCTTTGCCGATGAAAAAGTCAGTTTGGTTGCAGTTAAAGCCTATTACGGTGGTCCGTTAGTCGGGAATGCCATCTCTGCGCTTAGGGAGCACATGCCACACATCGATACTCGAGTTGCTGCTATCTTTCGACAAGGTAGAGCAATAAGACCACAAGGTACGACCATCATTGAAGCAGATGATGAGGTGTTCTTTGTGGCGGCCAGCAACGACATTCGCTCGGTAATGAGCGAGCTACAACGACTCGAAAAGCCTTATCGCAAACTTATGATTGTTGGCGGTGGTAACATAGGTGCAAGCCTTGCTAAACGCTTAGAGCGCAACTACTCCGTTAAGCTAATTGAAAAAAACCTTGAGCGTGCGACCTTCTTATCAGAAGAGCTCGAAAACACCATGGTTCTATGCGGGGATGCTGCCGACCGTGAACTTCTATACGAAGAAAATATAGAAGAAATGGACGCCTATATCGCCCTGACGAATGAAGATGAAACCAACATTATGTCGGCGATGCTAGCCAAGAGCCTCAACGCTCGAAAGGCTATGGTTCTCATTCAGCGCGGGGCATATGTTGACCTTGTGCAGGGCGGAGATATCGATGTGGCTATCTCACCACAACAAGCTACCATCTCTGAGCTTTTAACCCATGTTCGTCGTGGTGGTATCGTCAACGTATCTTCACTACGTCGTGGGGCTGCTGAAGCTATTGAGGTTATTGCTAGTGGTGACCAAAATACCTCCAAGGTCGTTGGCAGAGCTATTGCAAACCTCAAGCTACCGCCAGGTACAACCATTGGTGCTATAGTTCGTGGGGAGGAGGTACTGATTGCTCATGACCGTACCGTCATTGAACAAGACGACCATATCGTTATGTTCCTCGTTGATAAAAAGTACATCACCAATGTTGAAGCACTTTTCCAACCAAGCCCTTTCTACCTGTAAGGCTCGGCTGACATGGTAAACATAAGACCCATCATATTTGTTCTAGGGCTAGTTCTATCAAAACTGGCGCTATTTATGTACCCGCCAACAATCCTAGCACTGTTTAATCCAGGCAGCGGCTTTGTTGAATTCGCTAAAGCTGTCGCAATTACCCATTTGGCATCATTCATATGCTTAACCTATGGACGCTCTGAGCACTTTAGGCTTAACGTGCGAGATGTGTTCCTTGTTACCACCCTAGTTTGGGTTGTATGTACTGGATTTGGCGCGCTTCCTTTTGTTTTCATCAATCACATCAGCTTTACTGATGCTTTCTTTGAAACAATGTCTGGAATTACGACAACGGGTTCAACGGTACTGAGCGGCTTGGACAATATGTCGCACAGTATTCTGTTATGGCGCTCATCATTACAATGGCTAGGTGGTATTGGCTTTATTGTTATGGGGGTGGCAATTCTACCAATGCTTAATGTCGGTGGTATGCGTCTGTTCCAAACGGAGTCCTCTGATTGGTCAGATAAGAGTGACCCTAGGGTTAAAAACGTCGCTAAAGGTATTGTAGCCGTTTATGTATCTTTGACTGTTGCTTGCATCTTGGCTTATATGTTTTCAGGCATGAATCTATTTGAAGCTATCAATCACGCCTTTACCACCCTCTCTACTGGCGGGTACAGCACCTCTGATGGGTCAATGAATCATTTCTCCCACTCGGCGCAATGGTTTTCAACTTTGTTTATGTTTTTAGGTGGGCTACCGTTTCTGCTTTTTGTTGCGGTAGTGAAAAAGAAATCCCTTGCAGCATTAACCAGAGATGCTCAAGTATTGGGTTTTCTAAAGCTGTTTTTGGTATCCAGCTTAGCCATTACTGCATGGCTGGTATATCGCGATCAATACCATGTAATGGATGCACTGCGTGTATCGATGTTCAACGTGGTTTCGGTACTAACCACCACCGGTTTTGGCCTCGATGATTTCACAGCTTGGGGTACGCTAACAACGGTATTATTTGCTTTCCTCTTAATGATAGGTGCGTGCTCTGGTTCGACCGCTGGTGGTATTAAGGTGTTTCGCTTTCAGATAGCGAACACCTTACTTAAGATTCAGATGCTCAAATTAATACATCCATCCGGAGTATTTGTTCAGCGCTACAACAAACGTACTGTAAACGATGAGATCATCCGCTCTGTTGTTGCGTTTAGCCTCACCTTCTTTGCCACCATA
Organism: Vibrio gallicus; assembly: GCF_024346875.1. Classification (NCBI taxonomy): domain Bacteria; kingdom Pseudomonadati; phylum Pseudomonadota; class Gammaproteobacteria; order Vibrionales; family Vibrionaceae; genus Vibrio; species Vibrio gallicus. Next base: position 2,488,674 of record NZ_AP024871.1, read on the forward strand.
CTCATTATTGCTGCCGGTCTTAGTGCTTTGGGGCTTGATGCAGCAACCAGTTTATCTGGTTCAATTACCGCCGTGGCTAACGTCGGGCCGGGGATGGGGCACATCATTGGCCCTAAAGGCAATTTTGCACCACTCCCTGATGCCGCAAAATGGATGTTAAGCCTTGGAATGCTGTTGGGGCGCCTAGAGATATTAACCGTTCTGGTGTTATTTATTCCTGGGTTCTGGAAGAGATAAATTCCTAATCATAATAAGGGCGCATTTCGCGCCCTTATTTATAGCAATTTCTGCATTAATGCCTTTAATTGCTCTTGCTCTTCATTCTCTAAGCCAATGAAGTGATCAGACATAACACTAAAAAACAGTGGTGAAACCTTTTCAACCATAGAAATGCCCTGTTCAGACAGCCGTATTTTTACGCCTCTCTTATCAACTAAATCATGTCGCCTTACTACTAACCCTTTATTTTCTAGGCGATCAATTCTATTTGATAGTGCCCCAGAAGAAGGTAGAAGCGTGCGATCTTTAAGCTCTTTTGCTGACAATTCATGTGGTAGCCCAGCACGAAATAAAGTTGCCAACACATCAAATTCTGACGGATTTAACGAGTATTGCTTACAGAAGTCGTGTCGAGCACTCGATATCTGATTACTGAAACGAACAAATTGAGTAACCAGTTCAATTGAGGTCTTTGATAACTCAGGGTTAACGCTTAACCATTCGCTCGCAACCAACTCATCCTTTGTTTTATCTTTCAAAAAGTAACTCCACAATTCACCTCAGTACAGGAATAGTAACACCTTAGCCTTCCTTTCACTGACCACATACCACCATATAAATACTATTCTATCATGCCCAAAGGACGAGAGCAGAGCATGTCACTCTGCAACCACCGCCCCAAAAAAAAGCATCGTTGTAAGCATTTATCTTCTGTCCACTGCTCAATTGGTTGCTACATTGAACCTTTACTTTTAATTTGTGTTTATTTAAACTTACTTTAATTAAACGCAGGCCTGCATATGAAAATAATTCTCGCAATACTCGCCCCTCTGTTATGGGGAACAACCTATGCAGTAGTCTCCTCACAATTTTCAGGGTGGTCACCATTTGCATTGGCAGTCTGGAGAGCACTACCGGCAGGGTTGCTATTACTTATCCTGAAACCTACATGGCCTAAGTGGCATGAACTGCCCGCTTTGCTTCTCGTTGGCTTTCTTAATATCGCACTCTTTTTTGGGCTTTTATTTGCAGCAGCACTGCACCTTCCTAGCACCTTGGTTGGAGTGGGTCTGATTGCTCTACCTGTTATTGGACTAGCGGTAATAGGGCTTATAGATAAAACAAAACCCTCCATTATTCAGGTAGCGTCCTCCTCAATACTGGTGCTTAGCTGTATTTATTTGTTTAGCACCAGCGTCACACCAATAAGCCTCAAAGCAGTACTATTTTTAATAGCGTCAATGACTGTTCTAATTATTGGTAGCGTTATTGCTAAGCAGGTCATGGTCAAAATCAACTGGTGGAAACTTTTAACATGGAAGTTGATTCTTGGTGGGATAATTCTATTGCCCCTTGCTTACTGGGAGGTATCGCTTAGTGGAAAGGGTTATGTCACACCAATACCAACTACAGCGGTGCAATGGGAGGCTATGCTTTGGTTAACTATCGGCTTAACCTCACTTGCCTATGGCGCGTATATTTATACCATACCTATGATTACAACCACGGAGCTGAGCTTTTTTGGAACCCTAAACCCAGTCTTAGCTATGGTACTAGGTGCAACATTACTAGGTGAATCTTTTAGCTACTTACAGATATCGATAATGGGCCTAATGGTGCTTACCAACCTTATAGCACAGCTCTATGAATACCGTAAAAAGCTCCCCCCAGAGCAAGCCCTTATGGATTATCACCGTTAGCGTCATTAAATAGCTTCGTCAGAAATTCTACAACCTGTTGTGCGCTTTGATCGGCGGTAAGCTGATTAGATAGGGATAATTGAGATTGCAGATCTTTGCTGCCAATTAGACTAGATAAAAGCCCACCCAGCCCGGATTTTTGGCGGTCTACCTCAAACCAAAGCTTTAGCTCTTGTTTATCTCTATAAACAACGATCTCTAGCTCTCTCCAGCTACCATGAAAGGGACCTGTGGTAGGGACAAACTCAAACTCTTGAACAAATGGCAAAGCAAAACCGTGTGCTTCTTCGCACTGTGCCTGTCTAATTCTCAGTCCTAACTCTTCCAGTTCAAAGAATATTTTATCAAGTACGCTATCAGGGCGAACAGTCAGCATATCCTTATCACTTGGGTCTATCGCCATATCAATATCAAGCGCGGTTTCAAGCCAAACCTCGGAACTGCCTAGGGTTAGCGGTGTGTTCAACGGAACATCGAGTTCAACCTCAAAGGTACGCTCCTCACCAGGCTTAATCGTAAAAGAATAAGGAAGCTGCCAAGAGTCTAAAACATGATTAACGGCAACCCGCCTTTTGCTTACATCTTGTCGATCATCATTTGGATGTCTTTGTTGCCGCTCTGCAATATAGCGACAACATAATTTAAGGTCGATATGCTCGATGTGTTGCGCGCTTGCACCACCATAAGCGTGGATTACAACCCCAACCTTATCTCCAGGTACCAATACTTCTTGTTGCAATATCGAATCCACTTTAGCCGAACCTACCCCTAAGCTGGCCAGTGTTTTTTTAAACAAAGACATACATATCCCTCTGCAATTACATTGCTCAATAACCCTTTAAACATACACTCTAAACAAGCTGGTATATAAGTTTGCGACCTATTTTTAATTGATGCCTAAAAAATAATGCTATTTTTATATTGATATTGATTTAATATCTGCCATGAATTGTTTAATGATTCTGTTATAACGGCAAAGGATATGCCTGACTTATTTGGTGAAGTATGTTTCCAACAACCGTCAGGTTTTCTCGTCCTTCTGGGCGAGTGACACATCGCAGAACCGGTTTTGCGAAGGTGCCTAAAACAAACAAAACAGCAGAAGCTCCAAAAGCTTAAGATTAATTGATCTACTTGGGCTCAAGCCCTTACCTGCTGTATAAAAAAAAGCGCTACAGCTTATGCTTGGCGCTTTTTTCTTGTCTTTTTTACCGCAAAAGCTTTCAAGCTAGGTAATTTTTGATACTTTACTCTCAATAACCTCACTAAGGATTTTGGAGAAAACAATGAAGTGTCATCGCGTTAATGAACTGATCGAGCTATTACACCCAGAATGGCAAAAGGATCCAGACCTAAACCTCATCGAATTTATTATCAAGCTATCCAAAGAAGCGGGTTTCAATGGCAACCTTGAAGACCTTACAGATGATGTACTGATCTACCATCTAAAAATGCGTAATAGCGATAAGCAAGAAGAGATCCCAGGTCTTGCTAAAGACAAAGAAGATGACTTTAAAACAGCCCTACTTCGCGCTAGAGGCATCATTAAGTAATCTAATAAAAGCCTCAATAAGCGAAACTGCTATGAGGCTTTTTAAAAACACGACCAACTCGCACCCTGTATTTAATTCATTCATCTAATCTGCAACTGATTTAACAACTTGCTTTACCTTACTTAGATATACTGACCTGATATTTCGAATCTAGGACCCAATATGGATAAGGACCGTATTAACGTCAAAGACGTTACGCCAAAGCAAGCACCACCCTCTCAACGAGAAGATAGGTTTAACCCTAGCAATCGTATCTATGTACGTGCCAGTAGTGGTATGTATCAAAAATTACGTCGCTATGGTGCTTGGATATTACTCGCCCTATTTGCATTAACCCCATGGGTTCCATATGGAGAGCGACAAGCGATCCTGCTGGATATTGGGCAACAACAGTTTAACTTCTTTGGTACCACGCTTTACCCACAAGACCTTACCCTTTTAGCACTGCTGTTTATGATCGCAGCCTTCGCTCTATTCTTTCTCACCACATTTTTAGGTCGCGTCTGGTGTGGCTATCTCTGCCCACAAACCGTTTGGACCTTCATGTATATCTGGTTTGAAGAAAAGCTAGAAGGCTCGGCAAACAAAAGACGTAAACAAGACTCACAAAAGCTCGCCTCAAACCTGCTACTACGCAAAACCCTCAAGCATCTTGCTTGGATAGGAATCGCTATAGTGACCGGCTTAACCTTTGTTGGATACTTTATTCCATCCACCGAACTGTGGGTTGATTTCTTTACCCTCAACGCCAGCTTTTGGGCCTATTTCTGGGTTCTATTTTTTGCGGGCTGCACCTATGCTAATGCAGGCTGGATGCGTTCTATCGTATGCATTCACATGTGTCCTTACGCTCGCTTTCAATCTGCGATGTTTGATAAAGATACCTTTATTGTCGGCTATGACACCAAGCGTGGTGAAAGTCGTGGTCCACGCTCACGTAAGGCAGACCCAAAGCAGCTTGGGCTTGGGGATTGTATCGACTGTAATCTCTGTGTTCAGGTCTGCCCTACTGGAATTGATATTCGTGACGGATTGCAGTACGAATGTATCAACTGTGGCGCTTGTATTGATGCCTGTGATACCACAATGCAGCGCATGAACTACGACAAGGGACTGATTAGCTACACCACTGAACACAAACTAGAAGGCACACATACCAAGATTATGCGGCCTAAGCTTATCGGATATGGGTTAATCATGATCCTGATGTTAGGTGGCTTTTTGGCGCAGATAGCCAGTGTTGATCCCGCAGGCTTAACCGTCCTTAGAGATAGAAGCCAACTCTATCGCTCCAACAGTGATGGCTATATAGAAAACACCTATACCTTAAAGGTAATCAATAAAACCCAGCAGCCTCAGCAGTACACGTTATCGGTTGAGGGGCTAAACAAAGAAAAATGGTATGGCCGACAAACAATAAATGTTGCCCCTGGAGAGGTATTTAGCTTGCCGATTAGCCTTGGAGTTAACCCCGATGAACTAAGCTCCTCTGTCACTCATATAGAGTTTATATTAAATGACGCGCAGGGCTTTAGCACGGTAACTGAGAGCCGCTTCATCAAGCAACTCTAACTTAGCCTAACGCTTACCATCGGGATAAAATAAGCTGTACCACAACAAGTCTGGGCTTAATATTAAGCTCAGGCTTGTTTTGTTTGAAGTTTCCGAGATACTGTACTCTGCATTTATCAAATATCAGCCTAGGTAATGACCTCACCCTTTAATTTCGATTCACTCACTCCCGACCTCATGTGGTATGCCCTTGAAAGTATCGGTATCCGCGCTGAATCAGGCTTCTTGGCTCTTAATAGCTATGAAAATCGAGTTTACCAATTCATAGATGAAGAGAAGCAGCGCTACGTTGTTAAGTTCTACCGCCCTCAGCGTTGGAGTGAAGCACAGATAGCTGAAGAGCACGAATTTATGGCTTGTCTGGATGCGCAAGAGATACCATTAGCAGTTCCTGTAACTCTTGGGCAACAAACACTGCATTTTTATGGTGGTTACCTGTTTGCGTTGTACAACAGTGTTGGTGGACGCCAATTCGAAGTTGATAACTATAACCAACTAGAGATGGTTGGACGCTTTCTAGGTCGAATACACAAAGTCAGTCAAGACCTTGCCCCTTATCAACACCGGCCTAGCATTAGCCTTGATGAATACCTGTATCAACCAAGAGAATTATTGCAAAACAGCCACTTTATTCCGTCTCATCTAGAGAAGGCGTTCTATAACGATCTCGACCTTTTAATAGCAGAGGTCGAGCAACGCTGGGATAGTAACTATCAAAGCATACGCCTGCACGGGGATTGCCACCCGGGAAACATTCTATGGCGGGATGGCCCTACTTTTGTCGATCTAGATGATTCCCGAAATGGGCCAGCGGTACAAGATCTATGGATGTTATTGCATGGTGATCGCCAAGAAAAACTACTGCAGCTGGATATTTTGCTTGAGGGCTATCAAGAGTTTTGTGATTTTAATAGCACTGAATTGAAACTGATCGAGCCATTGCGCGGTCTACGTCTAGTACACTATATGGCATGGCTAGCAAAAAGATGGCAAGACCCCGCTTTCCCAGTAGCTTTTCCATGGTTCAATGATGCAAAATACTGGGAAGGACAGGTTCTGGTCATTAAAGAGCAACTCTCTGCATTAGCAGAGCCGCCACTCTCACTGACACCCATGTGGTAACACCAAACATACTAGGCAGCCGAATTAGGAAGCCACAACAAAACCGTAAAGGAGTATCTCAATGAAAAAGCTGATCGCCCTGATGGCAACAATGTTCATCACGCTTACAGCTCATGCTGCGCAATTTACCGAAGGAACCAACTATACGGTTCTCGATCTTCCAGCAACATCTAGCCCAACAGTAAATGAATTCTTTTCATTCTATTGCCCGCACTGTAATCACTTTGAACCGATTATCCAGCAGGTAAAGAAATCACTACCTAAAACAGCAAAATTCCAGAAAACCCACGTCTCTTTTATGGGCGGAAAAATGGGCGTATCCATGAGTAAGGCTTATGCGACTATGGTTGCTTTAGAAGTCGAGGACAAAATGGTTCCCGTTATGTTTAACCGAATCCACAACCTCAATACTCCGCCAAAAGATGATGCTGAACTTCGTCAAATTTTCTTAGATGAAGGTATCGATGCCAAGAAATTTGATGCGGCCTTCAATGGCTTTGCTGTTGATTCAATGCAGCGTCGTTTTGATAAACAATTCACCAATGCCAAGCTAAAAGGCGTACCGGGTATTGTGGTCAATGGCAAATACCTAGTTGAAGTAGGTTCTATTCAATCAACAAAAGAACTTACAGACCTAATCAACTACCTATTGAAGAAAAAATAATATTAAGGGGAAGCCACTTGGCTTCCCCTTTTAAATTGCCCTTTACAGTGACACTTGCTGATTCAACTCAATTAATAACTTATCCATCGCTCTATATCCTAAAGCCTCAGCAAGATGCTGCTTCGTTATCGATTGGCTTCCTTCTAAGTCTGCAATAGTCCGAGATACCCTCAATATCCGATGATAAGCCCGAATAGACAGTCCAAGACAAGTAATGGCGTTATCTAAGAATTTCTCATCACTGCTCGATAAGCAACAAAACTGCTCAATCTCCTTGCTATCTAACTGTGCATTAGCTTTTGAGACACGATGTTCCATTACCTTTCTTGCCTCAATAACCCGTTCTCGAACCACCGCTGTGCTTTCCCCACGCATACCTGATTGCTGCAAGCTAGCTATCGGCAGCAAAGGGATCTCCAATGACATATCAAACCTATCTAAGAAAGGGCCTGATATCTTACTTAAATAGCGCAACATGGCCTGAGGATTCGCCCTTATCTGTCCGGAGTTATAATGCCCACTCGGGCTAGGATTTAAAGCCGCTACTAATTGAAAACAAGCAGGAAAAGTACTCTTACCCGCCGCTCGAGAGATAACCACTTCACCGGCCTCTATTGGTTCACGAAGCGAATCCAACACCCGCCGTTCAAACTCAGGTAACTCATCTAGAAATAAAACCCCATTGTGAGCCAGAGATATCTCGCCAGGCTTAGGACGAGAACCGCCTCCAACCAAGGCCGCCATCGAACTGGAGTGATGTGGAGCGCGATAGGGCCTTTTAAACCAATTAGTTTGCAGGCTAAACGAGCCAACCAAGGAATTAAGCGCCGCAACTTGTAGGGCTTCTTCTATGTTGAGATTAGGAAGCAGATCAACCAAACGTGTCGCAAGCATGGTTTTTCCTGTTCCCGGTGGGCCTAAAAATAATAAGTTATGTCCTCCCGCCGCCGCGACCTCTAGAGCACGCTTACCCTGCTGTTGTCCCAAGATATCTTGCAAGTCCCTTTCAATAGTCTGTTCATGGTTGGTGATGGGCTGATGATTTAGTTCTAGGCTTTGTTGCCCATTTAAATAGGCACCAACCTCAACCAAACAACTTGCCGTCAAGTTCTGCTTGGTATCAACTAGAGCAACCTCAGGGCCATTATCAATTGGTGAAATCAGGACACGATGGCTCTGTATACATGCCAATGATGCTACGATAGCACCACTCACGGCCCTCAACTCTCCTGACAGCGCGAGCTCACCCAAGAGTTCAACCTGCTTTATTTTCTCGGTAGACAACTGTTCACTCGCCACCAATATCCCGATGGCTATTGGTAAATCGAAACGCCCACCGTCCTTAGGTAAATCAGCAGGCGCTAAATTGACAGTTATCTTCCTACTCGGAAAAATAAATTTTGAATTGAGTATCGCACTTCGAACCCTATCCTTAGACTCCTTTACACTTGTTTCTGCCAAGCCGACTAAATGAAACCCAGGCATACCTGGCCCAATATGAACCTCGACCAAGACTTCAGGGGCATTTATCCCCATACACGCCCTACTTTGGATGATAGCTAACCCCATGATGACTCCAATTTATTGTCCTCATCATTGGTTCTAGTTCTGTCACAGAGTAAAGGAAAATGAAAAAAGAATGCGGTTTTCCTTGTCAGATCACAATATTATGTGTTACCACTAGTAGAACAAACACTGTGCAAAGTTATTGCGGAATTTTTCTAAGTAGACGACTACTCTTGATGATGCTTAAAACACTTAACCTACTAGCTCTGGTAAACCTGATCGTCGTGGTGATTATTAAACCCGCGCGAGGGCGAGTAGGCGCAAATTAGTACAGTAAAAATTTTAAGCCCTCGCACTGAAAAGTTCGGGGGCTTTTTTTAGTTTATAGCCAAACTGGCACACAAAAGGACTTGGAGCACATGATGTGCGTTGAAATGAAATTCACAACACAACCAAACACCATGTTAATAAAAGGGGATTGCCAATGAACGGTGCTCAACTCGTCGTCGAGGCACTTAGCCAGCAAGGGATTAAAACCATATTTGGATACCCTGGTGGAGCAATAATGCCAATCTATGACGCTCTCTATGATGGTGACGTAGAACATATCTTATGTCGTCATGAGCAAGGCGCTGCGATGGCGGCCATTGGTATGGCACGCTCAACCCAAGAAGTTGCCGTATGCATGGCAACCTCAGGCCCAGGTGCGACTAACTTAGTGACGGGACTTGCAGATGCATTTCTCGATTCCGTTCCTATCGTCGCGATCACAGGTCAGGTAGCAAGCCCACTTATCGGTACGGACGCATTCCAAGAAATGGATGTTATTGGTATGTCCTTATCTTGTACTAAGCATAGTTATTTGGTTACCGATATTAATGACCTAGCGCCTACCCTTGCCGAAGCATTTGAAGTAGCAAAGAATGGTCGTCCAGGTCCAGTATTAGTTGATATTGCAAAAGATGTTCAGTTGGCTGAAGCACCGACAAGTGTACTTCCCAAGTTTGAAGCGCCAATGATGCCGGTACCACAACCGGAAGAGTATCGTCTAGCGCAGGCACTGATAAAAGAAAGTCACAGACCAGTTCTATATGTTGGTGGTGGTGTGCAATTAGCTAACGCAACAGAAACTGTTCGCCAATTCCTAAGTGACCACCCTATGCCTTCCGTAAGCACACTGAAAGGCTTAGGGACCATTGACCGCCACAACCCTTATTACTTGGGCATGCTTGGTATGCATGGAACTAAAGCGGCCAACCTAATCGTTCAAGAGTCAGATTTACTAATCGTAGTTGGCGCTCGCTTTGATGACCGAGTAACTGGAAAGTTAGAAACTTTCGCACCAAATGCACAGATTATTCATCTTGATATTGATAAAGCAGAATTTAATAAGCTAAGGCATGCTCATGCAACATTGCGTGGTGATATCAATGATATTTTGCCTCAGATTCATTTAGAGAATGACATCTCCCCTTGGGTTCATCATTGTGAAAGTTTACGTAGTGGGTTTAAGTGGCGCTACGACCATCCGGGTGAAGCCATCTATGCCCCGTTGCTGTTAAAGCAGCTGTCTGACCTTATGCCTGATAGTGCTGTAGTATCAACAGATGTTGGTCAGCATCAAATGTGGGCGGCGCAACATATTCAACCCCGAGCACCACAGAATTTTATAACTTCATCTGGCTTAGGTACTATGGGTTTTGGCTTACCTGCCGCTATGGGTGCCGCAGTAGCTCGCCCAGATGATCAATCAATCCTGATCTCTGGTGACGGCTCATTTATGATGAACGTACAAGAACTTGGCACCTTAAAACGCCGCCAGATTCCGGTAAAAATGGTCCTAATTAACAATCAGCGTCTCGGTATGGTTCGTCAGTGGCAATCACTGTTCTTCGATGGCCGTCATAGTGAAACCATCTTGGACGATAACCCTGATTTTGTAATGTTAGCGAAGGCCTTTGATATACCAGGCAAAACGATTACAACCAAAGCTGAGGTCGAGCCAGCACTCAAAGAGATGCTTGAAAGCGAGACATCATTCCTGCTTCATGTACTGATTGATGAAGAAGAAAATGTATGGCCTTTGGTTCCACCAGGTGCATCCAACGAAGAAATGTTAGAGAACACTTAATAGAGGCCCTCATGGAAAGGTATTTACTTGATATTAAAGCAGATGATAAGCCAGTATTACTAGAACGCGTACTAAGAGTAGTGCGTCATAGAGGCTTTATCGTTAGACAAGTTGCTGGTACCCAAAACCACCACAGTAAGATAGCTAGTGTCGAGATCATTGTTGATAGTGAGCGTCCGATTACATTTTTAACTAACCAAATTGAAAAGTTATGGGATGTTATCAGTGTCGACGTCACTAAAATTAACAACGATGAGCTCCCAAATAATAATTTACAACATAAAGTAAGCGCGTAAGGAAGGCATTAAATGACTAAGAGAACAGCAGATTTTATTTGGTTTAACGGTGAAATGGTTCCGTGGGCAGAAGCCAACGTACACGTGCTCACTCATGCAATGCATTACGGTACTTCAGTATTCGAAGGTGTTCGTTGTTACAACACGCCTAAAGGCCCAATTGTTTTCCGTCATCCAGAACACGCAAAGCGCCTTAAGAACTCAGCAAAAATTTATCGCTTCCCAATCCCTTACACGATTGAGGAAATCATGGAAGCCACTCGCGAAACCATTCGCGTAAACAAACTAGAAAGTGCCTACATTCGCCCATTGGGTTTTGTAGGTAATGTTGGCCTAGGTGTTTGTCCTCCTGTGGATTCAGAGATGGAACTGATCATCGCAGCCTTCCCATGGGGTTCATACCTAGGCGAAGAAGCACTAGAAAGTGGCGTTGACGCTATGATCTCTAGCTGGAATCGCGCAGCACCAAACACTATCCCTACTGCGGCTAAAGCTGGCGGTAACTACCTATCATCGCTACTTGTGGGTGGTGAAGCTCGTCGTCACGGTTACGATGAAGGTATTGCGCTAAGTGTTGATGGTTACCTGTCTGAAGGTGCTGGCGAGAACATCTTTGTGGTTAAAGATGGCGTTATCATTACTCCACCAGCAACAGCAGCAATCCTACCGGGTATCACTCGTGATTCCATCATGGTTCTGGCACGCGATAAAGGCTACGAGATTGTTGAATCGAACATTGCTCGCGAAGCCTTGTACCTAGCTGATGAGATCTTCATGACCGGCACTGCCGCTGAGATCGTTCCAGTTCGCTCTGTCGACCAAATTGTCGTAGGCGAAGGTAAGCGCGGTCCAATCACGAAAGATCTACAAGAAACATACTTTGGCCTATTTAATGGCACAACTGAAGATAAGTGGGGCTGGTTAGACTACGTTTACCCAGCTGACGCAGAGAAATAAGGAACAATTATGCCAATCTATCGTAGCGCAACAACGACTCACGGCCGAAACATGGCTGGCGCACGCGCACTATGGCGCGCAACTGGAGTAAAAGACGAAGATTTCGGTAAGCCGATTATTGCTGTCGTAAACTCGTTTACTCAGTTCGTACCCGGACACGTTCACCTTAAAGACATGGGTCAGCTGGTTGCGAGAGAAATCGAGCAAGCCGGTGGTATCGCTAAAGAATTTAATACCATTGCTGTTGATGATGGTATCGCTATGGGTCACGGCGGCATGCTGTACTCTCTACCCTCACGCGAGCTTATCGCAGACTCAGTAGAGTACATGGTGAATGCTCACTGTGCCGATGCGATGGTATGTATCTCAAACTGTGACAAAATTACTCCGGGAATGCTAATGGCCTCTATGCGCCTAAACATCCCTGTCATCTTTGTCTCTGGTGGTCCAATGGAAGCGGGTAAAACCAAGCTTTCAGATCAGCTAATCAAGCTAGACCTTGTTGATGCCATGATGCAAAGTGCCGATCCAACGGTATCTGACGAGCAAAGCGAGCAAGTTGAACGTAGCGCATGTCCAACATGTGGCTCTTGTTCTGGTATGTTCACCGCAAACTCAATGAACTGCCTAACTGAAGCGCTAGGTCTTTCTCAGCCGGGTAACGGCTCTATGCTGGCAACCCACGCAGACCGTGAAAACCTGTTCATCAATGCCGGTAAACGTATTGTTGAGTTGACCAAGCGCTACTATGAGCAGGACGATGAGTCGGCACTTCCTCGCAATATTGCAACTAAGAAAGCATTTGAAAATGCCATTGCTCTAGATATTGCCATGGGCGGCTCAACCAACACTGTATTGCACCTTATTGCTGCAGCTCAAGAAGGTGACGTCGACTTTACCATGGAAGATATCGATGCGATGTCTCGCCGCGTACCAAACCTATGTAAAGTCGCACCATCCACTCCGCTGTATCACATGGAAGATGTGCACCGTGCAGGTGGCGTAATGGCCATTTTAGGTGAGCTAAACCGTGCTGGCTTGCTAAACAACCAAGCGCGCACTGTTCTTGACCTTTCAATGGATGAGCAGCTTGCTCAGTACGACATCATGCAAACGGAATCTGAGGATGTGAAATCCTTCTTCCGTGCAGGTCCAGCTGGCATTCGTACCACTAAAGCCTTCTCTCAAGATTGTCGCTGGGAATCTCTGGATGACGACCGCGAAGCAGGCTGTATCCGCAGCAAAGAAAATGCGTATAGCCAAGACGGTGGCCTAGCCGTTCTTAAGGGCAACATCGCGATGGATGGTTGTATCGTAAAAACCGCTGGCGTAGATGAAAGCATTCTTACATTCACCGGCCCCGCTGTTGTGTTTGAAAGCCAAGAAGACGCCGTAGACGGCATCTTGGGTGGCAAGGTGAAGTCTGGTGATGTAGTTATTATTCGCTACGAGGGCCCTAAAGGTGGTCCAGGCATGCAAGAAATGCTGTACCCAACGACTTACCTTAAGTCTATGGGGCTTGGCAAAGAGTGTGCTCTGCTTACCGATGGTCGTTTCTCTGGCGGTACTGCGGGTCTGTCTATTGGTCATGCTTCTCCAGAAGCGGCCGCTGGTGGCATTATCGGTCTAGTAAATTCTGGCGACCAAGTTGCTATCGATATTCCTAACCGCACCATCGAGCTACTTGTTTCTGAAGCAGAACTGGCTGATCGCCGTGAAGCTCAAGATAAGCTGGGTTGGAAACCTGTGTCTCGTGAGCGCTCTGTTTCGTTTGCTCTTAAAGCCTACGCAAGCATGGCTACCAGTGCAGACAAAGGCGCGGTAAGAGATAAGTCTAAGTTTGAGGAGTAAGACTATGAGTCTTACTACCCCACTGTCTGGCGCAGATTATCTGCGCCAAATCCTGCGTGCACCAATTTATGAGGTAGCAACAGTAACTCAGTTGCAAGATATGCCTCGTTTATCGGAGCGATTACACAATGATATTCAGATAAAACGAGAAGATCGCCAGCCGGTTCACTCCTTCAAATTGCGCGGTGCCTACAACATGGTCGCCAGCCTAACTGAAGAGCAAAAGCAGGCAGGCGTCATCGCAGCATCAGCAGGAAACCATGCTCAAGGTATGGCGTACTCTGGCACTAAGCTTGGCATCAACACCACTATCGTGATGCCAAAAACGACGCCCGATATCAAGGTTGATGCCGTTCGAGCTTTCGGCGGCACGGTTGTACTGCATGGCAGTAACTTTGATGAGGCTAAGGCTGAGGCTGTGCGATTGTCTGAACTGCACGGCTATACCTTTGTGCCTCCCTTTGATCACCCGCTAGTGATTGCAGGTCAAGGCACGATAGGCATGGAGATGATCCAGCAAAACGGTCACTTGGATTACATCTTTGTCCCTGTGGGCGGCGGCGGTTTGGCCGCAGGTGTATCGGTATTGGTTAAGCAACTCATGCCAAACATCAAGGTTATTGCGGTTGAGCCGGAAGACTCTGCGTGTTTGAAAGCGGCATTAGACGCTGGACAACCCGTTACCTTAGATCAAGTAAGCATGTTCGCCGATGGTGTGGCTGTTAAGCAGATCGGTAGCGAAACCTTCCGTCTGTGTAACGAGAATATCGACGGACACATTACTGTGTCTAGTGATGAAATCTGCGCCGCAGTTAAAGATATCTTCGAAGATACTCGCGCTATTGCCGAGCCTTCAGGTGCGTTAGCTCTGGCTGGATTGAAGAAATTCGCAGAGCAAAATGAGCTGAAGAACAACAAGCTTGCCACGGTTTTGTCGGGTGCAAACACCAACTTCCATGGCTTGCGTTATGTTTCTGAGCGCTGTGAACTGGGTGAAAAACGTGAGGGCTTACTGGCGGTGACTATCCCAGAGCGTCAGGGGGCATTCTTTGAGTTCTGCAACCTGATCGGTGGTCGCGCGGTGACTGAGTTTAATTACCGCTATAACGATGACGAGCAAGCGAATATCTTTGTCGGTGTACGCTTACTTGAAGGGCAGGCTGAACTTGATAGCATCATCGCCGATCTGCAAGAGGGTGGATACCCGGTTGTTGATTTGTCCGATGATGAGATGGCGAAACTGCACGTGCGTTATATGGTCGGTGGTAAGCCGAAAAAACCACTGCAAGAGCGCTTATACAGCTTTGAGTTCCCGGAATACCCAGGCGCGCTGGTTAAGTTCTTAAGTACGCTAGGTACTCATTGGAATATCAGCCTATTCAACTACCGTAACCACGGTGCCGATTACGGCCGTGTGTTGTGTGGATTTGAGCTGACAGAAGATGATATTGAACGCTTCGGTAGCCACTTAGAAGAGCTAGGCTATGGCTATAAAGACGAGTCGGATAATCCATCCTATCGCTTCTTTCTTAGCTAACGGTTAGCCAAGACCTACAGCAACGCTATTACCAAAGCAGCCTACGGGCTGCTTTTTTATTCGCTTTTGAGCCAGTCTTGATGAAGTTTATCCTCATCACCCAGATAATTGAGCATCCACTCAATCAGCTTATTGCTGCTGTCTTTTCGCCACACCATGCAACACTCACTCGGCGGAGCCTGAAAATCAATGCTGAGCGTAACCAGCTCCTTGTTACTGACTAAGGCCTTGGCAATGTGCTCAGGTATAAACCCAACACCAACGCCCTCTTTAATGCATCGTATGGCGGTATGCCAATTAGGTGCAAGAAGTCTCCTTTGATTAGTAAGCAGCGTCTGGTGCCGCTTAGGGAGCACTCTAGAGGTATCATCGAGGATTACACTAGGAAAAGCGGCCACCTCTTCAACCTTAAGGCTGGATTTCTGGGTCAACGGATGCAGCGGAGAGCACACGAATACCCAATTCATCTTCCCCATATCCTTGATACCGAAATCGCCACTCACTGGAATAGCAGAGGTTGCTCCAAGAACAATATCCGCACGTTCTTGGGCTATGGCTTCCCACGAACCATTAAATACCTCCATGTTGATCTGCAGCTCTGCAAAATCAAATTGCTTATAAAAATCATCGATAAGGTGTTGCAGGTTATCCAGTTTCACTATGTTATCGAGCGTGATCTTCAGGGTTTGTTGCCAACCTTGCGCAGTGCGCTTGGCCTGCGCTTTAGCCTCTTCAATTTGACGCAGCATAGATCGTACTTGTTCTAAGAAGATCTCCCCTGCTGGCGTCAGCTCAACTCTGCGAGGCAAGCGCCGAAACAACAGCACATCAAGCTCAAGCTCTATTTGCCTCACCGAATAGCTCACTGCTGATGGCACCTTGTGTAGATACTCAGCAGCAGCGGAGAAACTACCAAGACGAGCAACCACATCCAATAATTCAAAGTTCTTCTGAGATAACATAGCTTTCAAATTTTTTGATAGATAACCACATATTTTAGCGCTTAATTTGTTGTTTAAGCCAATTTAGAATGCCCGACAACAAATTAATTCTCTGAAATGGTTTCTAATGTCCGTCAGCAAACTACAAATGGGTTACCTAGCCCTACTCTCTATGCTTGGTTTTATCGCTACCGATATGTACCTACCTACATTCCAAACTCTGCAAGCCGACTTTGCCACAGGCCCTGAACCTATTGCACTGTCTCTAAGCATCTTTTTGGTTGGTCTAGCGGTTGGCCAATTGGCATGGGGTATCCTTTCTGACCGATTTGGTCTACGAAGCACTCTTGCGTTAGGCCTAGCGATCTTTACGGTTGCTTCAATCGGTATTAGCTTAAGCTTCACCGTTTCTCAACTGTTGGTATTTAGGTTTATCCAAGCGATTGGCGTGTGTGCACCCACGGTTATTTGGCAAGCTATGGTGATTCAGCGCTACAGCGCCGATGACCGCCAGCGCATCTTCGCGTCTATTATGCCTCTAGTGGCTTTATCGCCCGCTCTTGCACCTCAGCTAGGTGTGCTTTTAAACACCACATTAGGCTGGGAAAGCATCTTCGTTGTGTTGGCAATGATTGGTGCAGTATTGCTGTTCGTTACCGCTAGACAGCCAAAAGAAGCTAATCCAGTTAAGAGCGTTTCTCTGAAATCTGATCTGGTATCTCTTACCAAAAACCGCACCTTTATCGGCAATGTCATCATATTCTCAATGACCTCTGCGGTATTCTTTGCCTACTTAACCGGTATGCCAGAGATCATGACTCAGCTGGGTTACTCAGCAAAAGACATTGGCATGAGCTTTATACCTCAAACTATCGCCTTTATGGTGGGTGGTTATTTCGGGAAGAAATCTGTAGAGCGCTATGGTGACAGCAAGGTATTGCCAGTACTTCTAATGCTGTTTACGGTGGCTGTTGTCGCGGTATTCGTTGCAAGCCAAAGCACCTTGACCTCTATCTGGCCGGTTCTTTTGCCATTTTGTTTTGTGGCAGTGGCCAATGGTGCGCTTTACCCTATCGTGGTTAACCGTGCGCTATCGAGTGCGCAAAATAGCCCTGCAACAGCGGCTGGACTGCAAAACAGCATACAGATCTGTGTTAGTAGTATGGCAAGCATGCTGGTGGCTTTCTTTGCTCAGCAAGCACTCGTTGCCACTGGCTGGACGATGATCTTCTGTCTTGTCGGTCTGGCGGGCGGAATCCTGCTGACACGTCAAAAGAATGATTTAGTTGAAGCAACCGCTCATTAAGATCAAAAAAGGGAGCGAATCATCGCTCCCTTCGTTTATTCAAAATGAATCCACTACAGGCTGGTTAAGCCCCATTTCTTAGCGGTTTTGTCAAAAAAGCCTTGGGTCGTTTTCAACTCAACCCAATGGTTCACATAGTTAATCCATACCTGATCGTTTTGTGGCAATAGCATAGAGATCGGCGTTGGGTTCTTTGGTTCTGCAACCGGAACTACAGCCAATTGCTTAAACTTCTCCACCAGCGTTGCGGCTTCAACATTTGAAGTTACGGATACATTGGCTCTTCGTGCCAATAACTCTTGAAAATCACGAGCTGGCGCTTCAATAACGATGTGTTGTGCTTCAGGGAAGAACTCTTTTACCATCTTCTCTTGTACCGTACCTAGCGTTGCCGCGACCTTGATGTCAGGCTTGTTGAAATCAGCCCAATCAGAATACTTATCTAGGTCTTTTTTCGGAACCACTGGTACGAATGCCAAATAGAAATAGGGTTGGCTGTAGCCTGCTACTTTCGCGCGAGACATATTCAGTGATGCGCTACCGGTAATATCGTACTTGTTGGCTGTTATGCCGTTAACCAAAGTTTTCCAGTCAGTGGCTACATACTCCACCTTCACACCTAAATCTTTTGCCAGCTCCGTGGTTACATCAATATCAAAGCCACGGTAGCTGTTGTCTGCTGGGTTTTTCATGGTCATTGGGTTCCAATCACCGGTTGTGCCTACCTTTAATACACCAGAGCTTAGAATCTGTTGTAAACGACTCGTATCCGCCATCGCTTGTGCCGTAGAAAGCAGTAAAATCCCCAAAGCAATAATAAATGTCTTCATCATAATTCCCTTTAAAATCAGTAACACTCCCTCATGGGTACTGTTACCATACCAGTTATATATGAAAAATGGTGCTTAAGGATGGCATGTTTTGAAATTAAACGCTCTAGTTGTAATAACCTGTTGTGGCTTGCTCACAGGTTGCTCAAATTATGAATGGGGTTGGTATGTACTTAACCCAACGACAGAGCAAGGTCAGATAAACCTAAGATTTCTGACTGATGGCTTTAGTAGCACGATTTACGTGTCTTTACTTAGTATGTTTTTTGCCATGCTAATTGGTTTTCTGATTGCTCTTCCCGCACTGTCGTCCAACCCTTGGATTCGCTCCATCAACCGTATTTATGTGGAGATTATTCGGGCCATTCCCGTTCTCGTGTTATTGCTTTGGGTCTACTATGGACTTCCCACTCTACTCGATGTAAGTCTGAATCACTTTTGGGCTGGAGTTATTGCCTTATCAATAGCGGAAAGCGCCTTTATGGCAGAAGTATTCCGTGGTGGTATTCAAGCTATCAACCGTGGACAGCACGAAGCATCTCATGCTCTGGGGTTAAGCTACTGGAAGACGATGCGTTTAGTTATCTTCCCACAGGCATTGCGTCAAATTCTGCCACCACTGGGCAATCAATTTGTATATATCCTGAAGATGTCATCACTAGTAAGTGTTATTGGCTTATCTGACCTAACTCGACGCGCTAATGAGTTAGTCGTAAACGAATACCTTCCACTGGAGATATACACCTTCTTGGTACTGGAATACCTGATCCTTATCTTAGCTGTATCACAAGCGGTTCGATGGCTGGAAAGACGCTACGCTATTCCGAATCACTAAAAACAATAAACCCCGCAATTTAGCGGGGTTTATACGAGATAAAAAGCTTACTTGTTCTTAACTGGGCGCTGCCAATTAGCGACGCGTCGCTCTTTTGCTCGAGTTATCACTAACTCATTTTCAGCAACATCTTTGGTTAGCGTCGTACCAGCACCAATGGTAGCACCATCAGCTATGGTTACTGGCGCAATCAACTGGCTGTCTGAACCAACAAACACATCATCGCCAATTATGGTTTTAAACTTGTTCGCACCGTCATAGTTACACGTAATCACACCCGCTCCAACATTCACACGTTGACCAATCTCAGCGTCTCCAATGTAGGTCAAGTGATTGGCTTTAGATCCTTCACCTAGGCGAGCATTTTTCACCTCAACAAAGTTCCCTACATGCGAGTCATTACGCAATTCAGCACCGGGACGCAGGCGCGTAAATGGGCCAACTGTACAATCTTCAGCAACCGTTGCACTCTCAATGATTGAATATGGGCGTACCAATGTGTTGTCATCAATCTCACAATCAATAAGCACACAACCAGCGCCGATAGTCACGTTATCACCTATGGTGACATTACCTTGAATAATCACGTTGGCATCGATTTCAACATCCATACCACACTGCAGGGTTCCGCGAAGATCAAAGCGGTTGGGATCGCGAAGCATAACCCCTTGCTCTAACAGCTTTTCAGCTTGTATAAGCTGATGTGCACGCTCAAGTTTCGCTAGTTGGCGACGATCGTTAACCCCTTCAACCTCTATTGGGTTAGCTGGGTGTACCGCCTCAATAGCACGACCATCGGCATGTGCCGCTGCAATTACGTCGGTTAAGTAATATTCACCCTGAGCGTTGTCATTACTTAGGTTACTCAGCCAACGCTTAAGGTCTTTACCATCTGCAACTAATACACCGGTATTAATTTCTTGAATCAACTTTTGTTGTTCAGAGGCATCTTTTTGTTCAACGATAGCTACAACAGAGCCATTTTCGCGAACAATACGACCATAGCCCATAGGGTTATCAAGCACGACTGTAAGCAAACCAACACCACCTTCGGGCTGAGCATCAAGAAGCGCCTCTAGGGTCTCACTGGTAATAAGAGGAACATCACCATAAAGCACTAAGACCTTTTCATCATCGGCATATTGAGAAGACGCCTGATCGACAGCATGCCCAGTACCTAGTTGCTCTTTTTGTTCAACCCAATTTACAGGTTCATTACCTAGGGTTGCTTTCATCTGATCACTGCCATGACCAAACACTAAATGAATATTATTAGCCCCTAAGCCAACACAAGTATCAATGACATGTTTTGCCATTGGTTTTCCAGCCAACGTATGCAGCACCTTAGGTTTATGAGAATACATTCGGGTGCCTTTACCGGCGGCAAGAATGACGGCACTAAAGTTGTTCATTGCTTAATCCTTAAACAGATGTTCTTAATTTATCGGTCTATTTTAACCCATCACTGCCAAGATAAGTAGTTAGCCCCAAAAACAAAAAGGTGACCCTAAGGCCACCTTTTTTATACGCTACGACTAATACGATTAGCGACGCTTTCTCGTAAGTTCTGCAACTCGGATTTGAGCGATCGCTTTAACCAATTCACTGGCTGCCTGAGCAAAGTCCATATCGCCATGCTGATTCTTAATATTTTCTTCAGCTTTGCGTTTGGCTTCTTCTGCTTTAGACGCATCGATATCTTCACCACGAATCGCTGTGTCAGCCAGTACAGTTGCTGTACCTGGCTGAACCTCGACCATACCACCAGAGACATAAATGAACTCTTCATGGCCGTGTTGTTTAACGATACGAAGCATACCAGGAGTAATAGCTGTCAACAGCGGGGTGTGCCCGTAAAAAATACCTAGCTCACCTTCGCTACCGGTCACCTGAAACGTTTCCACACGACCAGAGAAAAGGTGTTTCTCTGCGCTTACTACGTCAAGGTGAAAGGTCATTGCTGCCATATTGCCTCCTAATCAGACTTATAGCTTCTTAGCGTTCTCTAAAGCTTGGTCAATGGTACCGCAGTACATAAACGCTTGCTCAGGGATATCATCGTAGTCACCGTTTAATAGGCCTTTGAATCCACGTAGAGTCTCTTTAAGAGGTACGTAAACACCTGGGTCACCGGTAAATACTTCCGCTACGTGGTAAGGCTGAGTTAGGAACTTCTCAATCTTACGTGCACGAGATACGACTTGCTTATCTTCTTCAGAAAGCTCATCCATACCTAGGATAGCGATGATATCTTTTAGTTCTTTATAACGCTGTAGCGTAGTTTGAACACCAGAAGCAGTATCGTAGTGCTCTTGACCTACTACCAATGGATCAAGCTGACGTGACGTCGAATCCAATGGGTCGATCGCTGGGTATAAACCCATAGCAGCGATATTACGGTTAAGTACAACAGTTGCATCCAAGTGAGCAAATGTTGTTGCTGGAGATGGATCCGTCAAGTCATCCGCAGGTACGTATACCGCTTGAACCGATGTAATAGAACCAGTTCTAGTTGATGTAATACGTTCCTGAAGTACACCCATCTCTTCTGCAAGAGTTGGCTGGTAACCTACCGCTGATGGCATACGACCTAGTAGTGCTGATACCTCTGTTCCCGCAAGGGTATAACGATAGATGTTATCGATAAACAGTAGTACATCACGGCCTTCATCACGGAAACGCTCAGCCATTGTTAGGCCCGTAAGCGCAACACGTAGACGGTTTCCTGGTGGCTCGTTCATCTGACCGTAAACCATTGCTACTTTTGATTCTTCAGGATTTTCGATGTTTACAACACCCGCTTCCTGCATCTCAAAGTAGAAGTCGTTACCTTCACGAGTACGCTCACCAACACCTGCAAATACAGATAGACCTGAGTGTTGTAGTGCGATGTTGTTGATAAGTTCCATCATGTTAACGGTCTTACCTACACCTGCACCACCAAATAGACCGATTTTACCACCCTTAGCGAATGGGCAAACCAAGTCGATAACCTTAACACCAGTCTCTAGAAGCTCAGTCGCACTTGACTGCTCTTCATAGCTTGGTGCCTCACGGTGAATTGCATACTGTTCTTCAGCATCAATCTCACCACATTCATCAATCGCGTCACCAAGGACGTTCATGATACGACCAAGAGTTTTTGTACCTACCGGAACCGTGATAGGCGCGCCAGTATTTACAACTTCTAGTCCACGACGTAAACCGTCTGAGCTACCCATTACGATAGTACGAACTACGCCGCCACCTAGTTGCTGCTGAACCTCAAGAACTAGGCGTTCTTTAGCTTCAACTACGTTTAGTGCGTCGTATACACGAGGTACATCGCCTTGTGAAAACTCTACGTCGACTACCGCACCGATGATCTCTACGATCTTACCTGTAGCCATTGTTAATCCTCTAAACTAATTCGTTTTGCCTAAAACTAAACCGCAGCTGCACCAGAAACAATTTCTGATAGCTCTTGGGTAATCGCCGACTGACGAGCCTTGTTGTATACAAGCTCTAGGTCATCAATCAAGTTAGTTGCGTTATCCGTTGCTGCTTTCATTGCGATCATTCGAGCCGCTTGCTCACAAGCAAGGTTCTCTACCACACCTTGATACACACTTGATTCGATATAACGAACCAGTAGTGCGTCTAGCAGTGGTTTCGGCTCAGGCTCATAAATGTAGTCCCATTGATGATCGCGCTGCATATCTTCGCTGTCTGATTTAGGTAAAGGCAGTAATTGATCGATCGTTGGTTCTTGAATCATGGTATTCACAAACTTATTGAATACTATGTACAGGCGATCCAACTCACCTTCATCATATTTCTTCAGCATTACGCCAACTGAACCAATCAAATCTTCTAGGCTAGGGTTATCTCCCAATCCAGATACTTGAGCAGCTACTTTTGCGCCACTGTTATTAAAGAATGCAGTTGCCTTGTTACCGATAATCGCTAACTCAACCTCTACACCACTTTCAGACCATTGCTGCATATCTTGAATGGATTTCTTGAACAGGTTGATGTTCAAACCACCACACAGACCACGATCTGTTGAAACTATGATGTAACCAACACGCTTGGCTTCGCGTTCTTCTAGGTACGGATGTTTGTACTCTAGGCTACCGCTAGCCAAATGACCGATCACCTTACGCATTGTTTCTGCATATGGACGAGACGCTCGCATCGCATCTTGCGAACGACGCATTTTTGAAGCGGCTACCATTTCCATTGCTTTCGTAATCTTCTGTGTGCTTTTAACACTACCGATTTTATTACGTATTTCTTTTGCGCCGGCCATCGTTACTCTCCATTAGAAGGTGACTCTCTCAAGTCACCGACCTATTACCAAGTTTGGGTTGCTTTAAAATCAGTTAAGATTTGATTTAGCTTTGCTTCAATCTCATCATTGAAAGCACCCGTCTGGTCGATCTCGTTTGCTAAATCAGCAAATTGACCGTGAGCGTACGACAGTAACGCAGCTTCAAAATCTAGAAGTTTATTGATTTCAATATCTTCTAAGTAGCCACGCTCAGCAGAGAAAATTACCAATGCTTGGTCGAATACTGACATAGGAGCGTACTGCTTCTGTTTCATCAGTTCAGTAACCTTGGCACCGTGGTCAAGCTGCTTCTTAGTCGCATCATCAAGATCAGAAGAGAACTGAGCAAATGCTGCCAATTCACGATACTGCGCCAATGCGGTACGAATACCACCGGACAGTTTCTTAATAATCTTGGTTTGCGCTGCGCCACCTACACGAGATACTGAGATACCTGGGTCAACCGCTGGACGAACACCGGCGTTGAACAGTTCAACTTGTAGGAAGATCTGACCATCTGTAATCGAGATTACGTTAGTCGGTACGAACGCTGAAACGTCACCCGCTTGGGTTTCGATGATAGGAAGCGCGGTCAAAGAACCCGTCTTTCCTTTCACTTCACCGTTAGTGAAACGCTCTACATACTCTTCGCTTACGCGAGCTGCACGCTCTAGTAGACGAGAGTGAAGGTAGAATACGTCACCAGGGAATGCTTCACGGCCTGGTGGACGTTTCAGTAGTAGAGAGATTTGACGGTACGCTACCGCTTGCTTAGACAAATCATCATAGACGATTAGTGCGTCTTCACCACGGTCGCGGAAGTACTCACCCATTGCACAACCTGCGTATGGAGCAAGGTATTGCAGTGCTGCTGATTCAGAAGCAGAAGCCACAACTACGATGGTATTTGCCAACGCACCGTGCTCTTCAAGCTTACGTACCACGTTTGCGATAGTAGATGCTTTCTGACCAATAGCTACATAGATAGAGTAGATACCAGAATCTTTCTGGTTAATGATGGCATCGATTGCCATCGCTGTTTTACCAGTCTGACGGTCACCGATGATAAGTTCACGCTGACCACGACCGATAGGGACCATTGAGTCAACTGACTTATAGCCTGTTTGTACTGGCTGATCTACCGATTTACGGTCGATTACACCTGGTGCGATAACTTCTACTGGAGAAGTAATTTTCGCATCAATTGGTCCTTTACCATCAATAGGTTCACCTAGGGTGTTTACAACACGACCTAGCATTTCTGGACCTACTGGTACCTCAAGGATACGACCAGTACCTATTACTTTCATGCCTTCTTGAAGGTCAGCATATGGGCCCATTACTACTGCACCAACCGAGTCACGCTCAAGGTTAAGTGCGAGTGCAAAACGGCCACTCGGTAGTTCGATCATTTCGCCTTGCATAACATCTGCAAGGCCGTGGATACGGATAATACCATCGCTTACCGAAACGATAGTACCTTCGTTGCGAGCTTCATTAACAACCTCGAAAGACTCGATGCGTTGTTTAATTAGATCGCTAATTTCCGTGGAATTAAGTTGCATGCTCCAATCCCCATTAAGACTGTAATGCATCGCTCAGGCGGTTCAAACGACCACGTGCTGAGTTATCGATGACAAGGTCTCCGGCTCGAATAATAACCCCTGCTAGAAGGGTCTCATCTATACTGCAATTCAGCTTCACTTTGCGTTCAAAACGCGATTCAAGCTTGCTGGTAATGTTGTCTATTTGCTGCTGGCTCAGTTCAGTTGCAGAAACAACCTCTACATCAACAGTTTTATCGTGCTCTTGTTTAAGAACCACGAATTCAGCAAATACAGCAGGCAGTGCCTTAAGGCGACCATTCGCTGCCATTACCTTGAGCAGGTTTTGACCATGCTCATCAAGTTGTTCGCCACAAACCGCAATAAAGATTTCAGAGAGCTTGCTGGCAGTTACAGAGCCATCAAGAATGTCAGAAATTTTATCGTGCTTTGCTACTTCAGCAGTAAAAGCCAGCATTTGACCCCATTGGTCTAACGCGTTCTTTTCCACCGCATAATCGAAAGCTGCTTTAGCATAGGGGCGTGCGATTGTTACCAAATCAGACATAAGCGCCCCTTGTATTAAAGTTTTGCAGTAATGTTATCAAGAATATCTTTTTGCGCGTCTTTATCGACAGAGCGCTCCAGGATTTTCTCGGCACCAGCAATAGCCAGAGTAGCAACTTGTTTGCGCAGTTCATCGCGTGCACGGCTACGTTCAGCTTCAACTTCTGCTTCAGCTTGAGTAAGGATTTTTTGGCGTTCTGCCTGTGCATCCTCACGAGCTTCATCAAGAATTTGAGCTTTACGCTTATTAGCCTGATCGATGATCTCAGTTGCTGTGCGCTTCGCTTCTTTCATTTGGTCAGAAGCGTTGGCTTGTGCCAGGTTCAAGTCTTTAGTTGCGCGTTCAGCGGCAACTAGACCGTCAGCAATTTTTTTCTGACGTTCTTCAATAGCTTGCAACACTGGTGGCCATACATATTTCATGCAGAACCACACAAACATTGCGAAGCTTATTGCTTGACCCAGCAGAGTTGCGTTCATTTCCACAACAGCTACCCCTCTTAGTTAATCAATAAAGTTTTAGATTGATCTATCGATTAACCAGCTAGTTGGCCAACAAATGGGTTTGCGAATGTGAATAGCAGAGCGACAACGATGCCGATCATTGGGATTGCATCAAGTAGACCAGCGATGATAAACATCTTAACTTGAAGCATAGGAGCCATTTCAGGTTGACGAGCAGCGCCCTCAAGGAATTTACCACCAAGGATTGCGAAGCCGATAGCAGTACCTACTGCACATAGACCTACAATGATGGCAACAGCAATAGCAGAAAAACTTAGAACAGTTTCCATTTTTAGATTTCTCCAATTTTATTTTAGAGTTAGGTTAAAAATTTTTATTATTAATGATTGTCTTCATGAGCCATTGATAGATACACAATTGTTAGCATCATAAATACAAAGGCTTGAATCAAAATAACCAAAATGTGGAAGATAGCCCATGGTAGGGAACCTACCCACTGTAAGTACCAAGGCAGCATTGCAGCACAAAGAATGAAAACAACCTCACCCGCAAACATGTTACCGAATAGACGCATACCTAAAGAAACTGGCTTCGCGAGTAGCGAAATAATTTCTAAGCACAGGTTAAACGGAATCATCAACGGATGATTAAATGGATGTAATGCTAACTCCTTTGCAAAACCACCGATGCCTTTGACCTTGATGCTGTAGTAAATCATCAAGGCAAACACACCTAGTGCCATGGACATTGTGATATTCACATCTGCAGTTGGGACAACTTTCAGATAAGGAATACCCATTAATTCGGCTGGATACGGAAGGAAATCGATAGGCACAAGGTCCATCAAGTTCATTAAGATAATCCATACGAAAATGGTCAATGCCAATGGTGCAATCAATGGATTGCGTCCATGGAATGTATCGCGAACGTTCTCACCAACGAACTCAATTACCATTTCAACAAAACATTGCAATCGGCTTGGTACACCAGTAGTTGCTTTCTTTGCTACAGAGCGAAATACCCAAAGGAATAACACCCCAGTTAGCATAGAAAAGAACAGGCTATCGATATGCACATTCCAGAAACTGCCTTCAGCTACAATACCTAACTTAGCTAAAGATAGATGTTGTAAGTGATGGTCAATATAACTGGAAGATGTCAACGCTTCACCAGGCGTAGCCATAACTTTTCCTATTTTCTTTTGTTAATTAAAAACACTGGTCCAAACATATTTATGAGTAATACCAGCAAATAGGTTAGTTTGAGCGGAACAAGTTCCAACTCCATATACACGTAGGCTATTGAGAACAATACAACCGTTAGAAGGATCTTGAGAACTTCTCCGAAGTAGAATGAAAAAGTGACCAATTTGATCGCTCTTGCTCCTACATACATGAAAGCAAACATAGAGAACACGGCATTTGCGATGACAAAAATGCCACCACCGATGAGTGCTGATACCCCCCAACTTGGATTGAACGTAATGCTCATTCCAACAGCCATGAAAATAACCACGCTTAGCTCCATCATAAGCAATCGCCCTGCGAGTTCTCGCCCAGGTTTTGCCAGCGCTGTTACCATGTATTCATTACCTCGAAATACAATTTTAACTTGATGTTAAAATTTCGAATTTTATATTTATCGTCACGCATTATGCGCAAACTTGCACTAAAAACACAAGCAACTAAGTGCCTATATGCGTGTTATTTAGACAACTCAAATTATCACACGATGTGCTCTAACTTAGCGATAAGCTGTTCTAATTTGTGAGGTTCATCAACACTAATTGTCAATTTAGCGGACCCGTTCTTGTTTCTGGTCAATGAAACTGAATTTCCAAGGCTTTTTGACAGCTTTTCAGACCAAATTTCAGCTTGCTGATCGTTGTTTTTTTGTTCGATTTTTGCGGTAGGAGTCAGTGCTTTTTTTACTAATTGTTCGGTTTGACGAACGGTTAAGCCACGTTTGGCGACTTCATTTGCGACCTCAACTTGCTGTTCATCTTGCAAACTAAGTAGAGCTCGGGCATGACCCATCTCTAATTTTTGTTGCTCGACAAGTTTTTTAACTTCACTTTGAAGCAGATTAAGACGCAATAAATTACTGACTGCAGTGCGGGATTTACCGATAACATCGGCAATCTGTTGGTGGGTAAGTTCAAATTCAGCCTGCAAGCGCTCAAGGGCTTGAGCTTCTTCTACAGCGTTCAGGTTCTCTCGCTGAATATTTTCAATAAGCGCCATAGCAATAGCGGCTTTATCCTGAACTTTTTTAACAACACAAGGAACCTTCTTAAGGCCCGCTTGTGTCGCTGCACGCCAGCGACGCTCGCCCGCTATGATTTCATAGCTACTAGACGATAGTTGGCGTACAACAATAGGTTGTATGATGCCTTGCGATTCAATTGAGGCACTAAGTTCGCTAAGGGCATCCGCATCCATCTCCTTACGCGGTTGATAGATACCTGGCTGTAAGCAATCAATAGCAATATCTTTTAGCTCACCATTCTCTGATTTAGGAGCTGAGGTAACCTGAGAAGGCGTCTGTTTATCTCTTGCCATCGCACTAGTTGAAAGTAGTGCATCAAGTCCTTTACCTAAACCACGCTTTGACATTGATATTTTCCTTACAGATTTATAATTAAGCGGTTATTTCTTCACGACGAAGCATCTCTCCAGCCAGAGCTAAGTATGCCTTAGCGCCAGTAGAGTTTTTGTCATAATACATAGCAGGTTTACCGTGACTCGGAGCTTCAGCCAAACGCACGTTACGAGGGATAACAGTACGATATACCTTACTCCCAAAGTGCTTTTTCAACTGCTCTGAAACCTCATTTGAAAGACGATTTCGAGGGTCAAACATAGTTCGCAGCAACCCTTCAATTTTAAGGTTTTCGTTGACGACCGCAGCTAGTTTACTGATGGTATCCATGAGTGCTGTTAAGCCTTCAAGCGCAAAATACTCACACTGCATCGGCACTAAAACAGAGTCAGATGCCGCCATAGCATTGATGGTAAGTAGATTAAGAGACGGTGGACAATCAATAAAGATAAAATCGTAATCATCTTTTACACTCGCTAGGGCATTCTTTAAGCGAACCTCTCTAGCGAAGACTTCCATCAATTTAATTTCTGCAGCCGTGACATCTCCATTGGCAGCGATAAGGTCATAACCTCCAGTTGGTGAAGGTACAACAACCTCAGAAAAGGGAGCCTCTTCAACTAAAAGATCATAGGCAGTGGTTTCTATCTGATATTTATCAACCCCACTGGCCATAGTTGCATTGCCCTGCGGATCGAGGTCAATAACAAGTACATTACGCTTAGTTGCGGCCATTGATGCTGCAAGATTGACACATGTAGTCGTCTTACCCACACCACCTTTCTGGTTGGCTATCGATATTATTTTTCCCACGTTTAATCTCTTCCCTGATCTTGGTCTTGTAAGATTACAAGATGTCTTTCACCTTCAAGCTCAGGAACCGTCAAAGCTTTGACTTGGATCACGCTACACCAGCTTGGAAGCTCATTTATCTCTTGTTGAGAAACCTGTCCCTTGAGAGCTAAGAATACACCTTGCTCGTTGTTTGGTAGGTGTCGGCACCAATTAACCATATCAGTCATGGATGCAAATGCCCGGCTCAAAACAGCATCAAATTTTTGTTGCGGTTGAAATTCTTCAACACGGCTCTGCATTGGCAAAACATTATCGATTTTTAGTTCGTGCAACACTTGTTTGATAAAACGGATTCGTTTACCAAGACTATCAAGCAATACAAACTCACAATCTGGATTCATGATAGCTAATGGAATGCCCGGTAGACCCGGTCCCGTGCCAACATCAATAAAACGTGAGCCTTGTAGGTGTGGCGAAACAACGATGCTATCCATGATATGCTTAATTAGCATATCACTAGGATTGCGTACCGAAGTTAAGTTATACGCTTTGTTCCATTTATGTAACAACTCAACATAACCTACAAGCTGATTTAATTGGGTTTCATTAACCTGTAATTCAGTCTTGGCAACGAGGGCCGATAGCTGTTGATGTAAGCTCATTATGCGGCTTCCTCACCCTTTTTTAGTAAACCTTTTTTCTTCAAATGCACCAGTAAAATACTAATCGCTGCTGGTGTTATACCTGAAATTCGTGATGCGATACCAAGGGTTTCAGGCTTGGCTTCGGTGAGCTTAGCGACAACCTCATTCGATAATCCGGAGACTTCAGTGTAATCCAACTCTGCTGGTAATTTCGTATTTTCATGACGAAGGGACTTAGATATCTCATCTTGTTGGCGCTGAATATATCCTTCGTACTTAACCTGTATCTCAACTTGCTCTGCAGCCTGAAGGTCATCGATAGCCGGAGCAAAATTAACCAACTCAGTTAATTTATCATAAGTTAATTCTGGGCGACGTAGCAGATCTTCCCCACTCGCTTCACGAGTAAGTGGTGTTTTTAGTAACTGATTGAGCTCATTTACCCCTTCAGATTTAGGGTTTATCCAAGCCCCAGCTAAACGCTGGCGCTCATTCGCTATGCCTTCTAACTTTTGATTAAATCGCGTCCAGCGAGCTTCATCAATTAAGCCTAATTCATGCGCCTTTTCAGTCAATCGAATATCAGCATTGTCTTCACGTAATAACAATCGATATTCTGCACGTGAAGTAAACATACGATAAGGTTCTTTCGTACCAATTGTTGAAAGATCATCAATTAATACGCCCATGTATGCTTGATCCCGACGCGGAGACCAACCGTCTTTATCTTGAGAGTATAGACTCGCGTTCAAACCCGCCATCAGGCCTTGAGCGGCAGCTTCTTCATAGCCTGTTGTACCATTGATTTGTCCAGCTAAAAATAGCCCTTGGATAAATTTGGTCTCATAGGTTTGCTTAAGGTCGCGTGGGTCGAAGAAATCATATTCAATTGCATAGCCAGGACGAACGATATGCGCGTTCTCAAACCCTTTCATCGAACGAACAATCTGAACTTGAACATCGAACGGCAAGCTGGTTGATATACCGTTAGGGTATAGCTCATGGGTGCTTAGCCCTTCTGGTTCAATAAAGATTTGATGGCTGTTTTTGTCCGCAAATCGCATCACTTTATCTTCGATAGATGGGCAATAGCGAGGACCAATCCCTTCAATAACGCCGGCATACATAGGGCTGCGATCGAGGTTATTTCGAATAACATCATGGGTTTGTTCATTGGTGTGGGTGATATAACAAGGCACCTGTTGTGGATGCTGGCTACGACTGCCCATAAATGAGAATA
This sequence comes from Vibrio gallicus, assembly GCF_024346875.1. Taxonomy (NCBI): domain Bacteria; kingdom Pseudomonadati; phylum Pseudomonadota; class Gammaproteobacteria; order Vibrionales; family Vibrionaceae; genus Vibrio; species Vibrio gallicus. The sequence continues at coordinate 2,519,862 of NZ_AP024871.1, forward strand.
CCGGCGTCGGATTATCACCGTGCTGTACGTCTAACTGACTAAAATCGACGCTTCGTGCATCGATTCGCGGAGGAGTCCCTGTTTTTAAACGATCAACCCTAAATGGTAATTCTCGTAAACGATGCGCTAAAGAGATCGATGGAGGATCGCCTGCGCGGCCTCCTGCTGCACTTTCCATACCAATGTGGATCTTGCCACCTAAAAAGGTGCCAACGGTCAATACGACCGCACGGGCTTCGAATTTGAGCCCCATCTGGGTAATAACGCCACGAACTTGATCTTGTTCAACGATAAGATCATCTACCGATTGCTGAAACAGGGTTAGATTGGGTGTATTTTCCAGTTCGTTGCGTACGTAAGCTTTGTACAAAGCCCGATCTGCTTGTGCGCGTGTCGCTCTAACTGCTGGGCCTTTAGATGCGTTTAGAGTTCTAAACTGAATACCAGCGTGATCAATAGCTCTAGCCATTAAACCACCCATAGCATCCACTTCTTTCACAAGATGACCTTTACCAATACCACCAATTGCTGGGTTACATGACATCTGGCCTAAAGTATCGATATTGTGCGTTAACAATAACGTTTTTTGACCTGTTCTAGCTGCTGAAAGAGCTGCTTCCGTGCCAGCATGACCACCGCCAACGACGATGACATCAAATTTTTCGTGATAAAGCATGAGTTGGCCTCGAATTATCTATCGTGAAACAAGTGAACAAAAAGGACGCGTATTCTACCTTCTTTCTGATCATTAGAAAATTGCTTTTAAATCTTTTCCACATTTAGAGAGCTCCTTTATATATATAAGATCTTTATATAGATCTTTTATTAGATCTATTATTAAGGAGACGATCTTGTGTGGATAACTAATAAATGATCAACAAGATCAAGTGGTTTGGGACGATCAATTGCTGTGATCTATACAGGATCTAACTCTGTATTAGCTGGGATCTAAATGCCTAGTTATACACAGGGGGTAAGATCATAATAAGTTATCCTTGAATAACTATAAGTTGATCACTGGAAAAGCCTGTAGTTATCCACAAAAAAAAAGTGTTTGAATGCCTAAATTATGAACAAATAGAGAGAAGGTCGCCAGTTAATAAATCAACCGAGCGACCATATGAGAGATTAAAAAAGGTGTTTATGTTCTTCGAACCAAGCTTCAGCAGCTTCTTCTGGGACTGAGTGATTTAATACATCGATAGTAAAGCATTCACTAAGTGGAGTTGCGCCTATATCTGTCAGTAGTTCATGGCAGTGACGACCAGCTGCGCAGAAGGTGTCATAGCTTGAATCCCCAATAGCGATGACCACAAACCTTAGCTTTTGAGTGTTCGGTGGGGTCTGTTGTAGCTGTCTGATAAAGCTTTTTATGTTGTCTGGATAGTCACCCGCTCCATGAGTGGAGGTGACCACTAACCAAGTGCCTTCGGTTGGAATATCCGCTAGGTTTGGTTGATTGTGAATCTCAGATTGTCGTTGGTTTTGCTGTAAAAGGTCGCTCAAATGGTCAGCTACATACTCAGCCCCACCAAGGGTACTTCCTGTAATTAAGTGGATCATTATTTACCTCTATTTGCCAATACAGAATGACGAGAATATACGACCTAGAAGATCGTCTGAACTAAACTCACCGGTGATTTCATTTAGGTATTGTTGGGTGATCCTCAGTTCTTCAGCTAGGATCTCACCAGCCATGAAGCCTTCAAGTTGCTGCTGGCCAGTTTGTAGATGCTCAGCGGCTTTGTTTAACGCCTCTAGGTGGCGACGGCGAGCCATAAAGCCCCCTTCATTGTTGCCCGCATAACCCATACACTGCTTTAGGTGAGTGCGCAGTGATTCAATGCCTTCGCCGGTTTTAGCGCTTAGACGAATTAATGTAGGGTCATTTACATGACAGATACCCAGCGCCTCTTGAGTTTGGTCTGCTTTATTGCGAATGACCGTAATACCGATGTTTTGTGGTAATCGATCAACAAAATCTGGCCAGATATCGTGAGGGTTAGTTGCGGTAGTGGTGGTTCCATCGACCATAAATAATACACGGTCAGCGTGAGCTATTTCTTCCCATGCTCTCTCTATACCGATTCTTTCTACCTCATCAGAGGCCTCTCTAAGGCCTGCTGTGTCTATGATATGTAACGGCATACCATCGATATGGATGTGCTCACGTAATACGTCACGAGTGGTTCCTGCTATCTCTGTCACAATCGCAGTTTGCTTACCTGATAGGGCATTCAGCAAGCTTGATTTACCGGCATTTGGTCGACCAGCGATTACGACTTTCATACCTTCACGCATGATTGCACCTTGATTGGCTTCAAGACGCACTGCTTCCAAGTTGTCGATAATGGTTTGTAGATCACCACCGACTTTTCCATCGGCAAGGAAATCGATTTCTTCTTCTGGGAAGTCAATGGCGGCTTCAACATAGATACGCAGGTGGATTAGCGACTCGACTAAGGTTGCGATCTTGCTGGAAAATTCACCCTGTAATGACTTGAGTGCTGATTTCGCAGCTTGTTCTGAGGAGGCTTCTATTAAGTCAGCGATGGCCTCAGCTTGGGTTAGATCCATCTTGTCGTTGAGGAATGCGCGCTCAGAGAACTCTCCAGGTTGTGCTGGGCGTATGTTTGGCAATTCTAGAATACGCTTAATCAACATATCCATTACTACCGGACCACCGTGTCCTTGGAGCTCTAATACATCTTCACCAGTAAAAGAATGTGGGTTAGGGAAGAATAGGGCAATGCCTTGATCTATCTGTGTACCATCGCTTGCAAGAAAGGGAAGATACTCGGCTTTGCGTGCTGCCAAACTCTTGCCGACGAGGTGTTTGGCTACGTCATCTGCTTGCGGGCCTGAAACTCGAATTATGCCTACTCCGCCACGTCCTGGCGCTGTGGCTTGGGCCACAATAGTATCGTTAGTCATGTTGGTCTCAATTGGGATAATTAGGTAAATTGTATACTTAAACAACAGTAAGTTGCTCAAATTATAGAAAATAAAAAGGCGACCCTAAGGTCGCCTTCTTTTATTAACATTGGCTAACTTAAGCTCTATTTAGAGTGTAAGCCTTTTTTCTCTAGACCTTTGTAGATCAACGTTTGCTGAATCAGCGTAACGATGTTCGATACCAACCAGTATAGAACTAGACCAGATGGGAACCAAAGGAAGAAGAAAGTAAACATAACCGGCATGAAGGTCATGATCTTCTGTTGCATTGGATCTGTAACCGTTGTTGGGCTCATTCTTTGAATCAAGAACATACTTGCACCCATCAATAGCGGAAGGACGTAGTACGGGTCTTGAGCCGAAAGGTCAGTGATCCAACCAAAGAATGGTGAGTGACGAAGCTCAACTGATTCCATCAATGCCCAGTATAATGCAATGAAGATAGGCATTTGTAGAACGAGCGGTAAACAGCCACCTAGTGGGTTTACTTTCTCTTTCTTGTATAGCTCCATCATTTCTTGGCTCATGCGTTGACGATCATCGCCAATACGCTCACGCATTGCTTGTAGCTTAGGCTGAAGCATGCGCATTTTTGCCATTGAGGTGTACTGAGCCTTAGTTAGTGGATACATAGCACCACGAACAATAAAGGTAAGTACAATAATTGCTAGACCCCAGTTGATAGTAATACCTTGGATTATAGAAAGTAATCCGTGTAGAGGTTTAGCAATAAACCATAACCAACCGTAGTCAACAGAAAGGTCTAGGTTAGGAGCTACTGTCGCCATTTGGTCTTGAAGCTTAGGACCGACCCATAGAGTTGCTTTTAGTTGAGTTGATTGTCCAGCAGCAATGGTTTGGTTTGGTAAGCGAACACCAATATCACCTAGGCCACCCACAACACGGGTGTAGATGCTAGAACCTTGTGCGTCACGTGGAATCCATGCTGATGCAAAGTAGTGCTCAAGCATACCCGCCCAACCATTACCATTTGGTAGGTTAACTTGCAGGTTGCGATCTTGCATGTCATCGAAGGTGTATTTCTTATAACGAGTATCTTCTGAAGAATACGCACCGCCACGATAAGTTGGCTTAGTTAAGCTGCCACCTGATTTTTTCAGGTTTTGGCGAAGGTGGGCATACATACCTACTGTTGCATTGCTAGCTGAGTTATTCGCTACATCATATACAACGTCAATAGCATAGCTACCGCGTTTTAAGATAAAGGTCTTAGTATATGTAATACCGTTTGCTTTATAGGTCATTGGTACACGAAGTTCATCTTGACCGTCAGCAAGTTGGAATGAATCAGCTGAAACCTGATAGTTAGGGCGAGAAGTACTGCTCAAGTCGATCCCTTGAGGACCAATCAAACCACTCTGAGCGATATATTGCTCGCTGCCTTTTTTATCAAGTAAAACAAAATGCTGCTCTGAGCCGTACTCAGCTGCGTACTTGTTTAGTTCTGCAGACACCACATCACCACCGAAAGCATCGATAGATAGAGTGAGAACATCCGTTTTAACGTTTACAAGGCTTGCATTCTTGTTTGCTTGAGTGGCGGTATTTTCAGCCATTTCATCTGCAAACGTAGGCGCAGGCAATGCGTTGTTAGATTGTGCTTGAGTTGCTGCTGGAGCTTGTGGATTCTTATGATTTTGCCACTGTTGGAACAGTAGAAAAGAAACCATAGCTAGAGCAATAACCAAGATATTACGTTGAGAACCCATCGTTATTTATCTCTGTTTGTCGTGTTATGTTTAGGTGGTACGGGGTCGTAACCGCCATCATTCAAAGGGTGGCATTTTAATAGACGTTTGCCGGATAACCAACAACCTTTTACAAATCCATGTATTTTTAATGCATGGATCGCATATTCTGAACAGGTTGGAGTATAGCGACATCTCGGCCCAATAAGAGGACTTATGCCTACTCTATAAAAGTAAACTAGGCCTATGGCGATCCACGCTAGCGGCGAGAAAGTCTTTGCCATAATTTATCGAAGAGTTTAAACATATCATCATTGCTTAAGTCTTGTGCGCTTTTCTTTGCAATAACAACGAAATCTTTGTTAGGGAGTTTATGCTGATTAATGCGAAAGCTTTCTCTTGCTATTCGTTTAAAACGATTACGAGCAACTGCTGTTTTAATCTGTTTCTTTGGAACGGCTAACCCAAGGCGTGGGTGTTGGAGAGTATTTTTGCGAGCAATGATTGTGAAGTGAGGGGAGCCAGCTCGGTGAGCTTTCTCAAAGACATTTTGATAATGTTCGGGAGTTAACAGACGTAACTCCCGATAGAACGCGTACTTAGTCAAAATAATCGCGAATTATTTTGAAAGGCGAGCACGGCCTTTAGCACGACGAGCGTTAATTACTTTACGACCGTTCTTAGTAGACATACGAGCACGGAAGCCGTGACTACGTTTACGCTTTAGAACTGAAGGTTGAAAAGTGCGTTTCATGGTATTTACCTTTACTGATCAGTAGTTTTCTAGGTCTTGTTAAACCCGACGTGGATTTTAGTTTCTCTCTCCTTTATAGAGAGAAAATCCGACGTCTCTCAACAAAGAGGCGGAATTGTAATCATTGACTCATAATTAGTCAATGATTGGTTTAAGCTAGGTAAGGACTTTTATAATAAATAAAAAGCAATACCTTAAATTCCGGTCGACGGATTATACGGTTTGTTTATAAAATCTCAAGGATCTTATTCGATCCCAACCTGATTTAAGAACTTTTTCAGGCGAGGATCTTGAGGGTTTCCAAAGATATCCTCAGGTTTTCCCTGTTCTACAATGTTGCCTTCAGCCATGAAGATCACTCTATCGGCGACTTCTCTAGCAAACTGCATTTCATGGGTAACCACCAGCATAGTCTGATGCTGCGTAGCCAGTTTTTTCATCAGGCTTAGCACTTCGCCAACCCACTCTGGATCAAGGGCTGAGGTAGGTTCATCAAATAATAATAGCTCGGGTTGAAGGGCCATGGCTCGTCCTATACCCACACGTTGTTGTTGACCACCAGAAAGGGCTGCAGGATAGCTGTCACCCTTGTCTTGTAGTCCGATGTCATCTAGGATCTGCTGCGCCTTACTAAGGGCTTTATCTTTTTTCCAGCCTCGAACTGTAATTAGCCCTTCAGCTATGTTTTGCCGAGCAGTCATATGTGAAAACAGGGCATAATTTTGAAATACAAAGCCAGTTTTTCGTCTAAGAGCTAACGCTTCTTTATTGGTGTGGTTGCTACAATCTACACTAGCATCATCTATTACTATTTGGCCTTGCTCTGCGTGCTCTAGGAAGTTGACACAGCGTAATAGGGTTGATTTTCCTGTTCCACTAGAGCCGATAATGACGATTATCTCGCCTTTTTCGATCTCAATATCAATGCCTTTGAGAATCTCTGAGTCGCCGAATCGTTTATGAATATTCTGTAGTTTAATCATCGTTGGTAAGCCTTATTTAGACGGTTCTCAGCAATTATTTGAATGCGAGTAAGAATGACAACAACTCCCCAATAAATAAGAGCTACAGCTAAGAATGCCTCAAAGAAGCGAAAGCTTGACGACGCCTCCATTTGTGCCTTTGCCATGATTTCGGCAACGCCAAGTGTAAATGCAAGAGATGTCGATTTGATCATATCTATGAAATAGTTCATCAATGAAGGCAGGGCGACACGAGTTGCTTGTGGCAAAATGATTCGCTGCATAGCTTGGCGCTTTGTCATACCAATAGAAACGCTTGCTTCCATTTGGCTGCGATCAATACCGATAATTGCAGCTCGAATACTTTCGGTCATATAGGAAGCAAAGTGCAATGTTAACCCGATGACGGCGGCTGAGAAGGCATCAATACCAACCATGATAGGAAAAATTTGCGGTAGGCCATAGTAAAGCAAGAACAATTGAACCAGTAGTGGAGTGCCACGAAAGAAGCTAATGTATAGCTGTGTTATCTGGTTTAGTACTGGTATTTCAAAAACTCGAATATTGGCGAAGATTACCGCCAAAACTAGGGCAAACACCCCGCCTAAAAGAGCCATTTCCATGGTTATACTGAGGTACTTGAACAGAATTGGCAGCAACTCAAGCATGTAATTAAAATCAAAGCCCATAATGCATCTCTTATAAAAACAACAAACCCACTACTTCATTAGAAATAGTGAGTTAATTTTATATCTCTAGTCTAAGGCAGACTTATTCACGTACAGGGTTAAGTCTGTACACTGTGACCTAAGACTATTCTCACACTCTATTTCTTAGTTATATCGGCTTCAAACCACTTTTGCGAAATCTTAGCCAAGGTGCCATCTTCACGCATCTGAGAAAGAGCGGTATTGACCTCTTTTTGCAGCTTTTGACCTTTCTCGTTATTAACGAAAGGCATCGCATTTTCTATTGTTTCAAATGGAGTCCCTGCTAACTGTAGAGGCAGACCTGTTTTTTTAATTAGCTCTAGAGCTGAAAGGCGATCCATAACAAATGCATCAGCACGGCCTAGCGCTACATCGTGTTCAATACCTGTGTCATAGGTCTTGATATCGATTTGATTGTCTTTATCGCGGCTGCGCAATAGTTGCTCAAAGTTCGAACCTAGGTTAACCGCAACGGTTTTGCCTTTTAGGTCTTCAAAGCTTTTGATTGAGTCATTGCCTTTGCGAACAGTAATCTGTGCGCCATCCACTACATAAGCATCAGAAAATAAGAATTTTGCTTTGCGAGTTTCTGTAACGGTAACTTGGTTTGAGATGGTATCGATGCGACCTGTTTCTAACATGCCGAACAAACCAGAGAAGTTAGAAGTTACAAATTTGACATCGTAGTCATTACGTTTGGCAATTTCGTCCCAAATGTCTACCTCAAACCCCTGAAGTTTGTCCTTTTCAACAAAGGTAAATGGGAAGTAGCGGCCTGACATTCCAACTTTGACTTCAGTTGCAGCTTGAGCTGCTTGGCCTAGGCTAGCAATTAGTGCAGTAGCGCATACCAAACCTTTTATCCAGTTTTTCATAAAAATAACTCCTAATTATTATTCTGCGAATAGTACAGCGAACTGTTGCGGCCTCTTAATAACTAAGTGTTATTACTAATAACTATTCATATGCATAATGGTTACTATTTGCGCTTTAGGCTGTGAAAAACTGTGGGGATAAATGCGGGATTATAGTTGTTGATCTCACTGTAGGGGATATTTCTGTGGGTAATATCATCGATCCTAGGTAAAAAACGAGTGAAATTGTGAATAACTTAGATCTTATGCACTGGATCTGCGATCATTTGCTAGCGATCTTGATAAACTGGGGGTAAAATTACTCTCTTATTTTTCTAAAATGCACTGTGGGGTCGTC